>DATHWC010000100.1:0-40704 GCA_035460985.1 Lunatimonas sp.
ATTCTGTCAGGGTAGTAGGAATGCTTACTCCATTCATAACGGAATTTTGGTGCTTTATAGACCCGCATTTCCTGCGCTACGCTGGCGGAAATAACGAGGAAGGTAAAGAGTATGGGTAGAAAATTTTTAAACAGGTCCATGTAATGGTGAGTTTGAGGGGTTTGTTTTTGGTAAAATAAAGGTAGAAGCTAAACATGTAACCTTGATCTGATTGATGTTATCAATCTGTTAATTTTGGTCTGCTGTAAAGATTTTCTTACCCTGAAACACTTTTTGGGCAAATTCATACAAATGCCTACGCCAAACCTGCCATTCATGTGACCCTTGCATAACATGCCATTCATGGATGATGCCTTTTTCTGCCAGTGCCTCGTGCTGCATTTTTGCACCTTCATAGAGAAAATCCTGCTCTCCACAACCTACCCAATAAAGATTTACCCGATTGTGAAATGCATCAACATCCCCGAAGATTCCGCCAAACGATGTGTCGATGTCAAAATCCCTCGCTCCACCGCTAAACGCCCCTATGGC
Organism: Lunatimonas sp.; assembly: GCA_035460985.1. Classification (GTDB taxonomy): domain Bacteria; phylum Bacteroidota; class Bacteroidia; order Cytophagales; family Cyclobacteriaceae; genus Lunatibacter. The sequence goes on from DATHWC010000100.1 coordinate 532, forward strand.
ACTAAACAGATCCAAATGTGCAAATCCCACCCGTTGAGCCTGGCCAGCCCCCATGGAAAGTCCTGCAATGGCCCTATATTCTCTTCCTTCAAGGGTGCGGTAATTGGCCTCAACTGCAGGTACAAGGTCATTGATCAAGTTTTCCTCAAACCGATTATCCCTAGCTTCAGGCCGACTGGGATTTGGAGAGGCAGGGGCCGCCGCATATCCGTTATCCATCACTATAATCATTGGTTTTGCTTTCCCCGCGGCGATAAGGTTATCCATAATCACATTTACCTTTCCCTGCATGGTCCATCCCAATTCACTTTCCCCAGCCCCGTGTTGCAAGTAAAGCACGGGATATTTCACCCCAGTGTGGGACCGATATCCAGGCGGTGTATATATGAGGCATTTCCTCGTTGTATTTGTGGTGGATGACGAATACCAATGGGTAGTTACTTCTCCCTTGGGTCCCTCACGGGGTGAATAGAAGCTTGGTGTTGGTTCTGGAATTTCCAGTCCACTGGTCCATTTTCCCCATCCGAAGTAGAGTTGGCTCCTAGGGTCAGCGCATTCAAATCCGTCAATATTCAGGTTGTAATAGTGAAAGCCTGGCCTACATGGGTTAGTCTGGCCTGACCAGATCCCATCCTCATCCTTAATCAGGGTGTACTCAGCTGCCCCCATGGCGTCCGGATCACTGAGGTTAATGACCTTTACTTCCTGCGCACTGGGAGCGTTAACGATAAAGGTCACCCGGTTTTCTGAATCTATTGGTGGTGAATTCATCAACTGACTATATCCGGTCAAAATTCCTGATGGAGATAGATAAAGAATTGAAATGAGTAGAAATCGGTTCATAGTTATTTTGGGTTTTATTACTCTCAACAGGTAATGGAGATCCTCAACTTAGACGGTGGATCATTTTATATGTTAAATGAAAAGCGATGCTTTAGCGGTTTGTCAAAATTATTTGATCTATAAATTTAACCTTTTGTTTGAGGATCTGTGTTTCTTTTAGTACATTTTTCGATCAAGTTCGTTTTCAGAAACAGACCAATTATGTCCTTTTTCAGATGTCATGCATTTTAGGTTTGATTTTGGCAGACGGATTGTGTGGTAAATGGCATTGAAGCCGCAGCCACTTTAACTTACAAATAAATATAATGTATCAAAAATCTCGGATTAAACCCTACAGTACCACCAACGGCTTGCTTTGGCTGGGGATTTTTGTTGTAATCGCACTGCTTCCTCTGGCTATCGCGTATTACGGGCCGTTACCTCCAGTTCGGACTTTTCTGGAGGAATTTGGTGTTTCATTAGGTTTTATCGGGTTGTCCTTGTTTGCCCTTCAATTTTTGTTTTCCGGTAGAGTCAAAGGAATAGCGCCTTCATTCGGCGTTGATAATATTGTACAGTTTCACAAAGAAATCGGAGTCATAGCTATACTGTTTTCCCTAGCGCACCCTATATCCATGCTAATTGCTGATTGGGATTATATCCGCTTTTTCGATCCCGCAGAAAATCTTCCAAGAGCCATATCCTTGGTGGCCGTGACAATAGGAATGGTGGTGTTATTGGTAACCAGTCTATGGCGTATGTCTTTTGGGTTAAGTTATGAGGTCTGGAGATTGATACATGGAATACTTGGATTCTTGATCATTTTTGTCGGTGTAGTACATAGTGTGCAGGTGGGACATTACTTGGATGGCTTGGGAAAGGTGATTCCATTTGTGGCATTTTTTACCGCAATGACATACTTACTGGCACATACCAGGCTTGTTCGTCCCTATCGAAATAAAAAGAAACCCTATGTCGTGCGGGAAGTGGTTCCGCGGCGGGATGACTGCTACACCCTTATTTTAGACCCCAAAGGTCACGATGGTATGGCATTTGAACCGGGGCAGTTTATTTGGATTACAATCAACTCTTCCCCATTTTCACTGCAGCAGCATCCGTTTTCTTTTTCTGGCAGTGCCGTGCAGCCCTACATATCTATTACAGCAAAGCAGTTGGGGGATTTTACGGAAAAGTGGGACACCCTAAAACCCGGTCAGGAAGCATTTCTAGAAGGTCCCTTTGGATCATTTACTCTTAAAGAAAGGCCCTGTTTTTTTGTGATGGGGGGAATAGGCGTGACGCCTGCAATTTCTATTCTATCTACGCTTAAGGATCTTACAGATAACAGAGAATGCGTTTTGTTATATGGAAACGAGAACTGGGAAAACATACCCTTCAGGGAAGAACTCGAAAAGTTAAAGAATGAGATAAACCTAAAAACGGTTCACATTCTGGAAAAACCCCATGAGGATTGGGACGGCGAGGAAGGATTGATTAATGAGGGCGTAATCGAGAGATTCCTTCCAAAAAGTAAAGAAAAGTATGATTATTTTATTTGCGGACCGGCGCCCATGATGGATGTGGCGGAATTGGCATTGCGTAAAGCCGGAGTACCTTGGAATCAAATTTATGCCGAAAGGTTTGATCTTGCGTAAAGAAAAGATAAATGGAAAAGCATTTTAAAATATTTTATATCACCGTAAAACGGATAGCCAATATACTTGGATTGCTCTTTTTGGCTCTTGCATGGCTGATAGCCGTTAGGGGAGGGTGATATTTTCATTTCTTTCACATCCTTTGATATATTAGAAGTTAGTTTTTATCCAAATCTTTTATTTACAGATTGATGAACAGAGATAATTCTGACTTATGAAAGTGAAGTAATTTTGTTTATTGAGATCAATAAGTTTTTGGAGAGATCTATCCCCCAAATTACATTTGATTATAGAAAATACTTTTCTAAATTTAGCGATAAAGTGGCTTTGATCACCTTTCACTAAATAGCATCTACCATTAAATCTTATAAATCCCATAGCGATGATGAATTGTTGATCCTTATTAGAGAAGGAGACAGAGAGGCCTTTAATGAAATTTATCAGAGATACTGGCTGACACTTTTGCAATTAGCAGTGAGGAAGGTTTCCGTTCAGGAAGAAGCTGAGGATATAATTCAAGACTTATTTGTTTCAATATGGATTAAAAGGCATGGCCTGCAAATTCAAACTACCTTAAAAGGATATCTTTTTTCCGCCTTGAAATACAAGATCATTAACCTATATGAATCAAATTGCGTCCGAAAAAAATATTCTTGCTACGTGAGTGCCAATTTTAAACGACACGATAACACAACTGAAGAAATGGTTGTGTGCAATGAAGTCCAGCGGGAATTTGAAATTGGATTGGCGAAGCTTTCTCCAAAGGTGAAACATGTTTTCCTGCTCAGCAGAAATGACAACCTTTCCATCTCGGAAATTGCGGAAAGGCTTGACATATCCCAGCAAACCGTAAAAAATCAAATAAGTAAAGCGTTAAAGATGCTTAAAGCTCATTTGATCCACGGATATGTAGTACTAGGTTTAATTTTTTAATCGGGTGTGTATCTGGCTGAAAATAAATTTACGATCCTAATCTAACGAATTCGTTAAATTTTTTAACTTATTTCCCCTTTGGTATAGTACCAAAGGGCTTCTTATCTGACTTACTAGATATAAGCATTATTTGAGGTGATTACATTATAAATTCGATTCGACCTATTGGAAAATACAGCGTTTCAGCAATTATTAAAAAGGTATCGCCTAGGTGAATGCACGGAGACAGAAAGGCAATTTGTTGAGGAATGGTACAGCAATCTTGATACAGATGATGTTGTAGAAATTCAGGATGTAAACTCCCTAGAACAAAAGCTCTGGTCCAAAATTTCAACTCAAATTGACCAAAAGGAATCCGGGAACGAACTAGCCGATGATGCGAGAAAATGGATTGTTCAAAGGAGTGTTATCCGAAAGATTGCAGCCATGATACTGATAGGGCTAGCTTTCTTGGGGTTGCAATTGAATCAAATCTCCAAACAAGCAATTCCTAGGGGAATGGTAGTTAATTCAGCGTTCTCGACCGTTTACCTTTCCGATGGGAGTATTGTCAAGCTGAAAGGAGACAGCCAGTTGGAATATCCGAATAAATTTATTGGAAATACAAGGGAGGTAAATCTTGTGGGGGAAGCTTTCTTTGATATCGCCAAGGACTCAGTAAAACCATTTATCATACATTCTCCCAATATTACCACAAAGGTATTGGGTACGAGCTTTTCCATCAAAGCTTATAAAGGTGACAACGCCCAGGAAGTGGAGGTGATTACTGGAAAGGTGTTGGTATCTGTGAAACAATTATCGGGAATAAGTAAGGATATCATACTGATTCCAAGTCAAAAAATTATCTATAATCAAAAATTAGATTCGTTAATCGCTATCAATACAATTGATTCAACACCAATCACACAAGTTACCCGTCCCGATTTGGTGTTTATTGAAGCGCCAATGCAGCAAATAGTATCAACGCTAAGCGATTTATATGACAAGCAAATAATTCTTAAAAACAGTGGGATGAAAAACTGCCTGATTACCGCTGACCTTTCAGAGGAACCTTTGGAGATTTGTCTGGAGATATTGGCAAAATCAGTAAACGCTACCTATACAATTACCAATAAAATTATAGAAATAAACGGATCTGGATGTAAACCCTAAAACAAAAACGTATAAGAGAAAAACGATGTAATTAAAACAAAAGGCCAAAAGTGTTGGAGCCACTTTTGACCTAAATGTAATCCCTGAGTGATAGGTTTATGAACCTAAAGGGGATGTCTTTGCTAAAATTTTATTTCAACAAAAACATTACAAATGTATGAAAATTCAATTACAACACAGGGCATTATTTAAAAAAATAATGAGAATTTCCTTAATTCAACTGGCAGTTCTATTAATAGTTACTGGAGTTTCATTTGGTGGGCCGACAAGTGCCCAGAATATCCTTAAAACCCAAATTTCGTTAAATATTCAAAACAAGCCGTTCAAGGAGGTGTTGAAGGTTATAGAGCAAGCAGCAGATGTGAAATTTGCTTACAACGCGAGTGTCATAAGTTCCAATGAAAATTTTTCACTGAAGATTGAAAACCGGGAACTCAGTTATATTCTCGATCTACTTTTTGAAAGGAATAATATTAAATACCAGGTAATAGGTAAACAGATTGTTTTAAACCAGTCCTTTTATGAGATTAAAAATTACAAACCTGTAATAACGGTAGTCCCAAGGGTTTCAATAACCGGTACTGTTACAACCTCCGACGGGGTTTCTCTCCCAGGGGTTACAGTATTGGTTAAGGGCACCTCATTGGGTACTGTGACAGATGTAGATGGAAAATACAAATTGGAAATTACGGATGGAACAAATACAGTTTTGGTATTTTCATCAATTGGGTTTATTTCGCAGGAGGTAGCAGTGAGTGGCAGATCGATAATTGATCTTGTTTTGGAGGAAGATGTGCAAAGTCTAAACGAAGTAGTTGTGACAGCATTAGGGGTTGAGAAGGACCCTAAAAGCATTACCTATGCCACCCAAAAAGTTTCTCCTGAAGAAGCGTTACGGGTCAAAGATCCAAATTTCATGAATACGCTGGCTGGAAAAGTGGCCGGTGCAGTAATTACCAAAGGTAACTTTGGACCAGGAAGTGCACCCAGAATCTTGCTAAGAGGTAACAAATCGCTTACAGGAAACAGTGAGCCCTTATTTGTATTAAATGGTGTACCGATGGTCGGTGGTACAGATATCCTATCCAATTACAACCCAGAAGATATTGAGAGTATTCAGATATTGAAGGGTGCTTCGGCTGCGGCCTTGTACGGGAGTGAAGCGGCAAACGGGGTAATATTAGTCAATACCAAAAAAGGGAGCCGCGGTGTTTCCACCGTTGAATTTTCCTCCAATTTGACTGTTGAAAATGCCGTAGATCTGCCCCAGCTACAAACCTCATATGGACAAACCGATCCCAATTTCAACGATAGTTGGGGGGAACGGATTACTAACGGAAGTGACCGACATTTGAAAGAATTTTTTCAGCCTGGGACGACCTTTATCAATTCCCTTGCTTTCTCAAGCGGCAGCGAGATAGGTCAATTGTACATGTCCTATTCAAACACGAAGGCCAACGGGATTCTTCCAGAAAACGACTTAAAGCAAAATAATTTTACGGTTAGGCTAACTTCTCAGTTTTTTGACGACAGATTGTCCATTGATGGGTCAATTAATTATACTAATCAAGAAATTTACAATCAAAATTCAGCAGGTGGTTATAGCGCACTACCTGGAATATATTCATTTCCCGTTGGAGATGACTTCTCCAAATATGATAGAGATAATTTTGAAGTATGGGACCCAGTACGCGCAATGAATGTTCAGAATTGGCCTTACATACGGAATGAAACATTTCCAAACCAGAATCCATACTGGGTACAACACAGAAATCAGCGGGATTTTATAAGGGATCATTTGATTTCCGCACTAACAGCCAAATATGAACTTTTCAGCTGGCTGGATTTGCAGGGAAGGATCACCTATGACAAGATTGATGATAAATCTGAGTTTCGCCACTTCGCTTCTACGCAGGCGACGGTAGCAGGACCAAATGGCGGGTATGGAATTGGCAGAAACAATACAGAAAATATTTATTCGGATTTACTTTTGATTGGAAATAAGAATTTAGGCCCCGATTTTAATTTAGCAGGTACCTTGGGTTTCAGTAACCGGGAAACTACGAGCTCAAGTTTGAACCTGTCCAGCACAGTTCCTACCTCGCTTACATTTCCCAATTATTTCTCTGTGTTTGCATTTAACGGGCCTTTCAATAAAAGCGAAGGCCTAAGAAAAAACGTCACACAAGCAGCATTCGGAAACTTGACACTGGGATTCAGGGACAAATTATACCTTGACGTTACAGGAAGAAACGAATGGAGTTCCACAGTCTCACAGCCTTTCTTTTATCCATCAGTTGGACTATCCTATGTACTGAAAGACGTGTCTGGACGTATGGGGTCGTCAGCAACTGGGTTTTTGACGTTTGCCAAACTAACCGCTTCCTTTGCAGAAGTGGGAAATAGCCTTCCGTTTGGAATCGCAAACTGGAACCCTCCAATGTCCTTGGATAATAATGGTAATATAAATGCAAGGGGAACCCTGCCGTTTTTTGACGGGAATGATACGATAAATCTTAACCCGGAGCGAACAAAGTCCTATGAATTTGGTGCGGAAATGAGGTTTCTGAACGACAAGTTAAGCTTTAATATAAACTATTATAATGCTACGACCTATGATCAGGTCTTTCAGATTCAGGCACCCGCAGGCGCCGGAGCATCCAATTTCTGGATCAATGGAGGAATAATAAGAAATAAGGGATTTGAAGGAATTCTTAGCTACAACTCTACTTTGGGAAAAGTCAGATGGAATTCTACAGTCAATTTCTCTCACAATAGAAATCAAATCCGACAGCTTAGTGACTTATTGCAGGCTGAGCGGTTCGTATTGACGAGTTTCAATCAGAGTAGATTGGTTTCCATTTTTCTTACTAGACCGGTTGACGGAAATTATGCGGCTTTTGGCGATATGTATGGCAGGATTTATCAGCGCGATGATAATGGAGTTTTATTGACCAATGATAACGGTATTCCATTAGTTTCCCAAAATCCAGACCAGTTCATTGGAAATGCAAACCCTGACTTTCTCGCTGGATTCAACAATTCATTTTCTTACAACAATTTTACTTTCTCATTTTTGATTGATAGCCGATTTGGGGGTGGAGTTGTAAACCGAACAGAAGTGTGGTTGGACTATAAGGGTCTTTCAAAGCGAACTGGTGAGGCAAGGGACAACGGAGGTGTCATGGTAAATGGTGAAATGGTTGATGCACAGGAATTTTACTTGAATCAAACTGGAGCTGGTGCCACAGCGGTTGCTTCTGAATATTACTATGACGCTACCAATATCCGGTTAAGGGAGTTTCAATTTGGCTATAAGATCCCGGTAACATCTAATTTCTTTAAAGAACTAAACCTGTCATTAGTAGGTAGGAACTTGTTTTTTCTGTACAAGAATGCGCCATTTGATCCTGAAATCAGTGTGAATACATCCCCCACTTCAGAAGGGATAGCATCATTTAGCCAGCCGCAGACAAGGTCATATGGGGTAAGCTTGAGAGCCATATTTTGACACAATGAAAAAGTTCGCATTCCTGTGTCATCTTACTAATCATTTAACACTTGAAATCATGAAAAAAATTAATCTAAAATATAAATCAGTTTCCTTCCTCCTATTCTTTGGTTTATTTTTGACATCATGCATGGACTACTTGCAGGAGATAAATGTCGACCAAAAGCTAATTACCGACGAATTGCTGCGACATGATGCCAATGAAGGTGGGGTTTCCCTCCCCGGTATGCAACTAGGTGTGGTTGATGTGCTTACCACTTGGCGGTTTGAAATGCAGCAAAATCTCAATGCGGATAATTATGGCGGGTACATGAGTTTGCCTTCTCCCTTTTTCGACAATCGAAATACAGGTACCTATGTCATGGTGGATAGCTGGAACAACCAGATTTGGGCAGTCCCTTCCCAGAAAGTACTCGACCAATGGGTAATGATGAAAAAGAAGAATTTTGATGCCTTATATCCCGACCTGTACTCTATGGGGATAATTTTTAAAACCTTTGCGGGGCATCGTCTGGCTGATGTGTTTGGACCAATTCCCTACTCCAGATATGGAGAATCCAGTGATGTTGCTTTTGATTCAGTGGAGGATTCCTATGATATCTTTTTCAAAGAATTAAAAGAAGCGGTGGATATATTAAAAGCAGCCGAGGAGGAGAATCCAACTGCTGATCAGATAAGATATGCGAAATTTGATAGATCCAGATTTGGGGGAGATTATGCGATTTGGGTTCGCGTGGCAAACACCTTAAGACTAAGACTAGCTATAAGAATTTCAAAAGTTGATCCGGTAAGGGCAAAAATGGAGGCGGAGGCTGCCGTTTCGGACGGGGTACTTATGTCGGGCAATGGATCTTTTGAAATGTCGACCGGAACCATTCATCCACTGGAAACAATAACTGCGGCTTGGCAAGAAACCAGAATCAATGCCATGGTCGAAACACTCCTTGGCGGTTTTAATGATCCTCGAATAAATGTATTTGCCGTGCCAGCATCGGATCCGGCATTAAACGGACAGATTAAAGGTGTAAGGTCGGGAGCGATATTTGGAAGCCAACCTTATATCGGCTATTCCCAGGTGAATTTTTTCAATAACCCGTACGTAAAACTGATGGATGTGGCAGAAAGTTATTTCCTCAGGGCGGAAGGAGCGCTTCGTGGTTGGAATATGGGAGGCTCAGCCAAGGATTTCTACGAGGAGGGAATACGAGTGTCTTTTAATGCTTATGGAGTAGGAGGAGTGGATGCCTATTTGGAAAATAGTACCGGTACACAATTGCCCTATGTGGATGTTTATAATCCCGTCAACAATATTGCGCCTACGACCGATATTACCATAAAATGGGAGGAAGGCGACACATTTGAACGAAAACTTGAGCGAATAATCACCCAGAAATGGATAGCTATTTATCCGGATGGCCAAGAGGCCTGGTCTGAGTTTAGAAGGACTGGGTATCCCAAACTATATCCAATAGCCGTCAATTACAGCGAATTTTCCGGTGGGACCTTTATCAAGCGAATTACTTATCCCACATCTATCACTAATAGTAGTCAAAATGCAGTAAGTCAAGCAATTAGTGAATATTTGGGTGGGGAAGACAATATATATACCCCATTGTGGTGGGATGTAGATTAATTATAAAAAATGTGTAATTTGATGGCTGAAAATAAGAAATGATTGTTTCACAGATTTACCAACGACTTCAATTGTACAGGATAATAGCAAAACGTACCAATCTAGTTATCGCAGCCGTATTACTCGTTGCGATGGGTTGTCAGAATCAGTCACCCACGCAGGAAAGAACACTTGAAAACGCACTTTCGACCTTTGAACTTGAAGAAGGGTTTCAAATAGAACTGATAGCCGGGGAACCCCTTATAGCAGATCCGGTCGATATGGAAATAGATGAATTTGGGAGACTATACGTGGTAGAAATGCATGGTTATCCCCTTGATGTTAGCGGATCGGGTAAAATTAAGCTACTTTCTGATACCAACAATGATGGTATCATGGATAAGAGTGTTCTCTTTGCGGATAGCCTGATCATGCCGACCGGGATCATGCGCTGGAAAAACGGTGTGATCGTCACAGATCCTCCCCATGTGTATTACCTCGAAGACAGTGATGGCGACGGTCGGGCCGACAAGAAAGAAATTCTTCTGACAGGCTTCGCACTTTCCAACCCGCAGCACAATGTAAACAGCCCAAAGTTGGGCTTGGACAATTGGATATACATCGGTCATGAACCTTCCGTCACTACGACGATTTATGAGGATATGTTTGGGGATAAGGGAAGTGAAGTGCACTTCCCCCAGAATCCAAATAGCAAACGGCTACCTCAAAATGCTGGAGGCCGAAGCATCCGGTTTAAACCGGCAACCTTTGAATTGGAATTATTGGGTAGCAGAACCCAGTTTGGGCACACCGAAGACCGATGGGGTCACCGGTTTCTGGTCAACAACAGCAACCATGTGATTCAAGACGTAATCTCTGCGACCTACTTGAATAGAAATCCCTATTTGGTGGTGACAGAGGTAACTCAGTCCGTTTCAGATCATGGAAGTGCTGCCGAAGTGTTTCCCATAACAGTCGATCCGCAACATCAACTGTTGACAGATCTTGGGGTAATGACCTCAGCTTGTGGGCTAACAGCCTATTTGGGTGCGAAGTTTCCCTCCACTTTCGACAACGCACTATTTGTAGCAGAGCCGGTAAGCAATATTGTCCATGTGGACTTCCTAAGTGATAAGGGTACTGGGTTTGTGGCATCCCGGCAACATGCCGAAAAGGAATTTCTGGCATCTACCGATTCATGGTTTCGGCCAGTTAATATGTATGTGGGACCGGATGGAGCTTTATACATCCTGGATTACTACCGGCAAATCATCGAACATCCGGAATGGATGGCTGAGGAAGTGGTAAATTCGGGAGCCCTATACAATGGAACAGATCAGGGGAGGATTTATAGAGTCACACCTACAGGCTCTAAAACTCTCGATTGGTCCGACAAGCTTGAGCTAGGAAATTCCTCCGATGAGGCACTTGTTGACTTTCTGGCACATGAAAACAGTTGGTGGCGAAGGAATGCCCAGCGGCTTATTGTGGACAGAAAATCCCAAGCAATTAAAGAACCGTTAGTTCGGATGGCTCAAAATATTGAATCCCCGATGGGGAGGTTACATGCACTATGGGCACTGCAGGGAATGCATATGTTGGAGGAGGTCCATATCCTTAAGGCATTGAAAGATCCCGAAGCGGGAATTCGAGAGAATGCGGTTAAGTTGGCTGAGTTACATCTTCAGACCTCCCCCAGTTTAGCGGAGGCCTTATTTGAAATGTCCAAAGATACAAATGCCAAAGTCCGCTTTCAATTGCTGTGTACGCTAGGGTTTATGGACGACGAACGAGCCGCCAGAGTAAGGAAGGATCTGTTATTTCAGGATATAGAGGACCACTGGGTACAGGTTGCCGCATTGTCCGCTCCCTTCGGACAGAGCAGTAATTTGCTGGATGCTGTGTTGGCGAGTTTCAAACAGGATATACCTGCCTATAGCCAATTAGTCCAGAAGCTGGGCGCAATGATTGGCGCTAGCCAACAGTCTGATGCTATTACGTCCTTAGTCAAAAGCGCAACAAAAGCAGGTTCAGAAAACGATTTCAGTTGGCAGGTGCCTTTGTTGAAGGGGCTGGCATTGGGACTTAGGTCCAAAAAGGTCTCTGTGAAGGATTCTACAACTGAGAATCTATTGGTGGAAAGCTGCTTTAACCACCCCTCGATAGCGGTACGGCAGGGATCCTTGCAAATATTGCAAGTGACTGGATTGAGTGATAACGCCAGAAATGAAGAGGTATTTAAAAAAGCAAAAATCTTGGCGGAAACAACTTCACTATCCCCAGAAGAAAGAAGTTTGGGAGTGGATTTTATGGCTTTGAGAGAAACAGAGCCCCATAAGGACCTTCTTGTAGCCTTAATTGACTCCAAGGAACCCATGCCTGTACAATTATCAGCGTTTAAGGCCATAGGCAAAATGAAGGATGAGACGGTTTCCCAAATTGTGTTGGAAAAATGGTCGGATTTCACCCCTGGAGTTAGGGATGAGGCGATTAGCGCGCTGATGCAAAACCCGGAACGGACACAGGTGCTTCTAGATGCTATTAATGATGGATTGATCCTACCCTCGCAGATTGGATGGAGAAGAAGTGTAAGTCTGATGGCTAATAAAGAAGAAAGGCTCCGTGTCTATGCGCGTCAGTTATTGACACGAAAGGAAGGGGAAAGTGAAGCAATTATCAGTGACTATCAGGCCGCTCTCGAGCTAAAGGGATCTATGGAGGATGGTAAACTTGTCTTTCAAACCAATTGTGCCATTTGCCACAAAATGGGCGAAGATTTGGGGTTGGCGTTTGGTCCTGACCTTTCCTCACTGAAAAACCGGAGACCCGCCAATATCCTGACTGATATCATAGATCCAAACCGCTCTATAGCGGACGGATACGATGTGTGGGTAGTAGAACTTCATAACGGGGAAATTCAACAAGGGCTTATAGGGTCTGAAACTCCCGCGGCAATTACTCTCAGAAATGCCGGGGGAATCGAACAAAGCATATCAAGAACCGATATCAAATCACTGAAAGTACTGGATATGTCTGCTATGCCTTCTGGACTAGAACAAAATATTTCCCACCAGGAAATGGCAGACTTGCTTGCTTATATTCGAAAAATAGAATAAAGATTATCGTTGGAGTATTCTTCCCATTACTAACCCCTGCGATTTCTCCTACGGACGACGCTGCTTTAAAGAACAACCTAGGATCGTAATATAGGGGAACTGATAAAGGTATTTTCGAAGTCTTTCTTAGTAATGCCTTCTTTACTGTTACTTAACTTGATTATAACAACTCATGAAAAAATACAAACAATTACTATATGTCTTCCTGATTTTTTTCAACCTATTTGTAGGCAGGGAAGCCTTTGGCCAGAAGCAAAAATTGTTGAACGTGGGAGTCGCCCGGATTGATATTACTCCTGAAACCCCCGTTCGGTTGACAGGCTATTCAAATCGGGATGACCCATTTACTTCCATTCACCACCGCCTTTGGGCAAAGGCCCTCGCCTTCGGCAATGAAAGCAAGAATTACTCGGTTCTGATTACGGTGGATTTGCTGGGAATCCCCCACAAAATAACTGAAAAGGTCCGGGACGAGCTTGCAAAAGAAATTGGTCTTAGCCCAGCAAACTTATCCATTTGTGCCTCGCACACGCACAGTGGTCCACAGATAGGCAACATTGTTTCCCACTTTCACAAGCCCCTTAGTCCCGATGAATTGGCAGACATTACCCTGTTTGCGATGGGGTTAGTACCAAAGTTGAAGGAAGTCGCCTTGGAGGCAATTAAGACCGCTAGTCCTTCTATGGTTTCCTGGGGGCAGGGAAAGGTGGATTTCGCCATAAACAGACGAACTTCCATCAATCCAAATGGGGTGACAGACCATTCCCTGCCACTCATGAGGGTTAGAAGTGAAGATGGCAAGGATAAAGCGGTATTGGTGAGTTACGCCTGCCATGCAGTAACACTTGGCCCAAAAAACAATACTGTTCACGGCGATTGGGTGGGAGAAGCCCAATTGCAGATTGAGGCCAATTTGGAGCCGGGAGCTATTGCCATGGTGGCGATTGGATGTGGGGCAGATCAAAACTCCAACCCAAGAATGAATACTGAAAATCCTGAAATGGACTTGGAATATGCGCGAAACCAGGGAAAAAGTATTGCGGACGAAGTGAACCGCATTCTTTCCGATGAAACTTTGACCCCATTAAACCACCTACCCAAGGCCAAATTAAAATATGTTGAGTTAACCTTTGCTGAAGTACCCGATCCAAAGAAACTGGCCGAAGATGCCAAGGGTTCTGGTAGGACGAGTAATTATTCCCAGTTGCTGCTCAGTAGGATGGCGAGAAGTGAGGATATCCCGGAGAAAATTTCATATCCCATTCAGGTCTGGGATTTCGGAAAGGAACTGGCGATGGTGTTCTTGGCGGGAGAAGTTGTTGTCGATTATTCCCTTCGACTTAAGCGGGAGATCGGGGCAGATCGGTTATGGGTAAATTCTTATGCTAACGATATGCCTTGCTATATACCTTCTTTGAGGGTGTTGAAAGAAGGAGGGTATGAAGCCGAGACGGCGATGATTGGATATGAAAAGCCTTCGAAATTTACAGAAGATGTTGAGGAAATAATCATGGAGGGAATCTACAGTCTCCTGCCGCCTAAATTTAAACCCTAACCTAACCGGAAAACTGCCTATATTGGAATATTGAAATTTTGGCAGCCGGTAAAATCACAAACATGAACTATTTTATTAGTCTTATCGTATTTGTAGCCCTTTTTCAGGGACAACTATTTGCCCAGCAATTTCAGGCATCCGTAGTGAAACGAAACATCACCCCGAGCGAATCCAAATACCTCTTGGGCTATGGGGAACGAAAATCTTCGGGAGTGTTGGACAGCCTATATCATAAGGTCGTTATTTTAGAAGCTGGAGAATCTAGGTTCATATTGGTTTCTACGGATGTCTGCGTGATTTCTCCTTCGGAATATGACCGAGTAGCACAGATGTTGGAAGCCCGGCTGGATGTTGATCCGAAAAATTTCTGGTGGACGGCTACGCATACACATTCGGCACCTGAGATTGGTCCCCCGGGACTTCCAGAAGCCTTCATGGGTGAACGATATAAGCATGATACAGATACCGCTTATGCCAATTTTGCAGCTAATGAATTGATTTCCGCCATTGAGGAAGGAATTGCATCCTTGGTGCCTGCCAAACTGGGGGTTGGTTGGGGGCATGCTATGGCAAATATCAACAGAAGGGCCCGGGATATCGACGATGTGGCTTTCCTTGGTTTGAACCCGGATGGTCCTGTTGACCGCCGCGTAGGCATTTTGAAAATCATGAGAAAATCGGACGAAAGTCTGATGACACTCATCGCAAATTATCCTATACACGGTACGGTCATGGGAGGCGGTAATTTGCAGATAAGTGGTGATGCCCCCGGCGTAGTTGCCAATTATGTTGAAGAAAAGTTGGGGGTTCCGTTGCTATTCATCAATGGTGCCGCGGGTAATCTGGCACCCATTTACAGTGTGTACCCAGATGCCAAGTCAGGAAGATTAAATCAGTTCAGAAGGTTGCTCGGGGACCAAATACTGACTGCCCAAGAGAAGATTCGCTACTATGAAGAAGAAGTAACCTTGAAAGTTGGGGAGTTGATCTTTGAAACTCCACTGAAGGATGGATTGGCTTGGCCATCCGATTTGGCCGAATACATCCGCCATCAACAAAATGGCCCGTCATTGGTTCGGGTTCCTGTTAGATTCCTGAATATCAATGAGGAAATTGGTATTTGGGGAAGCCCCTTGGAGCTGTTCTGTGAAATTGCAAACGAAGTAAGAGATGCATCACCTTTTCCCTATACCTTTTTTTATGGGTACACCAACGGGTGGCTCGGGTATTTGGTGACGGATGAAGAACTGAGTTACGGAGGTTATGAACCAAGCGTCTCACCCTTCCGGCCAAATGCCGGGAATGACCTTCGGGATGCGGTGAAATCCTATCTGCATAGTGAATTGAAAAGTAAATAAGAATTAACCTATAAATATCCGAAAATGAAAAAGAAACGATTTGTCAGTTTTCTGGCCGTTTTTGCATGGGCAGTTACAGTAAGTAACCTGTTCGCTCAGAATCCAGAATTTCCATGGCCCGAGGGCAAAAAGATGGCTATTAGCTTAAGTTTTGATGATGCCCGGCTGAGCAATCCCGAATTGGGGATACCGCTGTTAAATGAATACGGGGTCAAAGCCACTTTCTTTGTAGTACCTTCAAATATGCAGCGAAACTTGGAGGGTTGGAAAAAAGCCGTAGCAAGCGGTCATGAAATGGCCAATCATTCCATTCAACATCCCTGCAGTGGAAACTTTGTTTGGTCCAGAAATAGGGCCTTGGAAGACTATACTATCGGCCGAATGCGGAATGAACTTTCCCAGGCAAATGCGGAGATCCAATCCCTCCTTGGGGTTAGTCCGCAGGTTTATGCCTATCCGTGTGGGCTTACTTTTGTTGGAAAAGGGGAGTACACGCAAAGCTTTGTACCCTTGATTTCGGACATGTTTTTGGCAGGCCGGGGATGGCTGGATGAAGCTCCGGTTGATCCGTTTTATGCCGACATGGCCCAGCTTACGGGGATGAAAATGGATAATATGGAATTTGAGGAAATATTGCCCATAATCAATTCTGCTTCGGATAATGGGCAGTGGCTGGTATTGGCGGGACATGAAACGAACGAATCTGGTAACCAAACCACCTACCTAAGGATGTTGCGTGAATTGTGTGCGTATGCCAACGATCCGAAAAACGGCATTTGGATAGCCCCCATCGGTACAGTGGCAGCTTACGTGAAGGAGAAGCGGGAATTGATGGCGGGGAATGTCAATATTCCGGGAATCGTACGACCAACCAAAGATGGAACCTTGAACCTGACGGCGGAAACGGGAAAAGGGATTGGACCCGATATCAAATACATGCCGGATTGGAATGCGTTTGGGTGGTTTACCGGAAAAGACAGGGTGGAATGGGATCTAGCTCTGGAAAAAGGAGGAAATTATGAAGTATGGATGGAGTGGTCCGTTTCGGATGAGGAATCGGGAAAGGAGTTTATCCTCATGTCCGGAGATCAGGAGATTACCGGAAAGGTTGCGAAATCCGGATCCTGGGAAACCTTCAAAAAAGTAAAAATCGGAGAACTAAACTTGAAGGAGGATTATAATCATGTACTGTTTAAGGCAGTAGAGGATTTTGATAAAGGTGCGCTGATGGATATTAAGTCTTTCACCTTGGTTCGGCTAAGTAATTAAATACTGCCTGGCCGGAAGTTATCGATAGAAATCCATGTTCTCTTGGGTTACAATATCTATCGGCATGTAATATTCCTTATCTACAGGCAGGTTGAGCGCTAGGTGGTGATAAAGACTCATTATTCCTTTGTATCCCTGTTCTTCGGGTTTGTGGCAAATCAGAAAATTGATGGTACCTGTTTTCAGGTACCGTTGATTTTCTGATATAAAATCATAACCAATCAGTTGAATATGAGGTAAGTTGTGCCGCTCTAAGAATGCAGCGACTGCAAAGACCCTAGAATTCATGACGAAAATTGCCCCTATTTCAGGATGTTGTAGGAAAGTTTTTTTCAACTGGACCTCGATTGATGTTTGGTCAATTTCGTTAATGTCCAGCTTGATGCATTTTTGCAAACTGGACAAGTTTTCAAAATACTGTTTAAACCCCTTTTCTATTTGAATATAATTATAACTGTTGCTTTGTTTGGTGATATTTACCAAGAGTACTTTGGAACTGTAAGAAATGCATAATTGACAAAGTTTGGCTCCTAGAAATCCGCTTTGAAAGAGGGGCGGACCTATATAAGACAGGGTATCCTGATCTTCAATGTTACTGTCGATAAATACCACGGGAATTTGTTTGTGTTGGCAATGCTTTAAATAATCGACAGATTCATCCAGGAAGGAAGGTGACATAAGAATGCCGTCAAAATCCGAAGCCTTTAGAAGCTGAATGGCTTTTGTAAACGTACTTTTCTCAGGCAAATCAAAAAAGAAAATCTCTACCGTGATGCCATATTGTTTTATTTCAGCTTCAGCCCGTTGTATGCCTCTCAGGGGAGCATCCCAAAAGTCTGAATATACTGAGCTTTTTGGTATTAAGACTCCAAACTTGTACACTTTTCCGGAGGCCAACCTACTAGCCAAAACATTGGGTTGGTAGTTTAGTTCTTTGATGATGGCCTCTATCTTCGATTTTGTCTTTAAGGATACACCTGGCCTGTTGTGGATTACCCGGTCTACGGTCGCAATGGACACGTTTGCCCTTCTGGCTATCTCTTTTACACCGGATAGATTACGTTTTTCAGTCATTATTCAATAAATAATCATTTCAAAAATGCGGCTAAATTTTCTTTGACAAATTCATCGTCATTTAAGTCTGGATAATAGGCATAAACACGGTCTATTTCTTCCATCTGTCCGGGAGAAAGTTCCTCGGAAGGATTTAGGCACCATCGGCCTTCAAGAAGCCCCTGTCTTCTCAGGATTTCATGAATGCCTGGAATACAGCCGTGAAATTGGTGGTGGGGATCAAAAATTGCCGCATTGACATCTGTGACTTGTATTCCCATAGTTAACAGTTCAGACCAATTTACTTGGTTGGTTTTCTTTACCTGCTTGACAGTATCCAACATGGCAACCGCTTTCTTTGTCCAAACCGCCCAATGTCCCAACAATCCCCCCACAATCTCCTTTTCCCGAATTTCGCCTTCGATGGGCATGCGGTACGTGGTCAGCAAATCAGCCACTATATTGTCATCATTGCCCGTATACAATGCAATTTCTTTGTGTCTGGATGAAGAGAGTACCGCGCGGACTACGTCAAGGGATTGGTATCGGTTGAATGGTGCCATTTTAATGGCATGCACATTGGGTATTTCGGCAAAATCTTTCCAAAAATCAAAGCTTAACAATCTGCCACCTGCCGAGGGCTGCAGGTAGAAACCGAACAACGGAATAATCTCCGCCACCTGTTCAGCTCGCTGAATCAGTTTCTTCTCCGACCAGTCGCCCAGACCTCCCGCACTCAAAAGTGCCAGGTCATATCCTATTTCGACAGCCAGTTCCGCTTCTATTAGTGCCTGATCGGTTGGCCCCACCACACCGGCTATTTTTGCAAAGGGCCTGGTAAGGCCGGCATGGTTAATTTCTTCCATGGCCATTCGTAGAACCGGTTTAAACAATCCGACCTCTTTATTCCGTATTTCAAATTGAGTGGAGTGAACCCCTACGGCAATCCCTCCTGTATTACAGGCAAGGTAATACCTTGTAAGGCCTCGCTGTCTTTTCTCGTCCAATTTTCTTTCGGCTGTCAAAGCAAGGGGGTGGGCAGGTATGGCGACTCCGTGGTGGAGTAGATCTATGATGTTTTGATCGAGTATTTTCATGAATAAATTCGTTCAGAAAGATTAATAATTCCCGGATCGTTCCTGGAAATGGGTGGGTTTATTATGCGTTTTGCCTTGATTGACCACCCAGGAATGGGTCATTTCTATCATTTCGTTAAGCGTCACCTTGGGATAGCCAAACAGGCGATGGCTCAAAGAGGCATTGTTCAGCAGTGCATTTTGAGCCTCTGTGTTTTCAAATTGAGGAGAGACTTCAAATAGCTGTCCAAATGTTTCGGCTACTTTTCGGACAGAAATGGTTTCAGGGCCTGTGACATTCAAAATTTTGGCAGGAATTTCACAATGGAGCAGGGACCTAATGGCGATTTCATTGGCATCACCCTGCCAGATTACGTTCATATATCCATTGGTGAGATCTATGGTTTTCCTTTCATAGACCATCTTGGCGATTTCCATAAGGTTCCCATATTGCAGGTCAATGGCATAATTCAACCTGTATATCAAGAGGGGGATCTGGTGTTTGTCGCTAATATATTGAAATATCCTTTCCCTCCCCAAGCAGGACATGGCATATTCGCCAACCGGCCCGGCGGGAGTGGATTCAGTAGCGCCTCCTGAACCTATTTCCACATAAGGGTAGATGTTGCCGGAGGAAAAGACTACTATTCGGGAATTGCGGAATTTTTCGCCTACCCTTCCTGGAAGGTAGCTGTTCATTGCCCAAGTGAAATGTTCATTGCCTTTGGTGCCGAATTTTTTCCCAGCCATATACAGGACATTTTTCGCATAAGGTAGGGAATGAAGGTCATTCTCGTCCAATAAATCGGCACTGACAGTTTCCACGCCTGCGCTTTCTAAATCCTCTTTCATGCCTTCTTCAGAAAACCGGGACACACCGATAACTCTCTTTTGTATACCAGCCATTTTTATGGCATTTACTGCAAGCTTGGCCAAGCTAGGTCCCATTTTTCCTCCAACTCCCAATATAATGATGTCTCCATCCACTGAGGAAATATCCCTGATCAGATCGGAAGATGGAGTGCACATTTTTTTTTTCTAACTCTTCAAGTGTTTTCATTCTGAGATTATTTGCGGCCATTTCACGGCTCATACGTACTGAAATACAAAATTAGGATATGTTTATCTAAAACAATGGCATGGGAACCGGGTCAAGACCTGGTGAAGTTAGGGTTAAATCACCCATTGGCCCAAAAGAATCGCGCTTTTTCCATATGATTGCCTAAATTAGTTCTATGCACCCGAAACTCAAACTTTATTTTGAGGAGAGATCTCAGATCAGTGAAGAAAGGCGAAATACCCTAGCTCCTTATTTTAAGGAAAAAACCTACAGGAAGAATAAATACCTACCGAGTGAAGGAAAGTCTGCAAGCACAACTACTTTGTATTATCCGGGTGTATGAGGCTCTTTTCTGTCAATAAACTAATCAATGCAAAGCTCATGATATTTCTGACAAAGCTAGTCTCCAAATTAAAAACCAATAGATGTATCGGGACCTTGTTTCCTGGGGTCGTGTATTTCGGATAGACACAGGAGTTTGTTCCTAAAGTACCTACTCCGGTAGATTTTATGGCTGGAAACAACAGACTTTTCTTCCAAAAGGTGGTAAAGAAAAAATTTAGGCCAGAAAGCAAATTTGGATATTTAAGTGTAGCCACCTTTTCTTCAGGAAAAATGCTGAGCTATTTGGCATCTATGAGTATAAGCCTTGATGGAATTAATAATTATTTGACAAATAATTTTTTTATCTTAAATAATATTTTAAAATTTCGGGTACGTTAACGGAAGCGGTAAAACCGGCTAATTGGAAAAGCACACCTAAAAAATATTGAGGCGTTGGAAATTTCGGTTACGTACCCATTCCATTAGTAAACATGCTGATTATTTTAATTTGAAACAGATCTTAAGAAATAACCAGATTTTGTTTTAATAGAAAATTGATGGTACAAATAAGGATTTATAAAGATTTAATTAAATATTTCTGCTTAATAAATGTTTAATTCGAAAATATTAATTTAGCTAAAAGCATAGATCAAAAGGCGATAAAATGAAAATGTATTCATTTACCGTAAGCTAAAAAATCAGGGTGTCTTATATTATAACTTCAAGCAAAATGTGTCAATGATGAAAAACAATTACAAATTTCAAAAATTGGAGAGGGGGCACAGGCCCCCCTCCAACCGGTCTGGATATCAAAAGCAATTTGGTTCCGGAATCCTTAAGTTATGCGTCAGCATTTTGGTGTTGATGGTCGGATTAGCCCCCTTAGTTTTACAGGCTGAGGAGAATTCGGGATCCATTATGCTGGAAAATAGGATTGCTGATATTACCATAAGTGGAAAAGTAGTAGATCCCAAAGGAGAACCAATTCCTGGAGCAACAATCTCGATTCCAGGGACCTCCATTGGAGCAGTTACGGATATGGATGGGGATTACTCAATTACTGTTCCGGAAGGATCAACGTTGGTGTTTTCCTTTATAGGTTTTGAATCTACTTCAATAGAAGTTGGGAACCAAACCATTATCAATGTCACGCTTTCCGAAGGTTTATCATCTTTGGATGAGGTGGTGGTCGTCGGATATGGTACAGTAAAACGAAGTGATCTCACCGGATCCGTAGTCAGCGTCTCAATGGATGATGTTCCCCCGGCTGCAAATATGAACCTAATGCAGGCGTTAAGGGGCTTTTCTCCGGGCCTCAATGTACAAGGAGGTGCTAGAGCAGGTGGAGAACCCAGTTTTTCAATTAGGGGCCAAAATACATTATCCGCCAGTCAACGGCCGCTTATCGTTTTGGACGGGATTATATTCAACGGTGCAATTTCCGATATAAATGTTGCGGATGTAGAGCAAATAGATGTGTTGAAGGATGCATCGGCTGCCGCAATTTACGGGTCTAGAGCTGCCAATGGTGTAATTATAGTAACTACTAAAAAGGGTACAAGCAAAGAACCTACGATTAATATAAATTCCTATTACGGTGTGCAAGATTACACCAATCATCCGGTGAGGATGATGAATGCAGATCAGTATGTCACTAAACTGATAGATTATACCTACATGCAATCCCTTTATGGCTGGTACGGTCAGAATCCAACTAGCGTGACGGATAATGGAGGCAGACCCGTATATCCCGAGAGAACTGACAATCTGGTTTTGGGTGTACTACAGTCTGAAGATGAGCGTGCTAATTATCTGGCCGGAAATGAGCTTAATTGGGTTGATGAGATTACAAGAACTGCTCCCGTATCCAATACAGACCTGAGTATTGGTGGTTCTGGCGACCGGTTTAGCTACTATGTATCGGGTTCCTTCACTGATCAGAAAGGGGTACAAGTGAATGACCAATTTAAAAGAACGACCCTCAACTCCAAAATAGAAGGGAAATTGGTCGATTGGGTCACTGTTGGTTTAAACACCTTATATTCTTATCGGGATCATTCAGGAATTGAGGCAAGCATGTTATATGCTAGAAATGCCAGTCCTTTGGCTAGTAAATACGATGAGAATGGTGTGTATCCGGCATTGTTTAATGATGAGTTTTTGATGAGACATCCATTAAGTGGGGAATTGTCACAAAATGAGGAGTTACGTAAAAACCTATTTGCGACGGCCTATACCCGCATTGATGTACCCATGATTGAGGGTCTTACATATGAATTTAATTATTCTAACAATCAAAATACGGTCTCAAACAATACATTCCATCCAAGTACTGTTTACGATGGGCTGATACGAAACGGTCAGGCAATTATTAATAATTCCAACACCACTGACTGGGTAATAAACAATATCGTCAACTATTCAACGGAATTTGCAGAACGGCATAGATTGAGCGGGACGTTTGTGTATACGACAGAGAAGTCATTTGGGAACAGCAATGGAATAAATGCTGTTCGGTTTTCCAATGAAATACTAGGGTACAACAATGTGGGCTTTGCGGAGCAACCTACCATTAGTTCCGGCGCATGGGAAGAAGGAGCTGTCGGATATATGGGACGGTTCAGTTATGTGTATGACAACCGATACTTACTGACGGGGACATTCAGGAGAGATGGATTCTCCGGATTTGGGGAGAATAACAAATTTGCCAATTTCCCCTCCGTTTCTGCTGCTTGGACATTATCTGAGGAAGATTTCATGGATGGGACCAATGGATGGCTGGATTTTATGAAATTCAGGGTATCTTATGGCGAAAATGGAAACCAAGGAATTGGGAGATATTCTAGTTTAACCCGCATGGGCGTATTAGATTATGTTTTTGGAGCGTCCTCCGCCATTGGAATTGGACCTACAACTCTCGGTAACTCGCTTTTGGGATGGGAAACTACCAGATCCACTAACTTCGGAATAGATTATATTTTATTTAACGACCGGATTTCAGGTGAAATCGATTTTTATGTTGCAAATACCGACAATGTCTTGGTAACAAGGTCCCTACCGGGGGCCACAGGATTCAATAACGTATGGACGAATATTGGAGGCATTGAAAACAAGGGGGTTGAACTTGAACTGCGGACGGTAAATGTCATCAGCCCTGTTCGCTGGGAAAGCAGGTTTGTGTTTGCGCTAAACCGGGATAAAATAGTTGATTTATATGGAGATGGGAAAGACGATATTGGAAACCAATGGTTTATAGGACATCCCATCAGTGCCATTTTCGACTATAAACGTGCTGGGGGAGTTTGGACAGAAGAGCAGTTTTTCAATGGAGAAACACACCGTAACTTTTATCCCGGTCAATTCAGACTTGAGGATATAAATGGTGACAACCAAATAAATCCGGCAGAGGACAGGCAAATCGTGGGGTATGCAACTCCCAATTATAGGTTTAGTATTGGGAATAATTTATACTATCAAAATTTCACCTTTTCTTTTACTCTTAATTCAATACAGGGAGGAAATGGATATTATATTCAGAATAACAGGGCGCTCTTAGAAGCTACTTCTGATTTCGACTATGCCAATCGGATCAATATGCCAGCGATCCGGGAGAATTGGACTCCGTTTAACGGTGTAAGTGATGCTCCTGCGGTCTATAATTATCCTACCGTTACATCTGGAAATTATCAGGACCGTAGTTTCGTCCGGTTACAGGACGTTTCCCTATCCTATCGTTTCAATCAACGTGTGTTGGATAACCTGAAAGTGAAAAATCTGCAAGCGTACCTCTCCGGACAAAATCTATACACGTGGACCAATTTTCAGGGCTTCGATCCCGAAATTGGAGGGGTGACAGATTTGATGATGAGAAACCTGATTTTAGGGGTAAAACTTAGTTTTTAATAAAAAGAATCAATCATGAGAACTATAATGATAAATATAAACCAGGTTATCTACAGACGATTGAGCCTTGTTTTTGCAGTGTTCCTTTTGTCAAGCTGTATGGATGACGAATTGATGCGGGAAAGACCGCTTGATTTTCTAACACTTACTAATGCATATTCTACACCAGAAGGTGTAAATCAAGGGTTGATAGGCCTGTATTCGGATGTAAGATTAAGATGGTATAGAAATGGCGGCGATCAGAGCTTCGGATTGTTTGGGTTGGGTACAGATATCGGGTATGATGGCGAGACACCTGGTGGTCAAAGGTTTTTGACTAACTATGAAACAAGTGTACATCCTGAGTACCCCGTGATCCGCAATTGGTGGCTATATCTGTACAAACACATTCAAATGGCTAATATATTAATTGAAGTCATAGAGAATTCGCAAGAAATTACATGGAATAGTGACCAGCAAAAAAATCAATACTTGGCTGAGGCTAAATTTTTCAGGGCGTGGTCATATCGAATTGCAGTGACATTATGGGGAGACATTCCGCTGAATAGAGAGCCGATTAGGGAAGCCAAAGTGGATTTTGTCAGAACTCCCGCGACAGAGGTGTATCAACTTATTGAGGAGGATTTAATATTTGCAGGGGAAAACCTCCCAGCCCCTGGTGTGGAGCAGGCACCGGGCCGTCTCACTCAGGGCGCCGCCCTTCATCTGTTGACAGAGGTGTATCTTGCCCAGTCCAAATTTGAATTGGCAGTTGAATCCTCTTCTCGGGTAATAGATGACTATGATTATGCGCTTATGACAGAGCGATTCGGGGCTCAAACAGACGTATTTGGTTCGGGAGACGTATACTACGATTTGTTTAGGTATGGGAACCAAAATTCACCTACAAATACGGAGACGATATGGGCGATTCAATTTGAACCTCAAATGCCTATAGGAGGAAGTAATAATTACTGGTCAGGTATTTATGGACCACGAACCTTTAGTTTTGGAACCACGCCAGATGGATTACCTTCCTTTCACACTGGGTTTCAAGATACACTAGGCAGGCAAGTCGCCAGATCCAGAGGCACAGATTTGGTCTTTTTCGAGGTATGGCAAGGCGATTGGGAAAACGATATCAGAAACGCAGAACATAACATAAAGCGAAACTTCTTTTTTGATAATCCCCAATCATCATTTCACAATCAGCGTATAGACCTCTCCCTCTATCCCGCAGGTAGCAGAAATTTATTGAAAGACACCACCAATTACATTTATCCGTTTTTCATGAAGACTTGGGAGCCGGTAATACAGGCCACTCTTGACAATCCAGCCCAAGGTGGTGGAGGTGCCGTTCATACGGATTTTTATGCTATGAGACTTGCCGAGACCTATCTTCTCCGAGCGGAGGCCTATCTTGGGGTTGGGAATACATCGGCGGCGGCTGAGGATATCAATGAGGTTCGGAGTCGAGCAAACGCCTCACCGATAAGTCCGGGCGATGTTGATTTGGATTATATTTTGGATGAGCGTATACGGGAACTCTATGCTGAGGAAATGAGAATGATTACGCTACTCCGTACCAACAAATTGATAGAAAGAACCCGACGATACAATGACAACCCAATGTTACCGGGGGCAAATATCCAGGAACATAATCGACTCTGGCCGATTCCTCAGAGTCAAATTGACTTAAATTTAGGAGCAGATTTTCAACAAAACCCGGGATACTAACTAGAGCATAAGCATATGAGAGATAAGAACGATTCACGAAGAACATTTATAAAAAAGGCGGTAGCCAGTACGACCGTTTTTTCCCTAGCAGGAATGTTGCCGTCTTTTTCGGCAAAAAGCTACGGTAAAATAGTAGGGGCCAATGACCGTATCAAGGTTTCGGTAATGGGAGTTAACAGCAGGGGCAATGCCCTTGCTGGCAATTTTGCCAAACAGGACAATTGTGAGGTAATCCATATCTGTGATGTGGATAAGCGGGCGGCAGAGAAATGCATCGGATCAGTGGGTAAAATTCAGGATTTTTTACCCAAAGCTGTTCCTGATTTTAGAAAGAGTCTAGAGGATAGGGACGTAGATGTTTTGGTCGTAGCAGCTCCGGATCATTGGCATGCCCCGGCAGCCATCATGGCTTGTCAGGCGGGAAAGGATGTTTATCTCGAAAAACCTGCGAGTCATAATCCGAATGAAGGAGAACTCCTGATAGAAGCGGCGTCTAAATATAGACGGGTTCTTCAGATGGGAAATCAAAGAAGGTCATGGCCAAATGTGATAGCTGGAATTGCCGAGCTGAAAAGTGGGGCAATTGGCCGGCCTTATTATGCAAAGACATGGTATACCAATAACCGGGGACCAATAGGTGTCGGGAAAAAAACGGCCGTTCCGGATTGGTTGGATTTTGAATTGTGGCAGGGTCCTGCTCCGCGAGAAGAGTTCCGGGATAATTTAGTCCATTATAATTGGCACTGGTTCTGGAACTGGGGTACGGGTGAGGCATTGAACAACGGCACCCATATGGTGGACATAGCTAGGTGGGGGCTGGAAGTAGAATATCCCACTAGAGTGACTTCTGCAGGGGGGAGGTACCGCTATGATGATGATTGGGAGACACCAGATACCCAAACAATAAGTTTGGAATTTGATAATAATTCCAAGATAACTTGGGAAGGCAGAAGTTGTAATGGACACCTTATTGAAGGGGCCAGCGTCGGTGTGATGTTCTATGGAGAGACCGGAGCACTCAAAATTGACGGAGGGAATGCCTATTCTATTTATGACCTTAAAAACAACCTAGTAAAAGAGGTAAAGAACGATACGGTAATAGATGCCAGAGATTTGGCTAATCCTGCCCAAAATCTAGACAGTTTGCATATTCAAAATCTTTTTTCAAGTATCCGGCAGGGTACTCCTTTAAATTCCGATATTGTCAGCGGCCATATGAGTACTTTGCTTTGTCAGTTGGGAAATATTGCCCAGCGAACAGGAGAGACCCTGCATGTCGACCCCCAAAACGGTCGTATTCTGAATAATAAACCAGCTCAACGACTTTGGAATAGGGCTTATGAGAAAGGCTGGGAACCAAAAGTCTAATATCTTCTTTATAAATTCGGCAGGAAACCATAAAAATTTCCTGCCGCGATTTTTGATTCCATTAAGGCCGCTAGCACTATAAATATTTAGTCAGTATTTCTAAAATTAATAGGAAAGAGAAATCTTTTACTTGGGAATTATTTGGCCAATGTCAATGATTGGCCGCTATTTCAGAAGGTCTCTAATTTTCTTGTTAATATTGGTTCCATTGCTGGCCTTTTCGTTTTCATTTTGAAAAGTATATTGGCATAGGTAATTTGGTGTCGGGAGTTTCCCAGCATTTGTTGATTTCAGCTTTTGTATTGATCCTCTTTGGGTTCTATGGGAAAGCCAATGAAGAAAATGTTGACCGACCGCCTTAAGCTATCGAAGAAGAAAAATAACCTGCACCCACATGAAATCGAGCATGACTAAAATGCCACAAAGAGGGATGATTATCAAACATAGGAGATTCCATCAGACCTTTGAAAAACTAAATATAAACAGATGAAATTACACCGATACGAAAACCGATCAGAGATGGGAACAGCAGCCGGAAAGGCTGTAGAAGCAAAACTGCTAGAGCTATTACGTACTAAGGAGGAGCTTCGGGTTATTTTTGCAGCCGCCCCTTCCCAATCGGATACACTAGCCTACCTGCGAAAAAGTAACCAAATCCCTTGGAGGCGAATTACCGCTTTCCATATGGATGAATATATTGGCCTTTCCGATTCGTCCCCGGCTCTTTTTTCCAATTTCCTTAGACATCACCTGTTTGATCACGTTTCCTTTAAAGCGGTTCACTATATTAATGGACTGGCGGAAATAGATGCCGAGATAGCAAGATATTCGGCGTTGTTACAAGAAAACCCTATCGATTTAGTTTGTCTGGGGATAGGTGAAAATGGACACATTGCTTTTAATGACCCACCCGTTGCCGATTTTCTTGATAACTCTGCCGTCAAAAAAGTGGAATTAGACCTTATGTGCAGACAGCAGCAGGTAAATGACGGGTGTTTTGAAAATCTTGAAGAAGTGCCCAAACAAGCCATTACGCTGACCATTCCCACGATTATAAATGCATCCCATTTAATTTGTGTGGTCCCCGGTCAGACAAAAAAAGCTGCCGTTCACGACACGCTGTTTGGCCCGATTTCCACCGCCTGCCCTGCTTCTTTTTTAAGGACATTAAATAATTGTGATTTATTTGTGGACCAGGATTCCTCACCCGAAATCCAGGTTTTAAAAGATCGTGCATCAAAGGATATTATTGCAGATGAGCTTGTTTATGTGGATGAACAATATGGGGTTGATTTTATCCTTCCGGCTGATTTTCCAACAAAAACCTATCTAGCACCTGGCTTAGTAGATCTCCAAATTAACGGCATCAATGGCATCGACTTTAATTCAATAGAGCTTACCAAAGAAAATGTCTTGGCGGCAACCCAATATTTGTTAAGTAAGGGAGTCACTCTTTTTTGCCCTACTTTGATTACAGGCACTAAGGACACAATGTTTCATTTATTGGGGGTAATTCGGGATGCCTGCGAAGTGTATCCGCTGGTAAATGACTGTGTATTGGGGGTCCATTTAGAAGGCCCATTTATATCTCCCGAGGACGGGGCAAGAGGGGCGCATCCCAAGGACTGTATCCAAAATCCCTCACTCGGATTTTTGGAAGAAGCTATTGCCATTTCCGATAATCGAATTGCACTGATAACATTGGCACCAGAGCGGGAAAATTCACTGGAATTTATTGCAGCCTGTGTTGATAAAGGTATAAAAGTAGCCATTGGACACAGTATGGCCAAGCTGGAGGATATCAAGGCATCAGTAGAAGCTGGTTTATCTATGGTAACCCACTTGGGTAATGCTGTTCCACTTATGCTTAAAAGACATCCAAACATTCTTTGGGACCTGCTGGCGGAAGAGAACCTGTCCGCAAGCCTAATCGCCGACGGATGTCACGTACCCGATGAGTTTCTAAAGGTCGCTTTCAAAGTAAAGGGCGACAAGAGTTTCTTGGTAAGTGATGCCACGGCTTTTGCAGGGATGCCTCCCGGTGAGTACGACGCCCACATTGGCGGAAAGGTAGTGCTGGATGCAAACGGAAAACTGTCCATGAAAGGTTCCAACGGAATGCTTGCCGGGGCGGCAAGGGACTTGCTTCAAAATGTGGAATACCTCGTTGATAGTAACCTTTTGTCCCTTTCAGATGCATGGAAAAAGGGATCTGTAATTCCAGCCGGATATATTAATGGAGATAATTTCCGCATAACTGACCGGGTCATCTTCGAAAAATCCGCAACTGGCCTAACCATTCGAAAGGTCATCAAAAACAATGAAAATGTCATTGCGGCGATGCAGCAGTGATTGCGTCACTACATTGACAACGTAGGGGTACGGATGGCTTATTTCAACTTTCCCTTACAATCTGGGTATATGCCGGAATGTCCGATCAGTTTGTTATTCACTGATCGGATTCCTTTTTTGATAACGCTCTCGTAAATAAATTACACGATCGACGGTAAACTTTTTTCAAATAAAACTATCTTCAATAAAAATTATTTAATCAACCGCAAACAGGCGTTTCATGAGGAATAATAGAAGGTTTTTTTTGAAAATTTCAAGTTTGTTGGGAATGGGCTTCTTTTTCAAGCCGGGAATTAAATCATATGCCAAAGAGATATTTTCCGACAAAGCGGTGAATTTTATAGCTGATGGATTGGTAAATGAGGATAAACCGATTATCGGTGCCTATGGCAATTGGGCCTCGGGATTGCTGGAAAACTCACTGCCCAGCCATTCCTTTAGAAGAAAGGAATGGAAAAACCTTGCCAAATGGAAAAGTCAGGCTACCGAACGATTGAAGGACCGAATAGCTGCTCCCGATCTTGGGGATGTGCCAACGTTTACCATAGATAAACAATATAATTATGACGGATTACATATAGAGGAAATCAGCTGGCAGTTGCCTTCGGGAGGTCGATCGGAGGGAATCTTGTTGAAGCCTCAAGGTGCTACAGGAAGGCTGCCGGCTATTTTGGCTTTTCACGATCATGGAGGCTGGAAATATTTTGGGAAACGAAAGATTACAAAAACCGGAGCGGAACAGCATCCCATGATGGTGGATCATCAGAGGTTTTATTATGGGGGACTTGCATGGGCCAATGAAGTGGCCAAAAGGGGATACGTGGTCTTTGTTCCTGATGCCTTCCCATTTGCCAGCCGAAGGGTTCGATTGATGGACGTTCCCGAGCGCCTTAGACAGGGATTGACGGACGAACAACCTGATCTGCCTGAAAATGCACGAGCCTATAACAATTGGGCGAAAGGACAGGCCGACACCGTGGCTAAATCGCTCTTCAGCGCGGGAACTACCTGGCCCGGAGTGTTTTTTGCTGAGGATCAAAAAGCCCTCGATATCCTTTGCAGTAGGGAAGATGTGGATGCGGACCGGATTGGCTGTGGTGGGCTCTCCGGAGGAGGGATGCGGACAGTTTTTATGGGAGGACTTGACCCTAGGATCAAATGTGCGGTTTGTGTGGGGTTTATGACGACTTGGAAAGATATGGTTTTACATAAATCCTTCACCCATACCTGGATGGCTTTTGTGCCGGTGTTGCCCAAAGAACTCGATTTCCCCGAAATTCTTGGGTTAAGAGTTCCCTTACCTACGATGGTCATCAATTCCAATGAGGATGGTCTATATACTCTGGATGAAATGAAGGAAGCAGACCGGGTTTTGGGGGAGGTATATGAAAAAGCCGAAGCCAAGGACAAGTATAAATGTAGTTTTTTCCCGGGAGGGCATCAATTTGATAAGGAAATGCAAACTGCAGCCTTTGACTGGTTTGATCAGTGGTTAAAAGCCTGACGTATTAGGTAAAGGTTTAAAAAAAAAAATTGACATATTACACTGTAAGTTATCTCGCAATAAACCCCAACTATGAAAGAAAATACAATTTTAAAAAAGTTTGTTCTAGCCGTAAGCTTAATTGGTCCTGGCCTTTTTTTAATTGGCTATAATATCGGCACAGGCAGCATCACTACCATGGCCAAAGTAGGAGCCGAATATGGTATGACGTTGACTTGGGCCTTGGCTTTGTCCTGTATTTTTACTTATGTGCTGATGGTGGCCTATGGCAAAACTACCTTGGTAACCGGGAATACGGCCTTATTCAATATCAAGCATAAAATAAAAAACGGAGCTGTACTGGCAATTTACATCATTGTGGCTCTGATCATAGGCGAAATCATGGCCTTGATGGGCATATTTGGAATTATTGCCGATCTAATACAGGAAGGGTCTAGACTCCTGCTGGGAGGGGAAGGGTTCAGTACCCTATGGATTACAGCCGTATTGGTCACGGTGCTTTATACCTTGTTTTGGTTTGGTAGTTATAAGGTGTTTGAAAAAGTGTTGGTGTTTTTTGTGGCCTTAATGGTAGGTTCCTTTGTGGTTGTTTTTTTTCTGGTCAACCCAAGTATTTCTACTATCGTGGGAGGACTAGCTCCTTCCATACCCAATGAACCGGGCGTACTACAGCTTATCGCTGCCATTGCTGGTACTACGTGTTCTGCAGCTGTATTTATCATCAGAAGTACGGTGGTGGTAGAAAAAGGATGGAAGATTCAAGATCTTAAAAATGAAAAAAAGGATGCCATGGTTTCTGCTTCGCTGATGTTTGTATTAAGCGTCATTATTATGGCTGTATCCGCCGGGACGCTTCATGTGATGGGGATGAAGTTGGACAATACTGTTGAGATGATCAGTTTGTTTGAACCATTAGGTGGGAGAGTTGCTGCCTTTATTCTGATTTTGGGAATTGTCGGTGCGGGTATATCTACGGTCTTCCCAATAATCCTAATAGCTCCCTGGCTGATTAGCGATTACACTGGGCAACCAAGAGATATACGATCCCCCATGTACCGGATATTGGGTTTTATAGGAATTATGTTTGGTTTTGGCATGCAGTTTATGGAAACCCGTCCCCCGTTGTTAATGGTTTTCTCGCAGGCCTTTCAGGCATTTATTCTTCCTGCCGTAGCCATCCCTGTATTTCTATTGATCAACAACAAGATACTGATGAAATCCCACGTGGCGGGATTGAAGGAAAATATTGGCCTTGGGGCTGTGATTCTGTTCAGCTTATTGACGGCTTATTTTGCCGTTGCGGAGTTTTTCTAAAAAAACCGCTCATCAGACAGCAGAAAAAAACGCATAGTTAGCACGTTATTTTAACGATAATTGCTTATATAGTACTGGTAAATTGGATGGGAAAGAAATTTTATTAACCCTATTTATAAAGATATGAAATCGAGCATGACGCAATTGTCAAATTTAGTGATGATTATCCTACATGCGAGATTCCCTGCCTCACGGTTTACGTGCCGAAGGTGTGGCAGTCTGATCTGACCTTTAAAAATTAGAATATAAACAGATGAAATCGAGCATGATGAAAACGTCACACACAGGGATGATTCTTGTAGCGAGATTCCATTTGACCGCTGAAAAACAAATTATAAACAGATGAAAAAAAATCGAAGAGGTTTTTTAAAAGAAGCCAGTTTGTTGGGGCTGGGCGCCGCTGGAATGGGGTCTCTTCCAGGGTGTACTACTGAGGAAACGGGCACAGAATCGGCCCCCGTAGAAAAAGCATGGACTTCCGATCCGGAGTGGCTGAAAGTGAAGTACGGGGAATGGAGTGGCCCCGGCGTTCCGGTGGGACCTGGACCCATGGATCATGTGCTCGTGAAGGATTACGCTCCCCGGTCCTCTGTCATTGCCCCTCAAACATTTATTCCAAAAGCCAAATTTCCCGTTATTGATGTTCACCTGCATCATTACCCCGCCCAAGAAAAGGGGAAACGACCAAAGGAAGCCTTGGAGGAATGGGTAAAAACCATGGATGAGGTAGGAATCGAGAAGTCGGTAATCCTCACAGTGGCCACCGGGTCCCAGTTTGATATGATGGTGGATTTTTACCTCAATTCGTATCCTGACAGGTTCCAACTTTTCTGTGGCGTTGAAAGGAACGATATAGACAAGCCGGATTTTCCGGAAAGGGCTGTAAAGGAATTGGAACGTTGCTATAGTTTAGGAGCCCGAGGGGTGGGCGAAGTAACCGATAAAGGATATGGCATTACGGGCGATCCCCGACTGGCCCCGAATGAACGTATGCATTTTGACGATGTCCGTTTAGATCCTTTTTGGAGCAAATGTTCGGAGTTAAATATTCCCGTTAATCTCCATTTGGCTGATCATCCCTCCTCCTGGCAGCCGCCCGATGTATTTCAGGAAAGAACCCCAATTTTTCAGCAGTTTAATCAATATGGGAGCGATGGAGTGCCATATGATGAATTGCTGAATTACCTTCCCAAACTATTGACAAAACATCCTAAAACAACCTTTATCGCCTGTCACCTGGCTAACCTTGGGAATGATTTGCAAAGACTGGGAGAGACGCTGGACACCCACCCCAATTTATATCTCGACATTTCAGCGCGGGATTATGAAGTGGGAAGACAACCCCGAGCCGCGGCCAAATTCCTTTCGCAATACAGCGACCGCGTACTGTTTGGGACCGATATGGGAATGGACAAAGGCATGTACCAGGGATGGTGGCGGCTACTGGAAAGTGCCGATGAACATATGCCCGGTAGATCCTGGTGGAGGTACTATGGGCTAGAGCTTCCCGACGACGTTTTGCTAAAGTTGTATAGGGAAAATGCATTAAAGGTTTTGAATTGGACTTAGTCCAACGTTGTGAATAATGGATAACGGTTGGAAATGTTGACGTAAACAAGCTACAAAATGAAAAAGAACCGAAGAGATTTTATCAAACTTGCAGGCCTTGCGGGAGCGGGGGTAATTGTGGGTCCAGATCGGGCAATGGCCGAGAAATCCACGGAGCGAAACCACATGCAATTATTTAACATGCATGGTTATCGTGCACCCAAGCTGGATCGGGTGAAAGTGGGGTTAGTTGGCATTGGCGAACGCGGATCAGGCACACTTCTTCGGCTGGCCAGTATAGAGAATGTGGACATCGTGGCACTTTGCGATATCGTACCCGGTAACGTTCAAAAGGCTATGCAATCCATTGATGGATTTGGCCATTCACCAGCAATTTACACCGACGGAGAGGAGGCATGGAAAGAGCTTTGTGACCGGTCTGATATTGATTTGATCTACGTGGCCACCCCTTGGAAATACCATGCTCCCATAGCTGTATATGCCATGGAGCGTGACAAACATGTATATACTGAACTTCCTGTCGGAGTCACCTTGGAGGAATGTTGGCAGGTGGTGGAAACTTCCGAAAGGACCAAAAAACATTGTTACATGGGATGTGGCTCGTGTCATGATGGAATGTCCGCCATTGTATTGAATATGGTAAGGCAGGGTTTTTTTGGGGAGTTGATACACGGAGAAGGCAATTACATTCATGATAGGGTAAATGGACCGGGAAGGTGGGAGAGGGATGAGGATAATTGGTTTGGATACCGGCCATGGCGTTTGAAGGAAAATGTAGGACGAAATGGAAACATGTACCCGCAGCATGGTTTGGGACCAGTGGCCCAAATGATGGACCTTAATTATGGAGATAAAATGGATTATTTGGTTTCTATTTCCAGCAATGATTTTACAATGGGTCCAAAAATGAAGGAGCTCGCCGAAAGTGATCCTTACTTTGAAACCTATGATGGGCTAAAGTTCAGGGGGAACATGAACACTACTTTGATTAGGACAAACAAAGGAAGAACCATCATGCTGCAACACGATATCAGTTCACCCAGGCCTGGTTCAAGATTCCAGTTAATTAGTGGATCTAGAGGGATTTATCATGCTGATCCTCCAAGAATTGCCACAAGTGAAGAATGGACCCAAGAGGAAGAGTTTAAAGCCCTTGTCGAAAAGTTCACTCCCCAAATTACCAAGACATTTCGTGAAAAAGTATCACGGGCTGGAGGTACTAAGGGAAATCGGTCCTATGAAAGAGTCACAGCTAGTGATTGGCGCTTGATTGATTGTCTTAGAAATGGACTTCCCCTAGAAATGGACGTGTATGATGCGGCACTATGGAGTGTGGTAACACCTTTAAGTGAACAGTCGGTTGCGCAGATGGGGAATACGGTAAAAGTTCCGGATTTTACTTCGGGTTCTTGGAAATCTAACAAGAGGGGAATGGATATCAACCTGCAAGAAGGTGGTAATACCAATCTAATATAACTATCAATTAATGGCCTGCGAAAATCGAACGAGTAGATTTTGGGAAATAGTTTCGCTGGCAATTTGTTTTTTGTTGGTCCTTTCTGCCTGCAACAATTCTGGCGATAAGAAGCAAGTATCGGAAGCGCTTTTGGAATCATCAATTGTGGGGAAGGAGCTTTCCCAAAGGTATTGTCAAAGCTGCCATTTATATCCGGAACCAGAACTGTTGGACAAAAAGACATGGGAAAGATCGGTTTTGCCCCTGATGGGGAGGCTTTTTGGTATCTATGAAGAATCTGTTCCCAGGGAGGAAATTCTTCGGGGAGCGATTGACAGAGGAAAAGTAGAAGAGTTGGATATGTTTCCGACTGATCAACGGATCTCCGATGAAGAATGGCAGCAGATAACCGATTATTATATTTCCGCTGCTCCGGATTCGTTGGAAAGTATTCAGCATTCACCTAATGAGGACGTTTTGAAGGGATTTGACATTCATAGTCCCGATCCCATAAAAAATCTACAGCAAGTGACCCTCATAAAATTGGATGAAGAAAGGTCTTCTTTATTCGTCGGAGGTATCGATGATGGTCGGGGATCCTTGGCGGTTCTAAAGAACGGGAAACATCTTTCCCAAGTTATTCCCTTGCCGTCCCCTCCAACTGATGTGGTTTTTGGTACCGATAATATATCGGTAACACTGGCTGGGTCGCTCAGACTTGCCTCCTCCAACAATGCTTTTGGAGAATTGATTACACTTTTCAAGCAATCAGGAGACAGCACCTATTCTTCATTCAGCAAGTTTGGTACCAAATTGAACCGACCTGTCCAAGCTGTTTTTGAGGATATAAATGGCAATGGACTTGTAGATATCTTAATTGCTGAATTTGGTTACTATACTGGTTCTCTGACGTTATTTGAAAATACTGGAAACCCTTCTAATCCCTATACAAAAACAATCCTAAAAAATACCCCAGGGGCAATTAGAGTGGTTGTTGAGGATATGAACGGTGATGGTCGCAAAGATATAGTTTGCCTTTTTGCGCAGGGAGATGAGGGAATTTCCTTTTTCCTTAACCAGGGGGAGGGAAAGTTTATAGAGGAAAGAGTCCTTAGGTTTCCTCCGACTTTTGGTTCTGTCTGGTTTGAGTTAGTAGATTTTAATATGGATGGGCATTTGGACATTCTGTATGGAAATGGGGACAATGGCGATTATCCTCCTATCTCTAAGCCGTACCATGGCATAAGAATATTTGAAAATGACGGTAGCAACCGATTTGAGCAGGTTTATTTTTATCCGATGTACGGGGTGAATAAGTGTTCGGCTGGCGATTTTGATCAGGACGGTATACTTGAAATAATTGGGATTTCCTTTTTCCCAGATGAGAATAATTCAACGCGCCGGGATTTTGTCTTGTTGAAACAAGAATCAACTAATAAATATAAGCCGCAATATTTGAGCAAAAACCTGGATTCCCGTTGGATCACGTTTGATATCGGGGATTTAGATGGAGACGGAGATTTGGATATTATTCTTGGGTCGCATGGACGGTATATAGGTAGTGAAGCTGCGGAAGAGATGAACAGCCCCATGGCGATTTTGGAAAACAAGATAATCCCCTAGCGATTCGAGTTTTTGATGATTCAGATTTTTAACTGTATTTGTTTGACATCGTTATAGATTTTTAATAGTATAAATAGAAAAATAAATTATTTTTCATTATTTCCCATCAAGACAGTAACAAAAATTACTTTTCCTTTTTTATAATATAAATTATATGTTTTTCGATAACGTTATCGTAATTAAATTTTATTATTTTATATTTTCATAGAGTTTTTAGGGTAATTTAGTCATGCAAATGCAGTAAATTATTAATCAACCTAACAATCGTCCTATGAAAAAATTTACTACCGTTTTAATGATCTTCCTGATGTTTTCAGGAGTGATGAATTCTGAACAGCTGCTCGCCCAAGGCGGCAGGGTGATTTCAGGAATAGTCTCGACTACCACTGGACAATCTGTTCCTGGGGCTACCGTTTTGGTAAAAGGCACTTCCAATGGAACGGTCACCGATATTGATGGCAATTATAGTCTTACTGTGGGGCCTGGCGCGGAGACATTGGTCGTCTCTTTTGTCGGTATGTTAACCAAGGAAATAACGATAGGTAACCAGAACCTTATCTCCATTACGCTCGAGGAAGATGCGGAGGAATTGGAGGAATTCGTTGTGATAGGCTACGGAACACAAAAGAAAGCTACATTGACCGGTTCGATAACTAGTGTAGAAAACGAACAGATTATTAGCAATCCGTCCATTAATCTGACGAATTCCTTGTCGGGTCTCCTACCAGGCCTAGTTGCGTTGAATCGTTCCGGGGAACCGGGCGCGGATAATTCAGCCCTCCTGATACGAGGAAGCAATACTACAGGCGACAACAGCCCATTTGTAGTGGTTGATGGAGTTCAAAACCCACCCGGATGGCAAAGAATCAATCCGAATGACATTGAATCCCTTACAATTCTAAAGGATGCTTCTGCGGCAATTTATGGTGCAAGAGCCGCAAATGGAGTAATCCTGATAACCACAAAAAGAGGTAGTGTAGGTAAGCCTATGATTAATTATACCTTTAATCAGGGAATTAGTCAGCCTACTAGGTTACCTGAGTTGGCGGGATCTCCGCTTTTTGCAGAATATGTGAACGAGATGATGGTTAGGGATGGGCAAGATCCGAGGTATTCGCAAGAGGAAATCCAGCTGTTTAGAGATGGAACGGATCCCAACTACCCGAATACGAATTGGTACAAAGAAGTTCTAAGGGATTATTCTCTGCAAAGCATGCATAACCTGAGCCTCAGAGGAGGAACAGAATCGGTGAGGTATTCACTGTCTGGATCATACTCTAATCAAAATAGTATTTTTGAAAAAGGCATCCATGAATTTAAGGGGTACACAATCAGGTCAAATATTGACGCTGACATCAATGAATACATTAAAGTAAATCTGGATTTGAATTTGGGATTGGATGACCGGACCCAGCCAGGAACTGAGAATCCATGGGGTTGGTTGAATGCCATTCCCATGATGCCAGTTTATTATCAGAATGGATTACCCTCAGCAGGGATTGAGCAGGGGCTTAATCCCGCGGTAATGACAACAGCTGCCTCCGGCAACCATAATACCAAAACCAAAAGAGCAATTACCCAAATGGGTTTTGACATTAAAGCTCCATGGGTAAAGGGGCTGGGATTAGACGGCTTTGTTGTATACAGTAACGAGGATATATTGGATAAAAGATGGAGAACTCCATGGACTGTCTATAATCATAACAGAGTCACGGACGAATACATACCGCTTCGGGGGGGAAGAATTATTGCTCCTGAATTAACGCAGTCCACCAGAAGCATCACCAGTACCTTTATAAATCTCAGACTGAAATATGAGAATCAGATGGATGATCATTATATCAGTACGTTTATCGGTGCTGAGCAGACCAAGGGTGACAATGGGTACTATCAGGCCTATAGGAGAAACTACCTCTCTCCTGTCTTGGGAGAACTTTTCGCCGGGGACCCAGCCTCCCAGCAAAATACCGGTGTTTCCTCAGAGTCTTCACGTCAAAGCCTTTTAGGTAGGGTAAGTTACAATTACCAGGAGAAATATATG
Source organism: Lunatimonas sp. (assembly GCA_035460985.1). Lineage (GTDB taxonomy): Bacteria > Bacteroidota > Bacteroidia > Cytophagales > Cyclobacteriaceae > Lunatibacter. Next base: position 39,874 of record DATHWC010000100.1, read on the forward strand.
ATTGATTTCAATGCCAGGTATGACGGTTCTTATGTGTTTCCTAAAGGACAACGGTTTGGGTTTTTCCCCGGAGTTTCTGCTGCTTGGGTATTGTCTGAGGAGATGATGAAGAATACGCCAGGGGTTAATGATTTGAAATTGAGGGGTTCCATAGGGAGAATGGGAAATGACAGAATCGATCCCTTTCAATTTATGCCTGCCTATAGCCTGGGACTTCTTGGGTATCACTTCGGGTCGCCCACTACGTCTCAATTGGGGATTGTGCCCGGTGTAACTCCCAATCCAAATGTTACATGGGAAGTAGCCACGATTACAAATATTGGTTTGGATGGTATGTTTTGGAATGGAGGACTTGGGTTTAGCGTCGATCTCTTTAAACAAACAAGGGAAAATATTCTCACCAAAAGAGATTTGGAAGTGCCTTTCTATACCGGACTGCAATTGCCTGATGAAAATATTGGCATAGTAGAAAACAAAGGTATAGAGATCGCATTGAACCACCGTAGCCGTGGTTCTTCTCCAGGGGGCTTCTCCTACTCCGTTGGCGGCAACATAGCGTTTAATAGGAATAAGGTTATTGACCTCAGTGAAGCTCAGGATGTTCCTGATTATCAAAAAGCAGAGGGAAGAATTCTGGGTGCGGGCTTATATTATGAAGCGCTGGGAATTTTCAGAACCCAGGAAGAAGTTACCTCAAACCCAATCTTTCCCGGCACGCGGGTAGGGCATCTTCAGTATAGAGATACCAATGGAGATGGAGTCATCAGCTCCCAAGATATGGTTAGATTGGATAGGTCCAATATTCCCCAAATAACGTTTGGTCTAAACAGT
>DATHWC010000101.1:0-4050 GCA_035460985.1 Lunatimonas sp.
TAACATCCAATGATTAAAATCAAAAAAATTTTTATTAATACACTGAAATATAAGTAGATACAAAGAAACGTTTTTCAGAATACGGTCAGTTAAATAGGAAATTTACAATTTACCTTTCTGATTTATGCGCTCCTATTTTACACCTTTTCTGCGCTTAAAAAAACATATCGTACGATTATGGCAGCACCCAACAAGTAGCTATTTGGCCCATTAAAGGCACTAATTAAATTCTTTACTGAAAGTGTTGAGAAAATACTAAATGACTTTAAAGTGTGGGAGTCGCTATCTTAAGCTTGTTGAAAAAACTCATAAGGTTAGGAATATGGCTGACTGGTATAAGTTGGACTCAATCGTATCCCTTGGAATATTCATCACTAGAGACAAAAATACCATATATTATAATGTTTAATGCTTTCTACAAGTCATCTCCTTAACGTATTTATTACAATCCTAGATTCTTTATATTAAGTAGGGGTCAATCATAACAATATAAAAAGATCATCATTTCAGCCGCTCTATAGGCAATCCCATCGTCCCACCAGAAGGGACCATTTTTTCCTCCCAGAAATCTTCCAGCAGTTTGGTAAACAATCCAGCATTAGTAGCCAGATATACCTTACCATTAAAAAGTTCGATGTCCCTGATTAGGAGATCCTCCAATCCCTTATTCTCCAAAAGTCTTAGATCTATGGTTTCTGAATCCTTGTAGTTAATAATTTCATATATGATGTCCATACCTACAAAACAAACCAACCTATCTCCGATAAACCTTATCCGCATCCATTGATTGGATTGGGCTATTGGAGTTAAGTCTTCCACATTACCGGTTTGTGAATAAAAAAGCTCAGTTTCTGTAGTAGCAAAGAGTTCACCTGAAGGCGAATGTTCTAAACTGATGAAACTAATCCGCTTCTCCATAATGTCATGACCTTGTGGAATCACTTTCGCAGAACCATCTTTTGATATATATAAAGGCACTGCCAAACTCGAAATCCAAGTAGATGCCACCCATCCTTCTTTATATGGGAAAACTCTACCTACTTCTATGTGATTATTATTGCTAACGTCAATTTGAAAATTGATTGGCGTAACATTTAAAACTTGCTGCCCCTGTGCGGGATTCATTAAAACCCTGGCCACATTTGGGGTTTCAACAATATTCAATTCAACTATTAAAGCCTTTGTTCCCGTGGAACTTTGATAGGTGAAAAGAAAATGGTTTTCATTTAAGCCAAAATTTAATTTGAACATATTACCCAGCGCAAGAATTGCGTCTTCCGGCACACCAGGAATGGTAGTAATATTCAGACGATTTGCAAATGTGGAACTGAAATTTTGAGTTGGGTTAAAAACCAGTGTTTTCAAATCACGTAATGGACCGATCAAAAAATGCTCATCAATAGCCTGACCCATATCCATATTATAGGTGTTCATGTCAAACTGCGTATGCCCACCGGAGGTAGTGAAATACCCTGGATTTTGGACATTGGAATAATACAACCTGTCATGGTAAACAGCTAGATTGCCAACATTGCCGCGATGACCTGATAGATTTGGCTGCACTCTTTCAAAGGCTATTGGTTCCGGCTCTGAAATCAGTTCTGTATCTTCATTACACGAAAAGAATAGGAGGAACAAAAATATTGGATGTAGTTTTTTCATAAAAGCTGGTTTAAATCCGAAATTAAAAAATTTCTATTGATTACCAAAGAAATAGTTGATTGATTGTTTGACAATTCGCCCAAGTGTTTGGGTATATACTAGGGGGATTCGAAATCCTCAGTATCTGGATTCGACATTACTAATGGCGAATAGCAGGGCAAAATGAGGACTATTGGAGACCGTTACCTATAGCTTGCCGAAAGGTCTCACATAGTTCAGGATATTAGCTGATTTATAATTAGGATTGATTATAAAAAAGGTAAGCTTACCGCATCGACGTGGAATTCTTCGTTGAATGACTAGGTCCGTCATCTTGAGCCTGCTAAAAGATTTCCCGAAGTTCGGGATAAGGGCGAAATTTATAATCAGGACTGATTATTAGAAAACATAGCTTACAGCATTAATGGGGATTCTTCGCTGCGCTCTGAATGACGATCCAGTTATAAAAAAAGTCCCAAGCTACAAACCTGGGACTTTTTATATTTTTAAAAATATTACCTATCAATTATCCGACTGAAAAACTCGAACATAATCCACTACCAGCTGCTGCGGGAAGGAAGTGGTTCCGTCAGGACTGCCGGGCCAATTGCCTCCTACTGCTAGATTAAATAAAAGGAACTGTGGTTCTCTGAATTCATCCATATGGGACGGGCTGATGTCGATCTGGTGAAACTGTTCACCATCCAAAAGCCAAACAATCCTTTCAGCATCCCAAATGATGGAAAAAACATGGAAGTTGTCATTCAATATACCTTCTGACAAGCTTTTCTTTCCTCCCGTGCTGGCATAGCTGCCGTTATTGGACCAATGTAAGGTTCCGTGGGTAGTATTGTCCCTGCCTTCAGCCGATCCACCCACCATCTCCATGATGTCAATCTCACCACAGGCAGGCCATCCCACTTCTGTTATGCTTTCTCCCAGCATCCAAAACGCCGGCCAAATCCCCTGACCTTTAGGCAGTACGGCTCTGATATCGATTCTGCCAAAAGTAAAGGATTTATTTCCCTGAGTCTTCATTCTGGAAGAAGTGTATTGCTTTCCACCCATGCTTTCCTGTTTGGCAGTAATGATCAAATGGCCATCCTTGACTTCGGCATTTTCCCTTCGGTAAAATTGAAGTTCATTATTTCCCCAGCCACAAAGGTTGGGGCAGCCATCTCCCACTTCAAATATCCAATCCTCTGATAGCGTACCCTCAAATTCATCCTGCCATACTAATGTATATCCATCATAAAATTCAGGACTTTCAAAACCGGATGTAGGTATACCCATTCCCAAGTCCTGTTCGGTAATCTCCACATTGGATTCGGAAGAAATAAATTTTTCTTCTGTTGTATGTGCCTGAACTACTATCACATATTCTCCCGGATTAGTATAAGTGTGGACGGCTTCATTACCATCCACACGTTCGGTAGTCAGCGCAGACTGTCCAAACCCCACTCTAAAGAAATTAGCTGAGGAGGCAGAGAAAGAAACTTTGACTCTGCCATTCCCCACTTTTTCTATCTCCACCTCCAAATTTTCCGGAAGGGTAACCATATCATCAACTTCTTCCTGTTGACAGCCATTTACTCCCGTAAAGAGCAGCATCATAAATATGAATAGTTTCATCTTTTTTTTAGTTTTTTTCAGCGGATAGGCCTGACTGCCGTAAGGCTGGCTCAATTTCATCTTTGTTGGCATATTGATTTAAATTCATGCTGGAATTAAAATAAATGACCAGAATACGCCACCGTCTCCGGTGATATCGATAGTTATGGTCATTTCTTCCACTCCGTTTTCATTTTGATAATCAATAATGTCATAGGTTACAGATCGGTTTTCAGCTGGAGGACCGGAAGCGTATTCACCTCCATTAAAGGCCTTAGGCAAAGCTATAAATGCGCCTGTACCTGTAACGGTAATTTGGGGAATTGTTCCATCGGTAAAGGTAAATGTATGTTCACCTGGGCCCCATGCCGCGCCCGGTGTGCCGGAAAGGTTCGCTACATCCTGACAACCTTCGGCTTCCACGCCCATATAAGACTCTCCAAAAATATCTCCCTGTGGATCATAAGCATAAAATCCCTCCTGACCAAAGATAAAAAGGTCATTAAATAAACAAGCTCTATCTCCTGATATATCCTGACCATTAGGATAATATTCATCACTACCAGGAGCAGGACCCACGCCAAAAGCTCCTGCGGCAGGTTTTAATTTCCAGGCCTTCTGTCCCTCACCAATTAAATTTTGCAAGGTGATGTTCACCTCTCCGGGTTCGGGTTGTGGCTCTGGTTCGGGCTCCTCTCCTCCACCTTCAAATCCTTCAGGCACCAATCTGATATACCAAGCAAGACCGTCATTGGCTTGGTCTACAAATCTTAGAAAAAGTTGGTTTTCTTCAATATT
>DATHWC010000102.1:0-5583 GCA_035460985.1 Lunatimonas sp.
CTGCACAAAAAATGTAAATGAAGCCAGAGGACGTAAAAGAAGAATGGGTAAGCGGGGTATTGCCAGGTATTCAGATCGTACCATCCGGCATATGGGCACTCTCCCGTGCACAGAAAAAGGACTGCGGTTATATTTATGCCGGAGGGTAAATATTCCATATATCAAGTTTCAACTAAAAACTGTACAGAGATGAAAAATTACTTTCTAATGATTCCCCTACTATTACTTGCCGCAAATCTATGGGCCCAGTCAAAACCCGTAAAGATCGTATTTGATATTACAAGCAAAGATGAAGCAACCCATCAAACGACGATGAGGCATGTAAAAATGATGTCTGCTGCCTATCCGGATTCAGAATTTGAAGTAGTAGTATACGGAGGGGCATGTCCTATGGTGGTCAAGGAAAAATCTTCCGTTTCAGAAGATATTAAAGAATTGGCGGACAATAAGCAGGTAACAATCATCGTGTGTGAGGCAACCCTTCAAAGGTATGAAATCAATAAATCCCAGTTGTTGACAGGGGTAAAAACTGTACCCGACGGAATTCTGGAAATTGTCACCAAACAAAGCGAAGGCTGGGGATATATCAAAGAATCCAACGATTAAACCAAAAAGCCTGTGTTGGAGAATAATGACCTATTTAAAACCCTTCGGCAGTTGATCCTATCGGTCAATATATTGATCCTATGTGTGGTAGGATCAACTGCTTTATTGCTGGGTTATGCTTTGGGAATTTTTCCTATAGAAAACCTGGGAATTTCAGTCACCAAAAGGACCGGATCGGAGATGATGTTCTCCTCCACTGATTTCGAATCGGTTTGGAAAGCACCTCATTTCTCAACAATTCCTTCCACCTCGGAAGGGGACTTGGTTCGCTATGGCCGGGAATTGGTAGCTCATACTTCTGTATATCTAGGGCCAAAAGGGAAAGTCAGCCAAATCAGCAATGGCATGAATTGTCAAAACTGTCACTTACAAGCAGGTACGGTGCCTTTTGGTAATAATTTTGGTGCAGTAGCCACCAAGTATCCTGCATTGCGTAGCCGGTCGGGAACCGTAGAAGGATTTGAAAAACGGGTAAATGACTGTATTGAGAGAAGTTTGAATGGACAAAAACTTGATGCGGATAGCCGCGAGATGCAAGCTATCATAGCCTATATGAAGTGGGTGGGCAAAGACGTACAAAAAGGGGAATCACACAAAGGTTTCGGGTCCATCCATCTTCCAGTTCCCGAGCTGCCCGCAGATCCATTAAAAGGAAAAGCGGTTTATGATACTTATTGTATGCGATGCCATGGCGAACATGGGGAAGGGATCCTGGCGGAAAGTGGTCTGGAGTATATCTATCCTCCGGTCTATGGAAACAACAGTTACAATACCGGAGCAGGATTATATCGCCTGTCACAATTTGCAGCTTTTGTCAAAGCAAACATGCCTTTTGGGGTAACCTATGACAATCCTTTCTTAACCGACGAGGAAGCCTGGAATGTGGCTGCTTACGTGAATTTCATGCCGAGACCAGAAAAAGATCTTTCAATGGACTGGCCTGATATTTCCAAAAAGCCTTTTGATCATCCCTTTGGTCCTTATGCTGACAGTTTTTCGGAGGAGCAACATAAGTTTGGCCCGTTTAATCCAATATTAGCAGCTAAAAAGTAAAACCGATTCGATAGCCTTATCTCAACTCTAAGATTGGGATCTTGCTTGTCCTGAAATCAAAAACACCCCGACTTTACATCTTTATAAAAATCTATTTATGGAAATCTTGGGATACCTATTCTTATTTTTAGTTGGATTAGCTTTGGGAACACTGGGTGCCGGTGGCTCAATTTTGACAGTGCCTATATTGGTATACCTGTTTTCTGTAGATGCCGTAATGGCCTCGGCTTATTCTCTTTTTATAGTAGGAACTACCAGCCTGGTAGGTACGGTGCTTAAATACAATGCTCAGCTGGTAAATTTTAGAACAGGTGTTATTTTTGGCATCCCCTCTATTATTTCCATTTTTATCACCAGAAAATGGATAGTACCGGCTGTTCCGGATATGGTGTTACAACTAGGATCATTTCAATTGTCAAAAAGGGTATTGATACTTGGGATTTTTGCCTTTCTGATGATCCTGGCATCCATATGCATGATCACCAAAGGGAACAAAAATAAAACCAAAAGTCATCCGTATCCGGAATCTCATTTCTTTTTGATTCTTCTTGGGCTTTTGACCGGTGTGATTACCGGTTTTGTGGGAGTGGGTGGCGGTTTCCTTATTATACCAGTGCTGGGTTTTCTAACAAACATGCCATTTAAGATAGTAGTAGGTACATCCCTCTTGATTATAGCAAGCAATTCCTTAATAGGATTCATAGGCGATATCATTAACTATGCCGTCCAATGGAACTTCCTGCTAACGATAACAGGACTCGCTGTTTTTGGAATTTACATCGGAAGCTTAATCGCTAAAAACTTACCTACCCTGAAATTACAGAAATCTTTCGGCTGGGTCACGTTGGCCATTGGTACCTCGATTTTGATGAGGGAAATCTTCTTTCATTCTACCATTGGCTAATTTCTCAGAATATTGGGTATAGCCACAATACTCATAGTGCCTGTGACAAAACAGCCAACCGCACTCTAGTATTCTATCGGTAAATTGTTTGCCAAACTAGGGTTGAATGATTAAAGTTTGGCTTTCACGGCTTAATTCCCAATGATCAATGACAAATATAGATCGGCGAAGGGAAAAGGCAACGATCAGGCGGACGGCAAAGGCCTGGCTCAAGCTTGAGGTCAATGCGTGCGGGGAGTGGTGTAGGGACGGGCAAGAGGACAGGGCTAGGGGAAGAAAGCTTATTATCACAAAAACACTGGCTAAAAAAACCAAGATCAAGTCCAGTTGTTTTAGCAACGGGGGCTCGACGCATACGGCCAAGAAACACACCTATTTCCAAACCTAGAGATACTGGTGGATAACAGCAAAAACGAGCTGGGGCTTTCAGTTTTTCTTAAGTCAATAACGTAATTTCATAAAATGTTTGGTTTTGATCCATAAAAAAATAAAATATATTACTGTGCCTAACAAAAATAATGGATAAATTAAACCCAATAAATTTTTAAAAATAAATTTATTCAGAAAAATACCCATTGAATATTATATTAATAAAGATCCAGACATCATCCGGGTATCCATCTCCAAGGAAACACTGGAGGAAATTCTCAAAGATCACATGGTCGACTACGACGGCAACGAATACCTGGTATTTGAAGTCGCCTCGCTAAAAGAACCGGACTAATACGGTAAAACCCATACGGCTTAATCAGTAAAAAGATCGCTGCTCCAAAAGGTGGTAAGGTGAAGAATCCTATAGTTTAGAAAGGAGCCCTTAGGGGTTTTTTCTTTGTATACACATGTAAAGAGAAAGTTGCTAGTGAAGAAAAAATAAGCATGCTGCGGTGTTCATTTTAAAATCAGTTTGTCTAAATAATTACCTCTAAAATGTTAATTTAATTAACAATGACTGATATCCCACTGATCGTGCAGCAATTGAGGAATAGACAAAACCATATTGAGAAGAAAATCAATCAGTTACTATCACTAAATCTGGATCCCTTCCCTTTCGACAGATTGGATAAGGGTAAAAAAAATTTTACGCCTATATCGGCCATTCTCAACAAGTAAATCCGGTAGAGGATTTGAAGATCGTTTACCGGAAGCTACATTCCCTGGCCTTGGAGCAAGAAGATAGTGAATCCATCAAGACGTTGAAATCGCTTGGAAAACCACCCTATGACAATGCCAGAAATACGGGGAAACTGCTGCAGTTAATCAAAAAATATGAAGCAATAATTGCAGTTCCCGCTCCAGACTCCTGGTGGAACCCTGCCAGTGATTATAATAATACAACAGACGCACAGCATCGTGAAGATGGTGATGACTATTCATTTATCAATTATGTAGGGCATGCACAGTTAGGCATCAAAGCGATGAACAGTGCGATAAATTTCATGGAAGATGGTTTGGTTTTTGAAATTCCAATTTTCCTGATTCAAGGAAAGAAGGATATTCTTACTCCTGCAGAGATTTCCAAGACATATTTTGATAAAATAGATGCCCCAAAAAAAGAATTTTTCATTATTTCCGGGGCATCCCATGGATTTAATCAAGCGGTCGTGGATATGCATTACGCCATTTTGCAAACTCATATTGTACCTAAAACCAAGTGACTCTTCGGCAGTCTCCTAAAAGTTGATTTTTTTCTTAACCGAAGTCAATGAAGTTAAGAAACGGGACCAATACCTTTGAGCTATTATTAATCAAAACAAAAACAAGATGAAACCAAATAAAACAAATTCTGAATTGGACATGAAATCCAAACTTTCAGCACTATGGCTATTTGCCATGCTTACCTATACCTACGGAGATGTGGTCACCCTAATGGACCCTATTAAGCACCATGCTATTGAAATGACTGAAGCTTTTCTGCTGGGAGGGTCCATCTATATGATGATCCCCTTATCGATGGTACTCCTCTCGAGATTAATGGATCATAAGGCAAACAGGTTGGCCTGTATTATTGCGGGTTCTATCATGACAATCACCCTGATCATGACGCTTTTCGTAGCAGTTCCGACAGTATATTACGTGTTTTTTGCAACAATAGAAATTACCTGCACTACAGCTATTGTAATTTTTGCCTGGAACTGGAGAATACCAATAACAACCCAATTGGATAAATCCATTGAGGATACTATCCCTGTATCGTCAAAATTGGACGAATGCTCGGACAGTAAATAGGTTAAACTTATGACCAGTCAAATAACTACAATATGAAGGCAGTTGAATATAAAAAATAAATACGTGGAATTAGGACACAAAAAAGGGAATATTGTTGTAAAGGTGGTATAAATAGAAAAAGCTTTGGAAATAAACTTTTAGGTACATCTCCCCTAAAAATTTTGAAAAAGTTAAACCTTATGATAGATCCTTTTCCTGATCCTGCTGAGAGATTCAGGCTTGACACCTATATAACTTGCAAGTTGGTACTGGGGAATTCTCTGAAATAAATCAGGCCTGGTTTTCAACAGTTTAAGGTACCTTTGTTCCGGTGTATCGGTGATGTAGGAAGCCATTGCAGCTTGCTGCTCACCAAATTCCTTTACCACAACCATTCTGGAAATGGTTTCAAATTTGGGAAAGCGCTGATAGAGGTCTGTTTCCTTTTGTTCATTTGCTACAACCAAAGAACAATCTTCGCAGCAACCAAAATAATGGTTGGCTGGAATTTTCTGCGAAAAACTCAAGTGCGAAACTACAAACTGCTCTTCTGTGAAAAAATTATTGGTCACCTCTTCCCCATCCACTATATAATATTGTCGCACACAACCCTCCATGACAAAATAACATTCAGTGGAAATTCTCCCTTCCTCTAATAAAACCGTCCCCTTTTTATAATTTTTCACCACCATGCTTTCCGCTATAGCAATTTTCTCTTCGTCTGAAAGAGGCATTATTCTGGAAAAGTACCCTACCAACTTGTTGTCCATGATTAGTTTATTTGTCGATAAATTTAAATTGTACTTGGATTTATG
>DATHWC010000103.1:0-10905 GCA_035460985.1 Lunatimonas sp.
GTGTGTACTTACCAAGATTGTCTTTCCTCGGGCTTTTAGTTCCCCAAAAATCCGCTTTGTGTTTTTGATCGCTTTAGGATCCAACCCAATCATCGGTTCATCAAAAAAAAGCACTTCTGGGTCTGGTAAAAGGGCGCAGCATATAGAAACTTTCTGGCGCATTCCTTTGGATAAATCCCTTCCCAATTTGTCCTGTGTATCCAGCAAATCATATGTGTGCATCAGATCTTCCGCTTTCACCTTCCAATTCTTAACTCCGTAGGCTTGAGCTATAAATTGCAAATGCTCCTTTACCGTCAGTAAATCGTACACATGCGGCGTTTCAGGAATATAGGAGAACAGTTTTTTAGCGGCAACTGATAAATGTTCATGCCCGCCTAGAGTTATGGATCCTGCCGTTTTTCGCAACAAGCCTACGATGCATTTCATGGTCGTGCTCTTGCCTGCACCATTTGGTCCTATCAACCCAACTACCTCACCCCCTTCGAGCGAAAAACTGATTTCGTTAACTGCATTTTGCTTTTCATATCGCTTAATCAATCCATTTACTTCGAGCATATATCGTAGTGGTTACTTTACCATATTTCTTAAACCTATATAAGTGTGCTTTGGTTGTATAATATGGAATTAAAAGTGTGTAGGATGGGACAAACAAAAAGCGCATGGATAACCTGCGCTTTTTGTTCAATCCAACAAATCATGGCTCATTTCCTTTAAGAATTATTTTCCAAGTAAAATGACCTCAAGATATAATTTAACTGTTCATATTCTATCAGAAATGCATCGTGCCCATAAATTGAGTGAACCTCCCTATAGGTTCCGTTGGGCACGTGTTGACTGATATATCGGGATTCTTCACATACAAAAAGAACGTCTGAATCCACCCCTATAGATAGCACCTTACTTGGAATTTCGGCCAGTGCCTTTGCCGTACCTCCACGCCCTCTGCCCACATCATGGCTGTCCATTGCCTTACTGAGTACCCAATAGGAGAAAGCGTTGAACCTGTTTGCAAGCTTCCGCCCTTGATACCTGAGATAGCTACTGATTTTGAATTCATCCGTTTTTTCTTCTATTTCTCCCTGACTTTGAATGAATGTTGTTGGGTGTCTATAGCTCAACATGCCGATTGCCCGGGCCGCTTCCAAGCCCTTTTCTCCAGCATCAGGTTGTTTTTTACCCCAGGTACTATCCGCAGCTATCGCCATGCGCTGTGCCTCATTAAACCCAATGATCCATGGAGAGGTTTTGGCGTTAGAAGCAAGAATCACTGCGTGTTTCAATCTTTCCTGCAGTAAATAGGCCCACTCTACGACAACTTGCCCCCCTAAAGAACCTCCAATAATGGTATGGATGGTATCAAGTCCCAGATGCTCCCGTAATTTATCCAAGGATAGCGCCATATCACGGGTGGTCAATGCCGGAAAATCGTAATAATAGGGCTCTCCTGTTTCCGGATTCTCACTCAGTGGATGTGTGGATCCATAGCAGGACCCCAGCAGGTTGGCACATACGATGAAATGACGGGTAGGGTCAAAGAATTTGTCCTCCCCCACCAGACCGGACCACCATTCATGAGGATTGGCATCACCTGTTAGTGCATGCATTATCCATACGACATTATCCTTGTTTGGTGCCAGATGACCCTGTGTAGTATAAGCAAGCTGGAACCGTGGAAGCTTTACGCCGGATTCCAATGTCAGCCCTTCTTCGCAACTGAAAATCTCTCTGGTCATTTCACTGATTAAAAACGGGAACGGATGGTTCATTTTATTTATTTCAAACTGTCAAAGGCGTTGCCTAAGTCTTCTTTAATATCCTCAATATGTTCTATTCCAAGAGAAATCCGCAGTAAGGTTGGCGTGACCCCAGCTGCTAATTGTTCCTCATCAGTTAACTGCTGATGGGTGGTGGCTGCGGGTTGAATGATTAGGGTCTTTGCATCTCCTACATTTGCCAAATGGGATATCAGTTTCAAGTTGTTGATAAATTGGGAAGCAGTTTCCTTTTCCCCTTCTATTTCAAAGCTTAGAACGCCACCAAATCCGTTGGGTAAATACTTTTTACCCAGTGCATGGTACGGGCTGGAAGCCAACCCTGGATAATTGACCTTTTTTACCTGCGGATGGCTTTCCAACCATTTGGCAATTTCCAATGCATTGTCCACTGTCCGCTGAACCCGGAGCGAAAGAGTTTCCAAACCTTGTAGGAGGAGAAAAGAATTGAATGGACTAATAGCAGGTCCAAAATCCCTGAGTCCTTCCACACGCACCCGGATTGCAAATGCGACATTTGGCATTCCCAGTGGATTGTCTATACCAAACACATCCGAAAACACTAATCCATGATATCCATCAGAAGGTTCTGAAAATGGAGGGAATTTGCCATTACCCCAGTTGTAGTTTCCACCGTCTACAATTATTCCTCCGATAGAAGTACCGTGCCCTCCTATCCATTTCGTGGCAGAAGAAGTAACCACATTCGCTCCGTGTTTGATCGGCTGGCAAAGATATCCACCGGCACCAAAAGTGTTGTCCACTACTAAAGGAATATCATATTTCTTTGCGATGGCAGCGATAGCCTCAAAATCCGGAATGTTAAATTCAGGATTACCAATGGTTTCCAAATAAATTGCCTTGGTTTGGTCGTTGATTTGGGCTTCAATATCAGCTGGTTTGTCACTTTTGGCAAATCTCGCTTCTATGCCAATTCGCTTAAAAGAAACTTTAAATTGATTGTAGGATCCGCCGTATAAGAATGGAGAGGTGACAAAATTATCCCCGACGGTCAAAAAATTGTTTAGGGCTAAAAATTGGGCGGACTGTCCGGAAGCAGTGGCTACTGCCGCAACTCCCCCTTCGAGTGCTGCCATCCTTTTCTCAAATACATCCGTGGTGGGATTCATTATACGTGTGTAAATGTTGCCAAACTCTTTCAGGGCAAACAAATTGGCTCCGTGCTCCGCAGAATTGAACACATAAGAAGTGGTTTGGTAAATAGGAACTGCCCGGGAATTGGTGGTCGGATCAGGATCCTGTCCCGCGTGAAGTTGTAGGGTTTCAAATCGATAATTCTGTGACATTTTTTTTCAGTTTAGGTTATTTTTATTTATTTCAATGATTTTAAATAATAAGCCCAGCTAGGTACACAAAGTGCCGTGGTTGCTATCAACAAAGCCTGATATGCAAAGCAAAAATACGGGTCAAAAATACTTGGTTGAAGAATGAGTGGGAAAATCGAAGGATATTGTCTGACAGATTCATTAGCTAGATGTTATATCTCCAAGTAAGGATATCTTACCCGGCAGGAATTGGCACCTTGGTTTTTCCAGGTTGCCAGAGGGTCGTGGAGCCTGTCTCTCACCTCTTCTGTATAAACCCCGCTACTTTAAAAGTAAAAGGATAATGCAAATAAAGTAGGGATACGGATCAATTACAACTAAAATTACCAAATATTTTTTTTAGTGCCCCATCCATCCCTTATTACTTGGTTTTTCCTTCAAAAACCAAGTACTTTTAGCCTTTAGTAAGGTAAATTGAAACCTTTTGACAAAAAATTCGCTGCTATATGTAGCAAACTGACTGCCGAACTTCATGTCTTTGAACCAAAGTTTTGTCACTACATTTTTACTAATTGTAAGCTGCCTATCACTCAACGCCCAACAGGAAACGGGATATCGGTATGGTGTAGAAATGCAGTATGGATTTATAATCCCCCATGCTTCTGATCTCGTGGCCGTGTCCCAAAGTAACCCGGTAGGACTCAATCTTTCATATGATAACATTAGGTTGGGCAAAAGTAATTGGGATATCTGCAACTGTTTCCATTATCTGGGAGTAAACCTTTCCCATTATAGTTTCAACAACCCAGAGGTACTTGGAAGTGCCACTTCTTTGTCAGGTAGTTTTGAACCTATATTGTGGAATAACAGTAGCATGCAGTTTAGTTTGATGTCGGGCTTTGGAGCTACGTACCTTTCGAAGGTCTATGATGAAGAAACAAATCCAACCAATACCTTCTTTTCATCCCCGATAAGCTTTTTGCTCCTGGTAAGCCCCAAGTTCCAATGGAGGATGCAAAAAAATTTAGCACTTACACTATCCATCCGATACAATCATATTTCCAACGGTGGCCAAAAACAGCCCAACAGAGGAATGAACTTTCCAACCGCTGGAATTGGACTAAACTACAATCCAAATCCATATTCCTTCCCCAACTATTCCGCGGAAAAAGCCGATAGAAAGCAGCAATATTATGTAGAAGCCTTTGGGACGCTAAGAGGTGAAACGCAGGGAGAAAGCCGACAACCGGTCGCAGGACTTACTATTGGGGCATATCAGCGTGTAAATGCTATTCAGGGGATTGGAGCGGGATTCGAAAGCCAATGGGACAATTCTCTGAAAGTCCTTCCAGAGGAATCAAATGGATTTATTCATGCGCCGTTTATTGCCCATCATTTTCTTTTTGGAAAAGTAGACTTCAGTCAGCGCATGGGGGTTTATGTTAAAAAACCTAAAATATACGAACCCGATAAATCATTTTACCAACGTTATGTGTTATCTTATTTATTGAAAAATTCTATAAAATTAGGAGTTGCGTTGAAAGCGCATGGACATGTGTCCGAGAATATTGAAGTACGGTTGGGTTACCAATTCTAAACACTCAAATACCACAGATGACCTCATAAAACATTAAAAGCACGTTCAATAAAAAAAAGTTTTAATTTTACACCAAAATAATGGATTTTTCCTATCGTTGAAAACGAACTAACTGCAAACTGCATATGAACAAATTACTTATTTCTATTTTTATATTGGGAGCATTTCTGATGACTCCAGAGGTATCGGCTTACGACCACCTTAAAATCCACTATGTATCAGACAGCCTGAAGGCACCCAATGACTGGTTCCTAATGGATCCCTTGGAAGATGGGATCATGGGCACCGGAGCCCAAAAGGCCCACGAACTTGTTCGTGGAAGGTCCCCAAAAAAGACGGTAATCGTGGCAGTCATCGATTCCGGCGTTGATTTGGATCATGAAGACCTTCAAGGAAAAATCTGGGTAAATGAAGGTGAAATACCAGGCAACGGCATCGATGATGACAATAACGGCTATGTGGATGACGTGCATGGATGGAATTTTATCGGGGGCAAAGACGGGTCCCACATCGCCGAAGATTCCCATGAGCTGACAAGAGAGTATTTGAGGTTGAAAGCGATGTTTGAGGATAAGGAAGAGGGAGATGTCAAAAGGAGACAACGGGATGAATTTACATATTGGTTGAAAATAAAAGAGAATTTCTACTCAACCCAAGAGGAGGCGGAACAGAATTACGGATTTTTCCAAAACCTGCAGGAAGGGTTTACACGGGCTGCAGAAATCATCAAAGAAGAATTGGAGGTAGAAGATTTTGGGGAGGAGGATCTGAGTCTAATCAATTCTGATGATTCAGCGGTTGCAAGTGCTAAAAGCCTACTTACACAAATATTCTCTAATATGACCCAAGAGGGTATGACAATTAATGAAATCCTTTCGCAGATTGCTCTAGCCTTGGAACATTATGAAGTGCAGGTAAAATATGCCTATAATCCAGAATTCAACCCCCGAAGTATTGTAGGCGATGATCCAGAAGACTATAAAGACAAGAATTATGGCAACAATGACCCGACTGGTCCGGATGCTAATCACGGCACACATGTATCGGGTATCATTGCGGCAGACAGAAACAATGATTTGGGGATAAAAGGAATTGCTGAACATGTATTGATCATGCCCATCCGTGCTGTTCCCAATGGTGACGAGCGGGACAAGGATATTGCAAACGCCATCTATTATGCCGTTGACAATGGTGCAGATATCATCAATATGAGCTTTGGTAAATCGTATTCTCCTGGCAAAAAAGCCGTAGATAAGGCCGTTAAATACGCCGAGAAAAAGGGAGTAGTTCTCATTCATGCCGCAGGCAACAGCTCCAAGGAGATCAATCCGTCCAATAATTTTCCCAACAAGCATTTTACTAAAAAAGGAGAAGCTTCCAACTGGATCGAAGTGGGTGCTTCAAGCTGGCAGGCAGATGAAACCTTGGCCGCGGAATTTTCCAACTTCAGCCAAACAGGGGTCGATTTGTTTGCCCCAGGGGTGGATATTTATTCCACCACTCCCGGTAGCGAATATGAAAGCAATAATGGTACAAGTATGGCAGCTCCCACGGTAGCAGGTGTGGCCGCATTGTTATTAGCCTACTATCCCGAACTAAAGGCATCCCAAGTAAAGGAAATCTTGAAGGCTTCCGCCTACGATAAGGCAGACCACGAAGTATATAAGCCCGGAACAGAGGATTTGGTACCTTTCAGTAAACTTAGCAAAACGGGTGGCGTTGTGAACGCTTATAAAGCCATCAAAATGGCAGAATCCATGACCAAATAACCGTGAACCTTCCGCTTTACCTGGACCATAACGCAACAACTCCCTGTTCAACCGAGGTTATAGAAGCAATGCTTCCCTTCTTTACTGAACTCTATGGGAATGCCTCCAGCTCCCATCATCCTTATGGTTGGATCGCTGCTGAAGCGGTAGAGGCAGCCCGGGAAAGTGTAGCGGAATTGATCGGTTGCAGTCCAAAGGAAATAGTCTATACAAGTGGCGCCACGGAAGCTATCAACTTGGCTATTCGTGGAACCATATTCTCATCCAATAACAAAAAAGGAAAACATGTGGTCACTGTATCCACGGAACATGCGGCCGTTTTGGATACCTGCACTGCATTGGCATCTCTAGGAATTGAGGTAGACTATCTTTCTGTTGGGCCAAACGGTATACTGGATCTTGAAGTGCTTAAAAAAGCTATCCGGAAAGATACGGCATTGATTTCCGTGATGGTCGCCAATAACGAGACAGGAGTAATTCAGCCGATTAAAGAAATCGGGGAAATTGCCAGTGAATACGGAGTTGTATTTATGGCTGATGGCGTGCAGGCAGTAGGTAAAGTGCCTGTGAATGTAAAAGAACTTCAGGTGGATTTACTTCCGCTGTCTGCCCATAAGATGTACGGTCCTAAAGGTATTGGTGCCCTGTATGTACGAAAAAACCCAAAGATCGAGCTCCAGGCTGAAATCACCGGAGGAGGTCACGAACGGGGAAGAAGGAGTGGCACTTTAAATGTGCCTGGAATTGTTGGCTTGGGAAAAACCGCTCAAATTCAACGGGACAATCTTTCGAGCGAGAACCAACGCTTAAGGGCACTTCGAAACATGTTGGAAACCGCTCTTCTGGATTTGCCCGGAACCCAGCTGAATGGGGATGCAGACTCGCGACTACCCCATGTATCCAACATATCAGTTGAAGGTGTAGAATCAAAAGCCTTATTGATTGCTATAAATAAGGCTGTAGCAGTGAGCTCCGGTTCTGCTTGCAGCAGCGTGACCGAGAATCCCTCGCATGTACTGCGGGCTATGGGTATTCCCGATGATCTTGCAAAAGCTACATTACGCTTTAGTCTGGGTCAATCTACGACTGAGGACGATATTCGATTTACGATTGCCCACGTTTCCGCAACGTTAGCTACCTTGCGGAAGTCAAGAATTCTAACCTAAAAACCACTTTATGAATGCACCCAAAAAAGACTTTACCCACCTGGATCAAAAAACCGGCAATCCTACCATGGTTGACGTGGGTGAAAAGACGGCGACCAAACGCGTGGCGACGGCTACCTGCGATGTGGTTTTGGGAAACGAAATACTTTGCCTCCTACTCGATGAAACAGATATTTTAACGAAGAAGGGTCCTGTTTTTCAAACCGCTATCATTGCAGGCACCATGGCCGCCAAAAAGACCTCAGATTTAATTCCCCTCTGCCACCCCTTGGGACTAGAAAAAATCACGCTGGATATAAGCCCATCTGGACCGGATACGGTTACCATCCGATGCACCACATCCCTTACCGGGAAAACAGGCGTAGAGATGGAGGCCCTCACTGGGGTGTCAGTCGCGGCACTGACGATTTACGATATGTGTAAGGGGTTTTCGCACGATATCGTAATCAAAGAAATCAAATTAATCAAAAAGTCAGGAGGTAAAAGTGACTTCTCCCGGGAATAATCAGTTAAACGGACTAATCCTAATTGGAGGCGGTAGCACCCGAATGGGCATAGACAAAAGTACACTTCAATACCATGTCAGAAATCAACGGGATCATCTGATCCAACTATTATCACCAATATGCAGCCGGGTGTTTATATCCTGCAATGAAGTCCAAGCCGCAGAACTAGGTGATTCATACAGCGTTCTCCAAGATATTTTCGAAGGGATAGGCCCTATAGGGGGTGTACATGCGGCTTTCGAAAAATCTCCTGAAGCTGCTTGGTTGGTAGTCGCCTGCGATTTGCCTTTACTTAGCGCAGGGACCCTCTCCCACCTGATTTCCCACAGACAGAAAGAAAAGCAGGCTACGGCATTTCGATCTGGAGAAAACGGCTTTCCCGAACCCCTATTAGCCATTTACGAACCCGACGCATTTCCGGAAATCGCACTTGGAATTCAATCAGGCCAGTACTCCCCGTCCAAAATATTACTCAAGATGGATGTTGCCTGGCTGGACGCCCCGGATGAAAACGAGCTGAAAAACGTTAATGATCCCGAGGGTTACCGACGGACTTTGGGGGAAATCCGCTCTCCATTGAAATAATCCCCTTATATTTGTCGCATGATTGATTTTGCACAGAAGGGGAAAATTACAGTTACCTGTTTCGACAGATTCGCACCCAATTTAGAACAGGAAATAGTGGCCTTAGGCTTTACGCCGACAGAGGTGTATCGGACACGCGTCACCATCACCGGTTCTATGAACGACTGCATGTTTCTTAACCTTCACCTGCGTACCGCCAGCAACGTGCTGTATTGGTTGGCTGATTTCCCCTTACATCATGTCAATGACCTTTATGGCAAAATCAAATCCCAACCCTGGGAAAATTACCTGGCAAAAGACGGTTATTTTTCCGTATCTAGCACGGTAGACCATGAGACGGTGGACAATCCACTTTTCGTAAATGTACGGATCAAAGATGCCATCGTAGACCGATTTCGGGATCAATTTGGTGTTCGCCCCAATTCGGGTTCGGACTTTGAAGGAGCTGTTATTCAGTTATATTGGAAAAACAATCAGGCTTCCCTATACCTCAACACCTCAGGAGAAACCCTTGTAAAACACGGATACCGGCAAGTTCCCGGAAAAGCACCCATGATGGAAGCATTGGCAGCTGCTACCATATTGGCCTCCAACTGGGACCGGAAAAGCCCCTTTATTAACCCCATGTGTGGTGCGGGCACCTTGGCGATAGAAGCGGCATTGATCGCCACTGACCGATTTCCCGGGTTATACAGAGATCATTATTCCTTTATGCATTTTTTGGGATATGAGGAAAAAGATTATCGGCAGATGAAAAAGGAAGTGTATTTAAAGGTAAAGGATGATTTGGAGTTTCCAATCATTGCCTCCGACATTAGCCCAATTGCAATTACAGCCGCTAAAATAAACACCGAAACAGCAGGCGTTGAACATTTAATCACTTTCGAAACCTGTGATTTTGCGGAAACTACTGTGCCGGAGGGAGGCCAAGGAGTCATCTTTCTTAATCCTGAATATGGACAACGATTGGGTGATATTACAGAACTGGAGGCTACGTATAAACGAATAGGTGATTTTTTGAAGCAAAAATGCGCCGGCTATGCAGGCATGGTCTTCACGGGTAATATGGATTTGGGTAAACAGATCGGGCTTAAACCCAAGCGGAAGATTCCTTTCTATAACGGGACGCTGGACTGTAGGCTGCTTCACTTCGAATTATATGCCGGGACGAAAAGAAGGTTTCCGGTTCAGGAAACTGAATAGCCAAAAATTGTACACAGTTATGCGTTCGCTTTTCTATTGTCCGCATATTTGATCTTTTAGTTCGTTAGGAATATTCGTCCAGTCTGTTTCACTTCTTACTTTAAGTTCACATCCATATTCGCCTTTGGTTGCCAAAAGGATTTGTCTATAACAATCAAAATACGTCATATCTTTTAGTTTGGGTGAATAAAGAAATCTTCCTTTGTCGTCCCAACCAACCCCCGATGCATCTCTATAAATAAACTCAAATTGTTCAGTCTGTGGCATAACAAATAAGCGTTCTTTTTCGTCAATGCCGATTTCTTTTATATTGTCAGTAGTCATTGATTGTCGTTAAATTGATTATCGAATGCTCTTCTAATTTTTAAATAATTCGTAGCCTGAAGTAATATTGATAAAGTTTATTTGTCCAATAACTACTCCTGTAGGTGTACCTGCATTTTCAAGTTTTGTCGCCCAAATTTTACTGTTTTCCAAGAGTATTTCGTAAATCTTCTTTGTCATTGTGCTGGGTGTCTTTAAAAGTGACGCATAACATTTCAATAGACAAAATTAGACTAATTATCCCCCTGATTTTTTCCGCCTAACCATCGTAATGCCCTGAAATGCGCTAAAGCCAAATTTACCATAATATCCCTTCATTTTGGGATCTGCATTGAGAAATAGCACCTCTAACGGCTCTGAAATTTGAATCAGGGTTTTCATCAATAAAGTTCCAAAACCCTGGCCTCTAACGGATTTTTCAACGACTACGTCGTCCAGCAATCCCCGAAAGCACCCGTCGTTAAGTATGCGACCATAAGCAAGCAATTTCCCGTCCTGTCGAAGGCATACAGACATATCCGTCTTAGCCAGCATCCACCCAATTTTGTCGGGATCCCTATTTTTTGCCCAATCAGTTTGCCGAAACAATTCCATCAGTTCAGAAACCTCGGGGTTTTTGTTGATCTCTATTTTTACATCTTCTGGGACCATGGTCGATAATTGGAAAAATAAGACAAGTGTTTTGATATAGATA
>DATHWC010000104.1:0-4870 GCA_035460985.1 Lunatimonas sp.
AGATCATCCCAACCATACTGTCCAGGTGTCAGATTTTTGACTTTAACCGCATTCAAATCAGCGATATTACGGATCACTTAAAATTTATCGCCAAAAAAGAAACCATCACCTATGAGGAAGAAGCACTGCGCCTTATCGCCACCAAGGCAGATGGGGCATTGCGTGATGCATTGTCTATTTTTGATCTGATTGTAACTTTCTCTGACGGCAAAAAAATCACGTATCAGGAAACCATCAACAACCTGCATATCCTTGATTACGATTACTATTTCCGGGTCACGGACGCATTATTGGATGAAAGCATAGCTGAAAGTTTGTTGATTTTTGATGAGATTCTGAAGAAAGGGTTTGATGGGCACAACTTCTTGGTAGGATTGTCCGAGCACTTTAGAGAGCTGATGGTGTCCAAGGACCCTGCAACCATTCCCTTGTTGCAAGTGTCCGAAAGTGCCCAACAGCGGTATCGGGACCAGTCCCAACGAACCTCACTTTCATTTTTGCTGTCCGCTCTCAATATGGCCAATCAAAGTGATCTAAGCTATAAGAGCAGTAAAAACCAACGGCTGCACGTGGAGCTGTTGCTTATGAAACTTGCCAAATTGCCTCGGGCGGTATCCTTGGCGGCACTGGTTCGGGAAGACGCAAAAAAAAAAGCCTAGCTAACGAGAACCCGGAAGAAGCTGAATCTGCCACCACAACCCCGTCTACAGTCAAGGCTAGGACCAATTCACCAATAAAAAAAACCCTGTCCATCCCGGGTAGTATACTTCATGCTGAACAGCAGTCAAAGGAAAAACCTGAAAAAGTTGAAACCAATCAGCCTGAGTCTACTACACCGCTACATACCGAAGAAGAAACCCATACCAATCCCACGCTGGATAAAAGCATCGTAACAGAGGCACTAAATGCAATTATAGCAGATTATAGGGTCGCACATAAGAACATGGAAGTTTCCGTACTTATGCAACCTTTTGAAGTGGATGCGGAAAGGGTGCATTTTCAACTCTCAGGCGAGCTGCAGCAGGATATTTTTTCGAAGTGCAAGCCCGAACTCACCGGACTGCTTCGCAAAAAACTCCAACATGTCCGGGTAGATATAACCTATGAGATTGTGCAAGAAGCCATTGAGCCCTCTAAAAACCTCTATACCTCTTCAGATAAACTGCATTACCTGCTTGAAAAGTCGCCAGCGCTAAAGGAGCTACAGAAGCGGTTTGGGCTGGAGGCTGATTTTTGAATGGGATAGTCTCCTTTCAAAAGTCAATTCCAATTCCGAAATTTATCAGGTTTTGTAATTGTATCGCACGGCGGGAGGTTCCGTCTTCCTGCTGGATAAATACACTTTCATCGTAAATCAAAATTGTTTCTATCCGCGTGGTAATGTACTTGTTTACCTTCATACTAAGAATGGAGTTCATGTTGACGACCATATTTCCAAACCGTTCGTAGTTGGAAAATAGGTTGAGGTCGGCCTTCCATCGGATATTTTCCATTACCTGTGTATCAATGGAGGTAGCCAAGGAAACACCAGCCTCCGCACGCACATTCTCCCCGGGGATCACACCGAAGGCTCCCGCCATACTCAACGAATCATCAAGGACTATGGTAAACCTGCCCGTAAAGGGGGATATGATGGAAGAAAATCTCCCTTTATTTTTTAATTCCTTTTGATAGTTTAGACCTGTGGAGGATTGGATATATCCAGGGCTGATCAAGTCGGAAATTCTGTTTCGGCTTTCTCTTTCAGCCCCAGCAGGTCTGAAATACCGATGCCCCTCCAAAAGCTGTGTCCGTGCGTCTATCTGTGTAGATAGATACATGCTCTCTGATATTTCTCTTCCGTATTTACTTAAAAATATAAAGTTATCATTCGTCTTCCTTATAGGATACGCTCTATCCGATTGCCTGTTGAAGCCATAGTTTACAGTAAGCTTCGTATCCCATATCTTTTCGTCTTTTTTATAATTCGCATACATCAACAGTGCAGTATTGAAGGCAAATGTACTTGCCCCACCCGCAGACCAATTGCTTAGTCCTACCTGCTGAATGCTCAGGTTAAAATTCCCCCCTTTATCCCAGTAGATTTCCTTGATTTTGGGTGTGAAAATAAGCGAATCCCCCAACATGATCAACGTATCACCACTGATGATAACCGTATCTGCCCGGACAATGGGGGAAATGTCCTGCGCAGCAACCCTACTGCCTAGTAACAGACAAATCAAACCTAAAAAGACACTTCCTATTCGCATAGTATTGGAGAATCACTTTCACTTCGGCTGCATAGGCCGAACAAATATGCTATTTTTTAATAATCAGCGTTTGGCCTACTTTCAATAGGTTACTTTCATCTATATTATTCCAAGATCTTATTTGGTCCACACTGACACCATGTTTTCTGGAGATAGCGTACAAGGTGTCTCCGGGTTGTACCACATGCTCGATTTTCTGTGTTGTTATCGTTGGCGTTGATACGGTGCTGTTTGAGTCCGTGGTCCTCGGCGGTGAAGTATAGCTAGGCCGAGATTCTGCCACCTGCACCGGAGTGGCTGGTGGATTTGGTTGCACACGGGAAGGGGCAACAACCTTTATCTCCTCATTTCTTGCCCGATATCCCTGTAATTTGAGGACCATTCCCGGCCGTAGATCGGCATCTTTATATATTCTGTTCTTTGCTTTAAGAGAATGCATGCGGATGCCATAAAGTTGGGAAATCTTCCAGAGTGTCTCTCCCGGCTGCACAATATGCTCGGCTACCTCGGCTTTCCCCTTTTCCTTTTTGTATAATAATAAGCCCCCCCTACTATGGGGTCGGATTTTTTAAGATCATTTACACGGCGAAGCTTTCGCTCCCGAATATTTGCCTGATCGGACAGCTGATCTATAGGTCCACTGTTACTTGCCAAAACAGCCTGAATACCGTTCACTTTGACCTGTCCACGCTGGGTTGCCCTTGCCGTGTTCCCAGTAACCTTTGGAAATGCTGCTGAATTTTGACGGGCTGCGGCTTGGGGACCTGCTTCTATACGGGGCTCGTAATCTGCAATCGCTGGCCTGACAGGAGCAACTCCTTTCTTAATGTAACTTACTATGTATACTTTATCTCCCGGGATTTGTCCCGACGTGGCCCATTTGTTATATTCTTTCAGATGACTTTCGCTTACTCCCAGCGTTTTCGCAACGGCACCGAGAGTTGTTGGCCCTTTTACGGCGTGTTCATGCAAATAGTCCCCATTGCTTACAAGCTTACCTGTCTGTCCTTCAAACGCCACCTTATGTGCCAAAAATTTCTTCAGATACCAATGAGAATTGCGGTCAATATCCATGGTGCGCTTACCCTTATGCTGATCACCAAAATGACCTCTAGCTCCCCCCAATCCCATCTGATAAGAAATCAAGGCAATGGCCCAGTTGTCCAGGTAGCGCTGATGTTTTTTAAGGTATTCGGCAGCTCCACGCGTGGAGGAGACGATGTTTTTGCGCTCATCGATTTGGTTGTCAACCCGCATAAACACTTCTTCAGCAGTTCCTTTTTTAAACTGCCAAAAGCCTACTGCGTTGGAAGTAGATACGGCATCGGATATCAAGCTGCTTTCTTGGATAACCAAATATTTCATGTCCACAGGCACACCCTGTTCCCTCAGTACCCGCTCCACGACAGGCATATATAGGTTAACCCGGTCTAATTTGATCTGAAAGTAGTTGGGACTGCGGTAAAGGGCATTCACGTCTGCCTGTATTTCCCTCCTAGCCTGCTCATTAAGCCGCAATGTCATGTCTGCAAAATAAATGACTGAAGGCACCTCAGGCACCTGCGCCAACAACTGTGGCAACCAGGACATTATAAAAATAAGACTGCAAAGTATTCGTTTTTTCATGGGCTTGCTTATCGCTTTCTGGCCATCATTATTCCATCTCTGATGGGTAAAATTACATTTTCCACCCGGGGGTCCTCTTGCACTTTTTGATTGAAGGCAAGTATGGCCGCCGTGTCTTTATCCAATTTTTTGCGGTTTTCAGCCAGTACCTTACCTGACCAAAGTATGTTGTCTGCCAAAATCACTCCGCCGGGATTTAACCTATCAACGACAAGATCGTAATAATTCGCATAATTGATCTTATCCGCATCAATAAATACCAGATCAAAATCCCCGGAAATCTCAGGAATCAATTTCAAAGCATTGCCTATCCGGTAATCAATCCTCTCATCCAAACCCGCGTCGCTGATAAAACCACGGACCATGGATTCCAGTTCCTCGTTGATATCCAAGGTAACCAGTTTGGCACCCGCTTCCATCCCTCTTCCCATGCATATTGCAGAGTACCCGGTAAAGGTGCCTATTTCCAAGACCAGTTTGGGTCGCATCAGTTTGACAAGCATTTCGAGGAATTTCCCCTGAACAGGTCCTGAGAGCATTCGCGGCTTAAGCACTTTCAAATGGGTTTGCCGGGTTACCTTTTGGAGAATCTCATCCTCCGCTTCAGTATGGGCTATACAATATGCAAATAGTTCATCGGGTATCATATTATACCTCCTTTGGAAAATATGTCAAGTAGCTAAACTGATCTTCGTCATATACCTGCTGTGCCAATTCCAACAGCTCTGTGGAAGTAGCGGATTTAATCGTTTCAAATATGTTTTCCAAGGGTTCTATCTTTCCTTTGTCCAGCAGGTTTTTACCATAGACGAGCATAAGACCGGCATAGTTTTCCTCGGCCATAGCCATTTGCCCGATGGTTTGTTCCTTGGCCATGTGGAGTTGAAGAGATCCCAATTTTTTTTCCCTAATCAATTTCAGCTCCCGCATGACAATCTTCCGTGCTTTTGCTGCAGCCCTTTCTTCTGTGCCATAATAAATACCGATAAACCCGG
>DATHWC010000105.1:0-12925 GCA_035460985.1 Lunatimonas sp.
TGTTCCAGGCGGTTGGTTTGGCCACCGCAATTATCTGGATTTCCGTGTTTTTGGTTTATTTCATGTGGTCTGTATATTTCTACAATATCAATTACGGTCTGACGGATGAGGATTGGAACCGCATCTACGAGGCCAAAGACCGCCAAATAGAAGGGCTATCCACCCAAGAAGGTGAATTGGATGTCCCTAAACACAATCCGTTCAGAAGCCAGACCTTTGGATTGCCACCCGGCACCGTGAGGGGCATGATTGCGTTTACACTTCTTATGGGGGGTATGTCTCTCCTAATCACCAGCTATGGGACAGGCTATTCCGGTGTGGATATAGCCTTATTGCGGCAGCAATTTGAGTTTTTTGAAACCGCATTCCTGATGATGATTGCGTTCTACTTCGGAGATCGATCCTTGAGATACCTCAGCAAAAGATGGACGGATCCAAATGCGCCAAAATCAACGTCATCCGGCCTGCAATCCACAGGTACGTCCGTGGAAGCGGCATCAAGGCCACAGATAGTCGGCGACAGCATAGATGAAGATGACCGGGAGTTTATGGAAGAAGACCAAGATTTTTTAGTGGAAAACAAATCTACAACCTCACCCCCCCTCATCACCAACGTCAGGCAGACCCTGTCTACCTCCCTGGAAAAACCTATCATTGAATCCCCTGGAGAAGAATTTGTACAGCTTAAAGACAATACGTTCCAAAAGCTACTAAGCGACATGGATATCCGTATTGCCCTGGAGGAATTGAAAGACAGGGATAAAATCGATCTGTGCCTTCCGGTGGTAAAGGCGATCGTCACCGTTGAATCGGCGGGAAAGGGACATTTACCTGACGGTCGTGCCAAAATTTTGTTTGAGGGGCATAAGCTTTGGCAATGGCTGGAAAAAGAAAACATGGACCCTAAAAAATTTCAAAAGGGAAACGAGGACATCCTCTATCAAAAATGGACAAAAGTACATTATAAAGGAGGAGCCAAAGAGTATGAACGCCTAGAAAAGGCCAGGAAAATAAATCCGAAAGCAGCTGTGTATTCCGCATCATGGGGATTGTTTCAGATTCTAGGTGAAAATTTAACAAGCTTTATCAAAGGACGAAACTATAAAGATCACGAGGAGTTTGAAGCAAAGCAACATGAGTCAGAGTATTATCACTTCCTTGATTTTTTGGAATTCATCAAAACAAAAAAAATCCGTGGCAAAGCACTGATCGATTTCGTTTCGGAGCAAAACAATGGGAATTATGATTGGGAAAGTTTTGCGTATGGGTATAACGGAAGCGGATACAAACAAAATAAATACGACACCAAAATGAAAGCTGCCTACGAAAAATTCAAAGCGGACGGTCTATGAAGTTTCTTGGTAAAATAGGGGTTTATATTCTCTCGGTTTTAGTGATTCTTGTAGCCGGATGCGCTGACGATGATAGGGCCCTGATTGTCGGTAAAATTCAACAAGCAAATGATTTGGTAACTTCCGAGGTAGTAATCGACAAGGTTGTCTTCGGGAAAAAAACCCGAAAAGTTTTCTTCGTACCCATCAATGAAGCTTCTTTTTTGGCTTATTCCCAAGCCAAAGTCAAGACCGGCATAGATTTAAATAGTCTTTCTGCTAAAGATATTCAAATCGAAGGAAGCACAATTACCCTACAGTTACCACCTATAGAGGTTATTAATTTTTCATATCCCCCAGAGAGTTTTATGGAGGACACACTCGTTTCCCAACCTAACCGATTTTTAAATAATATTCGCCTGGAAGACCAGGAAGAATTTTTCCGTCAAGCTGAAATGGATATTAGAGAAAGTCTACCCTTCATGGGACTAGTCAAGAGTGGACAGGACCATACCCGAAAGCTAATGCATACTTTGCTGAAATCCCTAGGCTTTAAGGAGATCTACATCACGTTCAAAAGTGATGACCTGCTTATCCCCAAAGTTATCATACAGGATGAACCAGACTCTATTCAAAAACCATGATTCGTCAGATAATAAATAGTGCCCGGTTAATTTTTGATATTGCCTTGGTAGCCGCTGCCATTCTTTTGCTTTATTGGTGGAACCCCCTAGGCATATTCGGAGGTAAAGCGAAGCTTCAGCCTACTGCCAATATGGTGACTGAAATCGTTGAAATGGGGGAATTGATCACCGCAGAGTATTATGGCGAAGTGATCTCTTCTATTCAGGAAGCAAGAACTGAGGAACTGGAAAATCCTGAAATTACCTATCAGGCGATCGATGCCTATGAGGAATTGAAAGAAATGCTGTTGCGGCTAGCTTATTTTGATTCCCTTACGAGGGAGGAAAAGTTAAAGACTCTTGAAGCAGATTCTCCACTCAAGCGTAGAGAGAGAAATCGACTTATTTTAGACCCAGTATCCAGAAACAACATACTGGATAAACTTAACTACAGGGAGGATTGGGAGGCTTTTGAACTGCTTCCCTTACATGATCAGGTGTTGTCTTTTTTGTATGAAAAAATTAATAACGGAACGGCAATTATCCGAAACAACCTGTCTAACAATCAGACAAAACAGTTATTATTCGAATTATATCCAGACCATATAGATAGACATTGGGATACATTGGAATTCAAGAACGCCTACAGGCAGCGAAAATTAGAAGATGCTCCGAGGCAGGAGGGAAGAAAAAAATTAGCCATGATCGGAAGAGGTACCGTAAAGGCAGGCTTTGACCTAAGTGAACTCAGGCCCAGCATGTTCTATGTCAATGAACAAGCTGCCGAACTGCATTTTTTTGGTCTTGCCCCGAAGATCCTCAACACGGATATCAATCCGTGGTTTATTCCGGAAAAGGGCATTCCCGGCTTTGACATCCTGACCTACTCTGGGAAAGTCAATTTTAAGGATGCAAAAAAAGTAAAGGAATTTGCCATACAAAAATTGGAGGTAAGTGCACAGCGTGCAGATATACTAAAACATGCCGAAATATTTGGGGGAGAGACTTTAATGCATCTATTTTCCCTTGTTACTGGAAAAGAAATAAAAAAGGTGATTTTCCACCATGATCAAATCATCCAACTTACCCAGCAGATCATTAAAGATCAATTCATCAATTACGAAGAGGCCAAACTGTTTGAAGAACGGATAGTTGAGGAACGGAGGATCATTGACTCGCTCAACAGGAGTAGGGAAAACCGATTCAACAACCAGCAGCTTGCCAAGAAAAAATGGGAAACACTAATTCAGATGACGAAACAGGTTCGGCAGCTCCCGTTTGAATCTGATGACCTTAAGTTTACTTATTACTCCACTTGGGTCTTTCAAATGGGACTGGATTCCTTGATCAGCAAGGGTGAACTGGACACACTTAACCGTACGAGGAATTGGTTGAAATCGGACGCCCATCGAAAAGATTCATTGTTAACTCTCTGGGCTGACAGTGATTCCCTTAATCTGATGGATCAGTTTAGCCAGAGTGTCGCTTTGCTGCTGAAGCCTTCCATTCAGGTTGGTAAAATCAGGCCGCTCCCAGACGGCAGTGATTCCACTGACCAAAACGAGGAAGTCATACAGAATGCCCTACACATCGTTGGGAAAGACACGACGGATAGGTTGCTCCTAGAATTACTTTTTCCATTCGACTACAATGCGGAACGCTGGAATCTTTTGACGGCCAAACGTCCCATTATCCTGTCTTCACAACGAATGGATTCAACACGGGTCTTAACTAATGAATCAACGGGCCTTTGGGTTTTTGACAAAAGGAACAACAAAGGCGATCCATGGAAAATAGTGGATTTAACACTGGAGGACATATTTAACAAAAATTTGTTGGATTTGAGCAAAGGACAAAACATTATTTTACTGGAAAGGGACAACCTTATACTCATCAGAGAAAGTCAAAACTTACAGGGAGATTTAGCTATTACGGGTTTCCCAAACTGGCTCAGCCAAGATCAACGGGAAGAGATGACAAGCTATTTGTCTCTTCTGCTTACCCAGCAATATTCAAGAACCCATCGGAGTCCAATCACCCGAGTCAATGAATGGTTCAGTTCCAAACTCCAGACCCGAAATGCTTTCAAATTTAATTTTGGAGAATAAACTTGGATTGGGGATAATTTAATTTTCTATTAGAACCCGGATGCATTGTCAGACATTTCATTTCCATGGAGCAACAAGCTCTTAAAAATTTAAAGTGTAGCTAAATATAAAAATTGCTAATCAAATGATTCTGGATTTTTAAATAAAATACGTTTATTGCTACTTCTTTTAGTAAAGAAATTCAACTTTTGAAATAAATGTAAATGGATGGCATAGTTTGGCTTCTACGCGAAAGGCGTTTTTTTGCGGGTTTTCTTCTTTTTTTTATTTCTATTCCAAATCTTTGCGGACAAGTTTTTGACGGCGAAATTAAATTCGTTGCTCCCTATCAGGAGATTACCCCTTTCTTTCCGGACATACATGTTGGCGCACAATACATTCAAGAAGACCGGCATGTGGATGGCCATCCCTTTTATAACAATCAGCTCCTTGGAATGGGGAAAATCACCATCAGTGGATTCGATTATTCGGAGACTCCGTTACAATATGATATAGTCAATGATTTGGTGATCACCATTTCGCCTATAAAAAACCAAAAGGCCATCTTAGATCCGGATAAAATTGAGACGTTTACATTGGGTGACAGTAGCACTTTCATAAAAGTTAACCAAGACATCAGATCTTTTTATCACGGAAACGGTTTTTATCGGGAAATCGTCCAAGGAAATGTCAGCCTTTATTGTAAGCATTATAAAGAAATCGTCAAGGACAGTTCACCGATGACTCCCTACAACAAATTTTTTGAAAACCAAAAATATTATATCGAATTGGAAAATGAATTCCACCCTGTCAGAAAAAAGAAGGATGCTTTTAAGCTGCTTCAGGTTACAAAGAGGGAAATTCGACCAGAATTGAAACGAAACAACTTGAAATTTAAGAGAAATAAAGAGGCCTACTTAAAGGTTGTGGTAAATAACGCTTTAAAAACCCGTAACAATGTTGAATAGGGTCTGGTTTTATTTAGTGATCTTAGTTTTGGGTTTCGCTTTTCCCTCAATAGGACAGGAAATTCAGGAAGATAAAATCAGCGGAATCTTTTCTGGACTGACATTTGAACGGTTCGCTCAGCAAATTGAGGACAGATACAATTTTACGTTCTATTTTAAATCCGCAGAGGTGGATAGTCTCGCAGTCAACATCAGCGCAACTGGTAATCCGCTGGACGATATATTACGGAGGATTTTCTCAGGCACGGAATTGAGATTTAGCATTGATTCCCAAAAGCGGGTCTTTATTACCAAAGGACCGCCCCTTCGTGTTCAGTTTCCCAAATCCTTTTTCCAACAGCAATCTTCCGAAACTACCCAAGAAAGCGAAGATAGCTCACAGCTTTCTCAGGACAGGGTTTTTGCAAAAAATAAACTGTGGGACATTGGCACATCACAGCAAAGCGTCTCTCCCTCGGAAGGCATGTTAACGGGTAAGGTAATTAGCGAAGAGTCTGGCAATCCAATAATTGGCGCCTTGGTGTATAGCGCGGGAAATGATGCCAGAGCCATCACGGATGAAAATGGCAACTATAGTATACGCCTATTAAAAGGTAGACATACCCTTATCGTTCAGAATTTCGGTGCCTATCAGGAACAGCGGCAAATAAATTTGCTTGGTGACGGCAACTTGGATGTGTTGATGGATGACAATATCATCTCTCTGATGGAGGTAACCGTTACTTCTGAAAAATCCGCAAACATCGAAAGACCCGAAATGGGGCTGGAAAGCATCACTGTCACTTCCATGAAAAAGCTTCCGGCGGTCTTGGGTGAAGTTGATGTATTAAAGGCCATACTTACCCTTCCCGGTGTCAAAACAGTAGGCGAAGCAAGTGTGGGATTCAATGTGCGCGGAGGCGCTGCCGACCAGAATCTTATCCTGTTTAACAACGCAACCATATACAATCCCTCCCACTTATTCGGGCTCTTTTCTGCTTTTAACTCCGATATGATTGAGAGTGTGGATCTATATAAAGCCGGAATTCCGATTGAATATGGGGGTCGGTTATCTTCAGTCTTGGATGTGAAGGCCAAATACGGCAATAAAGAAAAAATCGAGGGCGGAGGCGGTATAGGCCCTATGACCAGTCGCCTGTATCTGGAAGGACCATTGGGAGAAAAGACCACTTTTGTCCTGGGAGGCAGGACGACTTACTCCAACTGGTTATTTGGACTTTTGGACGAGGAGTCTGAATTTAGGGATAGCAGGGCATCTTTCTATGACCTGAATCTAAATGTGAGCCACGTCATAGACGAAAAAAATGAGCTTCAACTCTCGCTCTATGGAAGCAGGGATTTCTTCAGGTTTGATCGGGATACTTCTTTCTCATACCAAAATCAAAATGCCAATATCCGTTGGATACATTATTTCAATGACCGTCTAGAGGGGGAGTTTACCCTAGGCCATGATTATTACGGATTCAATATTGATGGGGATTTGGATCCCTTGAATGCGTTTGATTATGGATTTTCTATGAATCAAAGCCATTGGAGAAACCATTTTACCTATGAATTGAATGACAAGCACCGGCTGAGTTTTGGGATGAACCATGTCAGGTATAAGCTAGCAGCCGGTACCCTTGTGCCCAAAGGAGAGGAGTCTTTAGTGATGCCAGAGGAAGTTCAGCCTGAACAAAGCTTGGAGTCGGCTATTTATATTGGTGACGAATATGAAATTAGCCCAAAATGGATGGTCAACTATGGGATTAGGTATGTCATCTATAATTACCTGGGACCTCAAGAAGTGACCAGATACATTCCCGGAGAAATAAGATCAGAATCTACTAAAAGCGGCCAAGACAGCTACCAGTCAGGGGACATCATTCATACCTATCATGGACCGGAGGCAAGAATATCCGCCCGTTACGCAATCGATAATTTTACATCCATCAAAGCCGGATTCAATACGGGTAGGCAACACCTACACATGCTCACCAATACAGCAGCCATTTCCCCAACAGACACTTGGAAGCTTAGTGATCCCCACATAGCCCCTCAATTGGGGGAACAGGTTTCTGTAGGGTTTTTCAAAAATCTAAAAAACAATACCGTCGAAACATCGGTGGAAGTGTACTACCGTCGTCTACGCAATCTGGTGGATTTTGGAAGCGGGGCAACTCTACTGCTGAACCAAGCTATAGAGCAGGATATATTGAATACAACAGGTAAAGCCTACGGCGTGGAATTTATGGCAAAGAAAACGGTAGGAAAACTCAACGGATGGGTTAGCTACACCTATTCCCGTTCGCTTCTAAGAACCTCTGTTGACGAAATCGGCGAGCAAATTAATGACGGAGCTTTTTATCCAAGCAATTTTGACCAGCCCCATGATATCATGGTTGCCGCAAATTTTGAGTTTACAAAACGGATCAACACATCATTAAATACCAATTACAGTACGGGTAGACCTATTACGCTTCCCATAGCCAAATTCCAATACGGTGGCTCTGACAGGGTATTCTATTCCGATAGAAATGAACACCGGATACCGGATTACTTCAGGGTGGATTTTTCGGTAAATATTGAAGGAAACCACCGCATTCGGAAGCTTGCCCACGCTTCCTGGTCCCTCGGCATTTACAATGTGCTCGGAAGAAGCAACCCCTATTCCGTTTATTTTGCACCTGTTCAGGGAGTTTTACAAGGATATCAACTCTCCATATTTGCGCAGCCAATCCCATTTATTACATATAATTTTAAATTTTAAAAGCATGAAAGGTATTTCATCCGGCATATTTCTTTTTGCGATTCTATGGCTTTGCTTCGTAGGGTGCAGAGAGCCGTTTGAGCCTGCTGTCACCGAAATTGACTACCACCTCTTAGTAGTGGAAGGGTATTTGGAGGTGGGCTCCTCAGGCAGTAAAATTTCCCTTAGTCGGACTACACCGATTTATAGTGAAACCCGCTCTTTGCCTGTTACAAATGCCTTAGTTGAGGTGGAAGGAACAGAGTCTGGTAGGTGGGTTTTTTTCCAGCGGTACTTGGGAGAATATCTTCTAAACGACGAGCTTCCCGCCAACCAAAATTACCGGGTACGGATAACTACCCCGACGGCTGAGTACCTTTCAAATGAAATCAATCCTATGGATACGCCGGGAGATATGGAGCTGAATTACGAACGTATAGACGGAGGTGTCAGTATATATGCCAGCACTACGGGCACAGAAAATGCGCGGTACTTTGTATGGGAATATGAGGAAGACTGGGAATATAGAAGTCCCTATCAAAACTTCTATTATTATGATTCAGAAAGAAGGACCGTTCTATCCACTCCGTTTAGCCAAATTGTATTAAGTTGCTTTCAGAGTGATGTTTCCACTCGCATTATTTTAGAATCCGCAGATAGATTTCAAGGGAACCGAATTTCCAGAAAAGAAATCCAACGCATAGATTCTCTCTCCGAAAAATTGGGTCAACGGTATAGCATACTTGTCAAACAACGGGCCATAGACCAGGAAGCGTTTATTTTTTGGGATGGTATGCGCAAAAACTCAGACGATATTGGAGGCATTTTCAGTCCGCTTCCTTCTCTGATAAACAGTAATGTCAACAATTTAACAAATCCGGAAGAACCTGTAATTGGATTTATCAGTGCGGGTCAGAGCATAGAAAAAAGAATGTATATTGATAGTAGGGAACTCGGCCCCTGGAGGGTTTCCATTCCCGAATACCAAAATTGTGCCTTGGATACTGTAATCAGGGATGACTATAATGATTATTTTGTTCTCAATAATTATGTCCCCGTCTTACCCATTTGTGATGGCCCAATATGTACTACTTACCTGTCAACTACGGTAAATTGCACCGACTGCAGGCTAAGGGGTAATGCTAACCCACCATCCTTCTGGGAGAAATATGAATTTTAACGAACCATGAATAAAACGTTGTGTCATAGGCTAATCTGGATACCTGGTCTTTTGGGAGTATGGATCATTCCGTTTCTTTCCGGTTACTCCCAAGAAATCGCGCTGGAAGAAACTATAATGGCTACCCTTTCAGAAGAATACCTCATGCCTAATGAGAAGCTATGGGTCCAGATTATGGCTACCCATGAAGGCAAACCCACTCCTTCCAAAGTAGCTTACATGGAGCTGTTGAACAGAGATTATGTGCCCGTAGTCCAAGAATTGACGGCGTTAAAATCTGGCCAGGCATGTGGGTATCTTACCATACCGGACAACTTACCCTCTGACTATTATTTGCTACGCATCTATACTCGGAATAGCCCGTATTATTCTCCTGAAAATGGTGTTTTTCACCAACTTGTAGGTATTGTAAATCCACTTATTCCCCCGGTATCAGGCGCAAAGCCTGTAGATGATACTTTTCTTTCAACGGCAAGTAACGCTATTTCCGACAATAGTTCGCAACTGTTTGAACACACATTGGATGATGAAAAGATAAGCCTTCAATTGCTGGGTCAACCTTCGGATGTGTTGACCACATCCATTTCATATCAAGGAGAGTTTCCGCCTATTCCAGTGGTAAGGGAAGAAAGACTTTACGACGCACAGCCTGAACCGAAAAACTATATTTACGAAATATTTGGACATATCATTCATGGCAAAAGCTTGGAGCGCGTGATTGATACCGCAGAAACGTTTTTTCTTTCTGCGCACGGTTTGGAATCTAAGTTTATAATCGGAACGGCCCGTCCTACTGGAGATGTGTTTTTTGAAACTGGGGATTTTTCTCATTTTAATTATGTCATCGCTCAGTCTGATGCCGATAAAGAGCAATTAAATTTTGTGGTGGAATCTCCATTCTGGCAACAAAAACCCACAGACGAATTTACAATTCCCTATTTGAGTTTTTCAGATTCCTCATTGAGTTTTCTTCAAGAAAGAATGGTGGCAAGCCAAGCTGCATCTTACTTTCAATCCTGGTCTCCTGATCCCATTCCTTCCAATCCAAGGCTATTTTTACCGGACAGGTCCTATCTGTTGGACGATTACAACCGTTTTGACGATATGGCGACGGTGATCCGGGAATATGTTCCCGAAGTTTTGGTACGAAGAGAGGATCGGAGAACAGTCTTTAGAAGCGTCAACAAACCGGCGAATCAGGTTTTTAAAACGAACCCACTTATACTAATTGATGGCCTTCCCATCTTAGACAATGACGCGTTCTCCAAATTCAATCCGGTGGGGATAAAGCAGATGGAGATTCTAAACAGGGAATTTTATTTGAACCACAAACTGTTTGAAGGTGCCATTACACTGACATCTTTTGACAATGATTTTGGTAAATACGACCTACCAAAAAATGCCCTTTTCTTAGCCTATAAAGGCATCCAATATCCGTTGACACCTATTGAATTTGCCCCGGTAGATCAACACCTTTCCTCGCTGGGAAGTCTTTTACTATGGAAAACGGTTACGTTGAAAGGGGGAAATGAGAATATAACTATTCCCAAACCAGTCCTGAAAGGAGCTTATAAAGTAACAGTTACTAAATGGGGGGAAACTTGCAACGATTCAGTACAAAAAGAAAAAATAATCCAGATCTATTAGCGGTAAAAGGCAGACTATTTGGAATGGGCTATATGCCCAGTATAATTTCAAGGACAAGATTGTCATCTACCTGAATTAAACCTCCAAACTTTTTTGGTGCTTCTAGGTCCAATTGATCAAAAGAAAGACTAATTACACCAGTAAGTTCCTTATTTTTCTGAGTAAACACAACATCCTCCAAAGAGAGAAATTTACCCGCCAAGTTGACGTCTATATTACTTAAAAAGTGTTGGCGTTGACGGTTCAGAGAGTTGACTGTCACTAGGCAGGTTGGGTGCTCTGACGCTTTGATGGTGCTTTTGAAATCCCTATTTAACAAAAAGTTTCCGCAACCAAAATCTTCCACTTCGATGACAAAATGTATTCGCTTAGATTTTGGAACTTCACCTGTATAAAGCGTATCGCCAAGCTTTTCATTTCCGTAGGAGCACTCAAATGTCCCGAAGGAAGTAATTCCCTTCACTTTGATTTCCTTTTGTTTGATGACAAACTGCTCAGCTACCGGAGCATTTCCCAAAATTAAGAGTCCGAGGATGAAAAACCAAGCGATACGCATTTGTTTTTAGTTAATTTTTAGAACGCTATCACGCCTTCAATCATTAGGCCGCTGAACTTTCCCCCATTTCGGATATCCGTTGTAGCGAAGTCATTGTAATTTTGGTTGACATACTCAAGTTTGGTAAGTATGTTTTTGGTGATAAACCAACCTCCGCCGACTTGAACCCTGTTTATGCTTGATTCGATGCCACCTGGCAATGAACCGCTGACTTCATTGTATCTTCCGGCCACATAGAATTTATCTTCCAAGCCAAACCGATAAACTGCATCCACACCTAACTGATTCCATGTCCGGTCGGAGATTTCATTGGGTGCCTTGCCTTTGGACTGTTCAAAATTACCAAATAATTCCAACTTTTGGAATTTCACAAAGGGGTTTACAACCAACGCTGTTACATTGCTTCTCATGCCGGGATTAAATCTTCCTGAAGTAAATTGCGCCGCAGTGGTGGCCATTGTGTTCTCCATCACCATATAATACCTAGAGCCTGCCCGGTCTCCAGACCAGAGGGTATTGTTTACTGAGCCTCCCGTTGTGTAGATGGACCCAGTCAATCTCACCCTTAGATCATCACTAAGCGCTTTGTCATAGCCTAATTTACCAATAAAACTTGGCTTTCTGACACCGGGATTGGTAACACCGCCCTGTATTTCCCCGCCAGTCATGGAAGCTACGGCTATAAACCCGTTGTCTTGGAATATAACTTCGCCGCCAATTTCTGTAGTAAAGGCATCCATAATATAGTTGCCGATAAACGGATTGTAAAAGGCATTACCGTTATCAGATCTGCGAAAATGGGCATCACCATAGTT
The DNA here is from genome assembly GCA_035460985.1 of Lunatimonas sp. Classification (GTDB taxonomy): domain Bacteria; phylum Bacteroidota; class Bacteroidia; order Cytophagales; family Cyclobacteriaceae; genus Lunatibacter. Next base: position 11,936 of record DATHWC010000105.1, read on the forward strand.
GATTTCCATGTGGCCGACCTTAACAGTGACTTTCTCCATGATTTGGTCAAACACTTCACTGTTTAGGAAGGGCAACTTGTCTATCTGGAGGTAGCCTCCTTTTACCCAAGATTCTGGATGGTGTCTAGAGGAAAGGTAAGTCACCAAATTCAACCGTATCCCGTCTGCCAGTGCCACGTCGATATTGAGGTTGGCTGTTGCCAAATTAAAACCCGAGCCAATATCCATCAATTGATTGACGTTGACACAATTGTCTTTTCGTATTACTGTTGCACTATTGTAATGACTAAGTGACTGAAACTGCTGTGCAAAAGCGCCTCCAAGCCGTACTTTCACCCCGTCAAAAGCCACAGTATCCGCTTTACCAGTTTCAAAAACATTGATCCCCCGTTGGTCATAGGATCTCCAAAACTGCATATCCCTGTCGTTTTGGGCCATTAAGCCTGTGGACAAAAGTCCGGCTAGTCCGAATAATAACGCGCTCTTTTTCATAAAATAGTTCTATAATATTGGTTTTAAAGTCATTTCTACGGTTAAGGTGACATCATCACCTGTTTTGATGGTTCCCAGCATGGCTGTAGGCGGTTCAACTCCAAATGCTGTTAATTTGAAGGAGGTGACCGAAGTAAATGTGATCAAGTTGCCACTCGCCTTTGTGTCAGCAGTAAAGGTTACGGGTTTCTTCATTCCCGCAAGTTCCAACATTCCTGAAATCAGCCACTTGTTTCCGTCCTTCTTTGCCTCAGTCATTACGAAACTGACTTGCTTGTGTTTGTCGGTCAGGAGTGCCTTATATGCGTTGGTGTCCATTTGTCGCTTCCCGCTTTTGATAGATTCCGCCGGCATGGAAAAGTTCGCTGCCTGTATAGCACTTAGGTTTCCCCCACTTACTGTTAGTTTTGCATTTCCGCTTGCCTGCTCGGAAATCATGTCCCAGTCGTGCAGAGTTGAAGTTCCTGAAACCTTCAAATTAGTATTACCTTCTATTCG
>DATHWC010000106.1:0-11491 GCA_035460985.1 Lunatimonas sp.
TTTATTGACGTCGACATTTACCTGAACAAATTAAAAATCCGTTTTATCCGCATCATCCGTGGTCTATTTTACCTTGAGGCGAATGGAAATGTAAGTAAATATCGAATAGTTTTCTTCATGCTTGCGGATTACTGAGAATAATCTTTATTCTGGTTTTCGTAATTTGAATAGGTTTCTCAGCATATTTTGTAGAGTTGTCTCTCTTTGTCCAGTACAATAAGTTGGTATGGAGCAGCCAAGTAATCTTTATTGGAAATCGTTCTCGGAGTCCTTTCCTCAAAATGACCCATAAAAATATTTTCTTATACTAGTTACTTACTCCAATATGTTTTCCCTTCAAATTCGTCAACAGAAATCTACTGCTTCCAAGACGAAAATTACTGTTACACTTCCTGAGCCCACTGCCGTTGCAAATTCCAAGATATGGTCAATACGCCAAAGTTGCTTAAGATATAGGAATTGTGGGGAAAGACTGATAGCATAGTACCAGCCTATATTAACCTCTTTTATTAGAAATTATAAAAATTACATGTCCCTTCCAACGATTTGTTTGGCTTTTTAGGCAGACTGTATTAACTTTTATCTTTTGTAGAACTAACCCCAAATAACCTTGAAAACTCTACCATTTAATAATAGAAAAAATTCCGAGGTCGTCTATTCTGCTACGCATGGCAACCCAACTAAACCGCCCAAGTGGATGAATGGGATCGACCGCCGGGAATGCCTGGGAATACTAGGTAGTTCTATTGCCAGCCTTGCGTTTATATCCAGCGTGGGGGAAGTAGGTGCTAGCAAAGAACCTCCCATTGTAGATGCTCATTTACACTGTTTTGACGGTCCGGATAGTCAAGCGTTCCCTTATCACCCCCGCGGGCCTTATGAGCCAGCTTACGCTGCCACCCCGGAACACCTGCTGAAGTGCATGGATGGAGCGGGGGTCAGGTACGCAATTGTTGTCCATCCAGAACCGTATCAGGATGACCACCGCTACCTGGACCATTGTTTGGAAGTTGGCGGTGGCCGATTGAAGGGAACCTGTCTGTTTTTCGCCGATCGCCGTGAATCGTTGGCAGCGATGCCTTCTTTTTTGAAAGATCGCGAAGGGCAGATTGTCGCGTCACGGGTCCATGCCTACGTCTCCGATCGTTTGCCCCCATTTGGAAAGCCGGAACTCCGTCAATGGTGGCGTAGCGTCGCCGAGTCCGGTGTTGCCGTGCAGCTGCATTTCGAACCCCGTTATGCCCCCGGCTTCGAGCCCTACATTCGGGAATTCTCCGACACCACGGTGATCATTGACCATCTAGGACGCCCATTTCAAGGAACAGCAGAGGAACATGCCCAGGTGATCCGTTGGGCAGATCTTCCCAATACGGTGATGAAGCTTGCCGCAATCCCCTCACAGGGCAGTTATCCGCATAGAGAGATTGGGCCGGTTATCCGTCAATTGACAGATGCCTGGGGTGCCGATCGGATAATCTATGGGGGTGGATTCAATGCAGAGGCCACGCCAGACTCCTACCGCCTTTACCGTCAAGACCTGTTGACATACCTTTCCCATCTTTCTCCCCAAGAAAAGGATAAGATCCTCGGCGGAAATGCGGTACGGGTGTTCGGCTGGAGCTAAGCAAAGTAACAAGAGCGAGTTTCTGACTTTACCGATTTTCCGCAAGCAGAAGAATATTGAACAAACTCAGTAAAACAGGATTCTTCATCTAAACAAAGTTGTTTTTTTCCAAAACTTTTTGTGACGGGATGTTTGTATCAAAGGGTCTGGCAAATACACGGTCAATGTCGTATGTCGTAAAGGCAAACTCTAAAGCGTGTTTGATTGCACTGGTGATTACGCCCTTTCCCCTGAAATCGAAGGGTAAAGAAATTGCCGTAGTTGATGGATCCTTTGAGTTCTAGTTCCCAACTTGGCACCGTCGGGCATATTACTGTCAGTACCGTATACGCATCCCTTTAATGCGTTAAATGGTGCTGGTTCTATTCAATGAACCCTTGTCCGAAAACCAGGTTATTGGCCCCGGTTGTTAGGTCAGGATCATTGTTCCAACTGCGGTAAGTATTAGTACCTACCAAGAGATTTTGTTCCGCATTTTGTATGAAGATGAATTCGGGATCGCCCTCCATTCCCGTTGGACGAGAGGGCGATTATACAAAGTTTAGTTAACTCTTATTTTGGGTTGATGAAGACGTCCCACGTTGCGATTACGGGTAATTAGTTTGTGGGATACAGTGTGGTCAAGAGTAGTCGAATTCGCTGCGTCTTCAACACTTTTGGACAAAAGAACTTTTGGATGTATGGATTGATGCAGCTCAAAGTGTGCCTTCACTTCGAGGTGATTCTGGCAATTGGCACAACCTTCCACGTTCCACCGGCTGAGCACTGCCTCATGTCCAATGACCTGCCGTTTACCATCAATCACTGCTTCTGCCACCACTACGAAGGAACCTCCTTCAATCGCCCGGTTGACATTTGAAATCTGAACGACGCCTGAATCGATAGTTTCCTCCGCTGCCTTCTTGGCTTGTTCAAAAGCCGGCTCATCATCCAATGAACCTTTGCTGTAGGTGTATCCAAGTTGTTCCTCGATGTTTATCACGTCCCGTGAGTTGTAAGGCCGGCTCTCCCCATTCGTAGTAATTTTGAACGGATCTAGGGGAGAAGACAGCGTTAACCAAGAGTTGGGGGCCGTTCCTGGAGTGGGTCCCTGGTTATCTACGGAGTTGGTCCCAGGATAGTGGTCAATGATTTCGAGGCAATCAGTATGGCCGTTAAATTTTTGCCACAACCAGAACATACGGTCCACATTGCAGTGGTGGAAGAAGAAAATAGGGTCGAGGCCTGCGGTATTATTCTCTCCCATATCGGCATTGGCCCCGGCGATGGGTGAAATATCGCTAGCTCCAGGGTAGTCATAGCCTCCGACAGCCAGGTGAATACTGTTGTGAGGAGACTCCAAGGGAACAACTATCTTTTGGCCCTTCTTGCTTGGGTCAAGCGTAATGGAAGAGTTGTATTCTGCGGCGGAGGTAGTATTGGAAAAGACCGTGTAATTAGGTGCCAGAAGGCAATCTTTATATTTTTTGGCCACGTTAGTTTCAATCGGCTTATTATCCACTACAATTTTCGAGGTCAGCCATTGTACGACGTTTTTGTTAAGGATTTCTACATTCTTCTTGTAATCAGCGTATTGGCTGTTGTGACATTTAGTTGCCTTCAAATCTTTTTCCCCGACTAAACCAGAAAGTGGATACCTGACCGTTTCATAACCGGCCGGCTTGGAGTAATCGTAAGTATCCGCCGCAATTGCATTATCCGCAATCGGAGCCGGAAAAACGAAGGAACGCAGCGGATTAGGTGTGTTACTTTCCCGCGGGAAAAACTCATCCGTAAGTGCCCACGGTATTCCGTGTTTTATGGAATCCTCACTCGTTTCGTCCCAGTAGGGTTGCATGACATCTTCACATCCTGGAATGCTCTGTAGCGCTTTCTCCAAACGGACAAGGTAAGCACGGTGCCACGTTGGGAAGAGGACATTACCATGGTTACAGAAACCTCCCCAGTAGGAAGGATCACCCCATCCCGCACCAACAAAAGGCTCTCCGTGATAACCACCAATTACGAAGTATGAATTTGGATCGTCAGGAGGGAGGGCCTTAATTCCCGCCCAAGCCTTCATGACTTTTTCCAATGGTTCTTTATCATTATTGTCGTATTTTTCCTGTAATTCCCGCAGGGAATGCCGTACACGTAACATGGTAGCCATAGTTTATGAGTTGAGTGGTTTAAGTAGCGATGGTATTTTGAGCGGAGCCATGGAAAATGAATTCCAAAGTGATCCGGTAAGAATACCAAGCATACCGATGATGAAAGTAAAGTTGTCTTCGAAGCCAAGCATTCGGGATATTAAGATTATTAGCACCCCTGCTAGGCTTACCGTGAAGGGGCCTAGTCCTTTCCTGCTACGATTCAGAAATATCAGTATAAGATGAAGAGATAGAAACCCAATCAATACCGGGTACAGCCACCCCTGGTAGGGTAAACGAGATATACTCAAGCCCCCGAATATGCTCATATACGCCGCCCAGCAAACAGGGCACTTGGGAAAAAAAGCGACTAATAAGCTGGCAAGAACAGAGAAAAAAGAATTAGCCGATTTTGCCACAACGGCCTTGTTAATGACTTCATCTTTTACAGACGTTTCTGTCGAACAGCAGCAGGCTCGTACTTGTTCAACTTCGTTTTGACCGACAGCTCCATCAGCTTTCCCGTGAGGTAAAGGATGGTTTGACAGTCGATTCCTTTTTGCCCAAATTGGTCCGAAAAATGAGTTTGCAAAACCGACAAACGAGATGGGCTTATTATCCATAATGATTTAAGATTTGATTTCGAAGCAAAGATAGTACCCTATGAACCACAGGGATACATTTGATTTTTAAGATATACTCTTTTATTTACCTACGCAAGCATTTGGTAGAAAAAGGTGTTATTTTTCAAACGTTCATCCGTTGTCGATCCTCGGAACGAGGCTTTCGTTATGCTCGATTTCCCGAAGGTAAAGAAACTTCCAGTGGAAGATTTGCAGTGAGCAGCCGGACTACAGGGAAATATAGCCTGTCTAGGCTTTCGGGGTATGGAGTGTGAGCCCCTCATTTGGCTCAGGAAGGGATACTTGAGTGCATTTAGTCATTTTTCAACCCCTGTGTATTTTTTATAGATAGCTCTATATCCAAATATCCTGGCTAAGGGTCCAATGGTATTTATTAATACATTCTGCAGGCCCATAGGTATGGCTGCAAGTCTTGACGGACTTTCCAAATATTTTGCTGTTACCATTGCTTGTAAAAATGGTAATTTCCCATCTTTAACTTTTCCGTCATTTATCATTCCAAATAGGTTTTCGATAAAAAAATCTATATCTATTCCGGGTGTTATAGTTTGGATAAATTCAGCTGGTTCATCGGAAGTATTATAATGGTTATGCGGTTTATTTTTAGGTAAAGTAACTTCTTCTCCGGCACTGATATGGTTCTGCTGCCCGTCTGAGAGATAGGTCAATGTGCCTGACAATACTTTATAAGACTCCTCTTGTAAAATATGAATATGGTCATCTACAGTTTGACCTTTGCTTTTTAATTTCACTTTTAAAGTAACTCTTTCTGCGTTAGTGTCTGAAGAAGTTTCAATAAACTCAATTGTATCACCTGTAAAATTGTCTTTTAATATTTGTCCTTTAGATGGCATAGTTGGTGTATTTTGGTTTTTAATAATTAAATACAACGTCTCGCGTATAAGAACATTGGCGAATTAAAAAGCACAATATTTCCGCTTTAACTTTTATGATTATAAAAATACAAAAAATTCCCGTTCAGCACAAATCTTGTCCCGCATATCGGGAGCATACTGAGGTCCAAAAGGTTAGAATCGTTCGTGAAAGGTTAAACAGGCATCAAAGCGCCTTCTTGTCGCACTACAGTCGGGCTACTTCTCGATCGGCAGCTGACGTTTGTTTCGTCAACTTGTATTCTTCAATGTCCTTGCGGTTTAATGTCAGCACTTTTAAATTAAAACCTTTAGGATCGACGCACGATTACCGTTGAGATTCCAATTGGGTATTTGATCTACTAAAGACCCGATTACCTAGCAATGTCACGATATCAAAAGGCCACACCCCGTAACCGCCACATGTCTCCTCGTTCTCTGCGTCGCTTCAAATTCCACAATATCACTTTTACACTTCGGCAAAAGAACATATTTCCCTTCACAAATATCCAATATCAACTATCTACTAGTATCAATTCCCAAGAAAAGTCAACCGTATTACTACTATATTTCAGCCGAAGGCCATACCCTGAACCGCTACGGTCCTCAGGGTCTACGCTTCGCTCCGATTTCCACCCTATTTCCATCCAAAAAATACCCACCATATATCTAGTGTCAACTAATGTCAATTCAAACACTGCCGTCAAAAATCAACTAATACCGATCAAAAAATAATTCCAGAAAACCCTGAATATAAATAAATTGAATCCCCTAGCCTATTTATTTTTTTTAAATCCGCAAATTAACAGCAATATTTTGGCCTAGAATTTGCAAATTACCAGCAAGAACCAGTCTTTTTAGGAAATTTCACAATGAAGTGATTTCCTTGACAGGTCGAAGAGATGATAGCCCGGCAGGGATTTCTCTAGATTATAAATATTAATGGTAATTTAGATATGGATAGGAAGTTGAATTGTGTCATGTTGGTGGATGATGATGAAGCTGTCAACTATTTGCATAGGGAGATTTTGGAAGAAGTCGGATTTGCAAATAATATTATTGTATCCGATACAGCAAGTAAGGCACTTAGTCTGCTGGAAAAACCCGATAGGGAAGCCTGTGAGCAACCCGATGTTATTTTTCTGGACCTTAATATGCCGTTGATGTGTGGGTGGGATTTTGTGGAACGATTGGCCGATAAGAAGATCGGTGACGATTCCTTTCCCCTTATTTTTATTCTTACTACTTCCATGAATGTAAATAATTTGAAAAGAGCTGTTGGATCAAACAGAATTACCGGGTTTTTACCCAAGCCACTTACTGAGGAAATGTTGGATGAAATTTTATCCCGACATTTCGCCAGTTCCTAATCTTTATTATTTTTCGCAATTATCAGCCATTTTTTCCGCTTATCCCCATTAGCGTTTACTTATGTATAAGCTTTATATGGGGAGAGGTTTTAATTTAAAATTTCTCTTTTTGAATTGCGTTTATTATTTGTTTACTTTGGTTTGCTGATAACAGCCTGCTTTAAAACAAAATAGCCCAATTCCCAATTTACCCATGGAATTCCTACACTCTAAATGGAAATACCTCCTCGCCACATTCCTTTCAATATGGGTGATTGTATGGGGTATCAATGCCATATCCATAGAGAATAAGCACAAATATGTTCCTGCCGCTGTATTGGGACAGGAAGTGGATTTCAACCGGGATATTCGCCCCATCATCAATAAAAAATGCATCGCCTGTCACGGCGGTGTAAAAAAATCCGGCGGTTTCAGCCTACTTTTTGAAGAGGAGGCATTGGCTGTCAATGAATCCGGAGAAAGGGCAATCGTGCCGGGAAGTATCCGAAAAAGTGAATTGATCAAACGTATAAACCACGCTGACCCAGAATATAGAATGCCCTTGGAGGGTGAACCATTGGAGAAGGAGGAGATTGCCCTTTTAACTAAATGGATTAATCAGGGAGCAAAATGGAAGGATCACTGGGCATACATTCCCCCAGACCACCAACGGGTTCCGGATATTACCCACTCATGGATTCAGAATGACATAGACAAATTTATTCTTGCAAAGCTGAATAAAGAAAAGCTACTGCCAAACCCAAAGTCAGACAGATATACCCTGCTCAGACGGGTTAGCCTTGACCTGACCGGACTTCCACCCACGCTGGAGGAAATGGAAGCATTTATAGGGGACGAATCCGACTCGGCTTTCGAAAAGGTAGTTGACCGTTTGCTGGCATCCCCGGCTTTTGGGGAGCGATGGGCGGCTATGTGGATGGATATGGCCCGGTATGCTGATTCAAAAGGCTACGAAGCCGACCGACCCAGAAGTATCTGGAAATACCGGGACTGGTTGATTAAGGCTTTCAACGATAACGTTCCTTTCGACCAATTTATCACCTTGCAGCTGGCTGGGGACCTGCTTCCCAATCCTACTGATGAACAGCTTATCGCTACGGCCTTCCACCGTAATACCATGAACAATGATGAGGGGGGAACAGACAACGAGGAATATAGAACTGTTGCGCTGATCGATCGGGTGAACACCACTTGGTCGGTATTGCAGGGAACAACCATGGAATGTGTTCAGTGTCACAGCCACCCATACGACCCCATCAGGCATGAGAATTTTTACCAATCCATGGCCTTCTTTAACCAAAGTGCCGATGCGGATATTCCAAGCGAGTCTCCGACATTAGTGCAGTTCAAAGAGGAGGAGGACTTGCAGAAACTAAACCGGGTCAAGAACTGGGCAGCAGCCCATCCGGGTAAGAAGGATTCGGTTTATTATGAGAAGTTGATCCGTATTACAGAACCAAAGCTCCATCCCCATTATTTTGAGCAAATGGAAAAAGGTATTCCTGTCCGCGGTACTGCTACCTTCAAAGTCACCGACAGTGTATACTCATTTACCAAACAGGTACCACTGATGGGAGAGGACAGAATAATGCTTCGCTACAGGGCGGATACCTCAGTGGGAACCCTACAGATTCGGCTTGACAACAAAGATGGTGAAATAATAGGCACTCTTCCAGTCAATAGAAAAACAAAAACGGAATACAATAAGGAGGAGAAGAAAGATAAAATATATACCATTAATGAAACGGTATCCTTTCCGGTTAAACCGATTTCCGGTAAGCGGGATGTTTACCTGGTGTTGGAAGGAAATGCGGGGTTAAAGACGGAATGTATCATAGAATGGGTGTTGTTTCATCATGCCTTACCGGGTGAAGAAGAAAGTGGATTTGAAGAAATTGCCAGTGATTTTCATGAAATTTTCAACAGTACGAATGAAAAAGTCACCACACCCATCATGCTGGAGCTGAAAGATGGCTACCGAAGAAAGACAAACGTATTCGAAAAAGGCAGCTGGATGTCCCACGGGGTGGAGGTAGAACCGGGCGTTCCGGCCAAATGGAATTCCCTCACTCCATCCATGGAAAAAAACAGGCTGGGTCTGGCTCAATGGCTGACAGACCCGGAAAATCCTTTGACGGCCAGGGTGACTGTAAACCGGTTTTGGGAGCAGCTGTTCGGGTTGGGTATCGTTGAGACCATTGAGGATTTTGGATCCCAGGGTTTTGCCCCCACACATCCGGAATTGTTGGATTGGCTGGCTTTGCAGTTTGTCCAAGAACATCAGTGGGACATCAAAAAGTTACTCAAGCAGTTGGTCATGTCGGCTACCTATCAGCAATCTTCCCATATGCGGGAAGACTTGGAGAAGGTGGATCCCCGGAACCAATTGTTGGCGCGGGGCCCTAGGCTCCGATTGACCGCGGAGCAGGTGCGGGATCAGGCACTGGCTGTCAGTGGATTACTTAGTCCTAAGATGTTTGGCCCCAGTGTGATGCCCGAGCAACCTGAGGGGATTTGGCAGGTAGTGTACAGCGGGGGGAATAAATGGGAGACAAGTAGGGGAGAGGATAAATACAGAAGAGCGTTGTACACCTTTTGGCGTAGAACAAGTCCATATCCTTCATTTATTTCCTTTGACGCGCCTAGCCGTGAAGTATGTCTTCCCCGTAGAATAGATACAAACACGCCCCTTCAAGCCTTGGTATCCTTGAATGATCCGGTTTATTTGGAGGCTGCCCAGGGTTTGGCACGGAGGACGCTGGAAAGTTCACCGGAAGCCAACCCAGAAAAGTTAGTTGCAATCATGTATGGATTGGCGATGGCTAGGGGGTTGGATCACGGAAAGCTGCAGGATCTTATGGAACTGTACGGACAAACGCAGGTTTATTTTGACAATGACCCGGATGCGATTTGCCAGTTTACCGGAGAAGAGGACAAAGAATTGGCCGTCATGACCGTGATGGCTAACGTGATCATGAATTTGGATGAATTTGTGATGAAATCATAACACGCCATGAATTTACAACAGGAATTACAATATCGAACACTTCAACGCGAGACGAGGAGACATTTTCTGAAGCAATGTGCTCAGGGCTTGGGTTCCATTGCCTTAGGTTCATTGATTGGGTGCAGTTCATCAAGCACTCAAGAGGAACAAGCTTCGGCAGTGATGGAAAATCTTGCAGCCAAAATGCCTCATTTTGCACCTACGGCCAAGCGAATCATTTACCTACATATGGCCGGTGCGCCTTCCCAATTGGAGCTGTTTGACTACAAGCCGGAGCTAGGCAAATTGGACGGAAAGGATTGTCCGCCTTCTTTATTGGAAGGAAAGAAATTCGCATTCATTCAAGGAGTACCCAAAATGCTGGGTCCACAAGCGGAATTTAAGCCTCGCGGTGAATCCGGGATGATGATTTCAGACTGGTTGCCCCACTTTTCCACCATTGCGGACGATGTGTCACTGATCCGTACCATGCATACCGACGAATTCAACCACGCCCCTGCCCAATTGCTATTGCAGACGGGAGGTCCCCGATTGGGAAGGCCCAGCATGGGATCCTGGGTAACCTACGGATTGGGTTCTGATAATGAAAACTTACCGGGTTTTATGGTACTGGTATCAGGAGGGAATACCCCTGACGCCGGAAAATCAGTATGGGGAAGTGGCTTTTTGCCCTCGGTGTACCAGGGTGTGCAGTGCAGGTCGGAGGGAGACCCCGTGCTATTTGTATCCAATCCGGAAGGCATGAGTAGGGACTTACGCAGAAATACCATCGACGCCATCAATAAAATCAACGATAAGGAATATCAGGAAATGGGAGATCCGGAGATTTTGACCCGTATTTCCCAATATGAGATGTCTTTTCGAATGCAAACCTCAGTTCCTGAGGTAATGGATATAAAAGATGAACCGGCCTATATCCATGAAATGTATGGGACGGAGCCCGGCAAAACATCCTTTGCTAATAATTGCCTCTTGGCGAGGAGGCTGGTAGAACAGGGGGTTCGATTCGTTCAGTTGTTTGATTGGGGATGGGACACCCACGGGGTGAGTGAGGGAGATTCAATAGAAGGCGGACTGAAAAATAAATGCAGCCAAGTAGACCGACCAATGACCGCGCTGATTAAAGATCTAAAACAACGCGGCCTGCTGGATGAAACTCTCGTCGTTTGGGGAGGAGAATTTGGCCGTACTCCCATGCAGGAAAACCGGGGAGGAAAAGTATGGCCCTTTAAAGGAAGGGATCACCACACTGAGGCTTTCCCCATTTGGATGGCCGGGGGTGGTGTGAAAGGCGGCTACACCCACGGGGAGACAGATGAAATCGGGTATTATGGAATCAAAGATAAGGTTCATGTACATGACCTGCAGGCGACAATCATGCATCTGCTGGGTATGGATCATGAAAAATTCACTTACTTTGCCCAGGGCAGGGATTTTAGGCTGACAGATGTGGCAGGAAAAGTAGTTCATAAAATTATTGCATAAATACACTTGAGTATAAAATGGAGCAATCGGGAGATTTTATAGTATTCTTAGGCAGGTTTCACCCGCTGTTTTTACACTTGCCAATTGGATTTTTGGTACTGGCGGTTTTGCTGGAGCTGGCTTCCAGAACGGAAAAATACGCTTCACTCAAGCCTGCGGTGGGCTTCACGCTTTTACTCGGTGCGCTGTCCGCATTGGTCGCTGCCATATTGGGATTGAGGTTGGCGCAGGACGGAGGCTATTCGGAGGATTTGCTGTCCATTCACAAATGGCTGGGGATAGCGTTGGTCGTTTTTTCGTTCGGAGCGTGGATTTTATATGTGCAGAAGGAAAAAAAGCAAACAGCTACACTTAAAAAAG
>DATHWC010000107.1:0-9809 GCA_035460985.1 Lunatimonas sp.
CCCTTTCCACTTTGGACAAATTCCTCAAAGGCGGCTTTTTGCTCCGCATTGAAAATCGTACCCGTAGTACTTACCAGAATGATTACATCGTATTTTTCCAGTTTTTCTTTTGTAAATTCAGCTTCGTCTTCCGTAGTGAAGACTTGAAATCGGTGCTTGGCAGCAAGCTTCTTAATCGCCATCACCCCATCGGGAATCGACTGATGTCTGAATCCTTTGGTTTTGCTGAAAACCAGTGCTCTAAATTGACTTTGGGCGACCGTTTCAGTCGTCATGGTAAATGACCAAATCAATGCAAGAGCCAAAAAACTCCTTATGGATAATTGAATATTTTTTTTGTTCATGGGTTTGTTTTTTGAAATAAGAGACGATTATACAATTATTATTCTACAATTTCGAATTTTTGGGCGGCTTCTTTGCTGCTAAAGGCGTTGAAATGCCACCATTCGGAGCCAATTCCACTAAACCCAGCGCCGTTCATCACTTCTCTGAGCTTTTTGCGGTTGTTTACGTGCGCTTGCGTGATTTTTCCCTCACGGAGCATTTGGTCTTCCCTGTCCGGATAAGCAGGGTATCCAAAGAAATCATAGGTCGTCCCCATATCCAAAGCTTCTCCAGAGGATTTCTCCGCCAAGGTAAGGTCTACCGCTACCCCGTAGTTGTGCAGGCCTCCCTTTTTTGGATCTGCCACGTAGAGTGGCTTTATGCTATCCGGTTTGTCCAGATTGTCCCATAAAATCTGCTGAACACTTCTGGGGCGGACGCCGTCATAGATTAGGAGAGTAAGTTCCGGATATTTTTCCTGCAAAATGTCGTAAGCCTTTTTCAGCATTTCTGCCACTTCAGGTTGTAGGTAAGCGTTAGTCAGGTCCCCATAAACATCCGTTCCGAAAAAATTATCCGTAGTGGAGTATTTCAGTTCGACCAAGGCTTCAGGTAGAACATCCTGAATATTTACCAATCCTGCCGCCAGTAGGCTTTTTTCCAATTCACCCGGTTCTTCAGCTTCGTCCTCTTTGGACAAAAAATTCAGATGAACCGAATCCGCCTTTTCCAGCGAATACCCACTTGCCCTGCCGTCATCGTGAATTACTACTTCGGTTGATTTTGGATTTTGGCATCCCAACATAAGGCAAAATCCCAGAAGTAAAGGAAAAGCAATATACCTCATGAAGTTTTTTTATTAATCACCATCGTACTTGCCTGATCTAATGGCAAGACAAGAACGTCCGCCATTACCACATGGGCAGGGCGGGTGACCGCAAAAACAATGATATCAGCGATATCGTCCGCTGTCAACGCATCATACCCTTGGTAAGTAGTCTTTGCCCGATCTTCGTCACCTTTAAACCGCACCAACGAAAACTCCGTCTCCACCATTCCCGGGTGTATTCCCATCACCTTTATGCCATACGGATTGAGATCTATGCGCATACCCTTGGTAATGGCGTCTACGGCATATTTTGATCCGCAGTATACATTGCCTCTGGGATATACTTCTTTGCCTGCTATGGAGCCTATATTGATCACCTGTCCGGACCTTCGCTCCACCATCCCCGGTATGATTTTTTTGGATACATACAACAATCCTTTGACGTTGATGTCCATCATGGCATCCCAGTCATCTACGTTTCCCTCATGAATAAAATCCAACCCGTGTGCATTGCCGGCATTGTTTATCAGCACGTCGATTTTCTTCCAATCCGCAGGGAGGGAGTCGATTGCTTTGTAAACATCCGCCTTCTTACTGACATCAAATGTTAAGGGGTGAAAAGGGGTTCCTTCGGGTAAAGCTTCTTCAAGCTCATCAAGCCTTTCGCTTCTGCGTCCACAGCCAATGATGGCATAACCCACTTCCGCCATTTGAATTGCCGTGGACCAACCTATACCTGAGGTAGCACCTGTGATAAATGCGATTTTTTTTTCCATCCCTGAATTTAAATAATTCCGCTCAGGGACAAAAATTCTAAACACCGAATTCCTACAAATACGGGGTTTTACTGAAAATTGAAATAAATTGTAATGGATTTTCTGCGGATATCAGTAATGGATGAATCAATTCTTTCATCCGAATATCCCGGCCTATGAAGGTTCATCAGTCCATGTGAAAAACGGATTTCAGGTGAAAATTTGAAATACTTGAAATACAAGTCAAATCCCATACCCATTTCCATGGCTACGTCTGTACCCCTCAGGACCACATCATCTTCATCTGCCTCTTCTTGATTTTTGGTGCGAATCTGACCGTTCAAACCTCCTACAAAAAACATGCGGGTATTGTTGAAACGTTCTGATTTATATTTGAAAAGTAACGGAAATTCCACCAATGTTTCCTCACTCATCAATGGAACGGTGCTAACTCCCAATCCATTGGGGGCGTTGGCATCATCGGCAAAAACCTGTAAATCTGTCCTATGCTCGTAAAATGCTACTTTCGGGGTAAAGAGAAAATTGAACTGGTCGTGAAGTCGGGCGGTAACCAGAAAGCCCAATGCAAATCCAGGCGAAAATACAGGCATAATTGACCTTACTCCGCTGGCATCGGTATTTAGGGGATCAAGAAAAGATTCCGAATATTTTATGCGAAGCGAACTGTTGTGCGCTGCCAGAAAAAAACCGTACGACAAAAACTGGTCATCACTTCCGGACCTATTAAAAATAAAGGTTTTTTCCTGTGCCATTCCCGACAGAAACGTCACAAAAAAAAGTGCGCCAAATAGCCCTACTTTTCTCCTATGTAAATGGAACTGATACCAAAGGTGAGTAATTTGCATGTTGTTTTTTTAAAACCTACTTTCTCCAGTATGCGAAGGAAGTCATCCCCATCTGGAAATGCCTGAACCGATTCGGGAAGATAGGTATATGCTGCGTTATCTTTAGATACTACTTTTCCTATTTGAGGTAAAATATATTTAAAATAAACGTTATATGCTTGTTTCATAGGGAATTTTTTTGGTTTGGAAAATTCCACAATGACTGTTTTACCCCCAGGCTTCAGTACCCGATACATATCAGAAAGCCCCTTTTCCAAGTTTTCAAAATTCCGTACTCCAAAGGAAACGATCACTGCATCAAATTTATTTTCTTCGAACAGTAACTTTTCAGAATCCCCCAACTGAAGTTCAATCCTATCGTCCAACTTCCTTTTTTTCAGCTTTTTGCGTCCCTCGGCCAACATGCCCTCGGAAATATCCACCCCGATGACTTTATCGGGATTCAATGCCAATGCCTCTATCGCAAAGTCACCTGTTCCGGTGGCGATATCCAAAATAAGCTTCGGCTGATCCTTTTTCAGCATCTTGATGGCGTTTTTCCTCCATGTGATGTCTATTCCCAGACTCAGAACATGGTTTAACAGGTCGTACTTTTTGCTGATATTGTTAAACATGTCGGCAACCTGCTCTTTTTTGCCTTCTTGCTTATCTTTATAGGGAACTACTGACATAACGTGGTGTTTGGGTACAATATTAGTAAGTAAACCTGAGCATCGGAAAAATGTTAAAGATTAATTGGTGCTACTGAGAAAAGTTTACCTTTGTGAAAAATTGGATATCATGATCAAAAAGGCAAGTTTTATTATTAGCAATACGGATTTCCGGAAATGCCCCTCGCCGGACAAGCCTGAATTTGCCTTTATCGGCAGATCCAACGTGGGGAAAAGTTCGTTGATCAACATGCTGACCAATAATAAAAACCTGGCAAAAATATCAGGAACCCCGGGTAAAACCCAGCTTATCAATCATTTTGGAATTGATGATAAATGGTACATGGTGGATTTGCCGGGATATGGGTTTGCGAAAGTAAGCAAGACCTTGAAAGCTGAATGGGACAAAATGATCCGGGAGTACCTTACTCTACGGGAAAACTTGGTTGCCATTTTCATTTTGGTTGACAGCCGATTGGATCCCCAAAAGATAGACTTGGAATTTATCCTCTGGTGTGCGGAACAAGAAGTTCCTTTTGCACTTATTTTCACTAAGGCCGACAAGCAGTCCCATTCCAAAACCATGGCGAACGTCGGTAAATTCCTAGAGGAGATGAAGAAACTGTTTGGCGATGAGCCGGATTATTTTGTTACCTCAGCCGAAACCTCAACGGGTAAAGATGACGTAATATCTTTTATAGAAGAAAATGTTGCGGAATTTTATAAACGATAAACGCTGGACAATGAATATTTTCAGCAAATAAATTAACAAAAAAATATCAGCATGGAATTTAAGGAAATAGCAACGGTCTCGGGTAAGCCGGGCCTTTTTAAGGTATTAAAACCCAGTAGAAGCGGTGTGATTTTGGAATCAATGGATGCCAAAAAGGGTAAATTGATCGTGGGTGCCAATCAACGGGTTTCTTTATTGAGTGAGATTTCCATTTACACCCTGACTGAGGAAGGTGCAAGCCCACTTCTTGAAGTACTTAAGACGATAGAGAAGGAATTTGAGGGAGATACAGGACTGGCTGATGCGGACAACGATGAGTACAAGGCGTTTCTGAAACATGTTTTGCCGGAATACGATGAGGATCGGGTCTATGTCTCTGATATCAAAAAGCTTATTAACTGGTATCATGTAATAAGAAAAGAAGCACCAGAGGTACTTACTGAAGAAGCCCCGAACGCGACGGATGGTACTCCTGAAGAATCTGGAGACGCTTAGATTTATCTGTGGATTTGAATAAAAATTACCTGCCGGCCTGTGCCGCAATTTTGGAAAAGAAGCTGGAGCTTCCTGAAGGTGCATCCTTTGCCACCCGGGAAGAACTGGCTTCTTTTATATGCCCTGCAATTAGAAATTTGTTGGACAGGGATATGGGTAAGTTGCTGCAGCTCTGTTATCAGATTGACCTTGGCGAGGAAAAATTAAAATCCATTCTTCAAGAGTCGCCGATTACCACTATGGCCATGGACCTAAGTTTGGCTCTTGTCGACAGACAACTGCTGAAGTATCAGCTCCGAGAAAAATACAGCTCCGAATAATTTTTTCACCGCCATATATAAAAATCCACCTAACCTGCTAGCTGTTTAAGTGCATCTCCAATTCATCTACCAGTTCTACAGATCCTATAAAAATAGGCGTCCGTTGATGCAAACTCATGGGTGGAATTTCTAGTATGCGACGTCGGCCGTCAGTAGCTTTTCCACCTGCTTGTTCGGCTATGAAGGCAAGTGCATTTGCTTCGTAGGCTAACCTAATTTTCCCATTGGGGTTTGCCGCCGTTGCAGGATATAGATATATGCCCCCTTTTAGGAGGTTACGGTGAAAATCTGCCACCAAACTCCCAATATACCTTGCGGTTCTGCCTTTCATTTTGCACGTATTGAGAAAGTTGGCAATACTTGGATCGGCTCCGGGAGTCAAACCGTCGTTGATGGTGAAAATCTGGCCGGTTAGGGGTGCCTGAATATCTTGGTGCGAAAGAAAAAACTCACCCAATGATTGCTCATAAGTAAATCCGTTTACACCCTTGCCAGTAGTAAATACCAGCATGGTAGAAGAACCATATAGAACATATCCAGCGGCCACCTGTTGGCAGCCCTTCTGCAACACATCTTCGGGTTGAATTGGGGAACCCATGGGGGTTACTCTTCGGTAGATAGAAAAAATGGTACCGATAGACACATTTACGTCTATATTGGAAGACCCGTCCAAGGGGTCGATGGCTACGACATACTTACCCGTCTTGTTTTGAAGGTCGATCACTTCGTCATCCTCTTCCGAAACGACCGCACAAACCTCTCCACCTTTCGTCAAGGCACGGGTAAAGCGGATATTGGCTACTACATCCAGCTTTTGCTGCTCCTCCCCTTGCACATTGGTCTGGCCAAATGCTCCTGTTACCTGGCCCAGACCCGCCCGGCTGATTTCTCTGGAAACGATCTTTGAGGCTAAGGCGATGTCCCGGAGGAGCTGGGAAAGTTCTCCGGTGGCAAAAGGGAAATCTGACTGATTGCTTTTGATAAAGCGGTCCAAGGTCACCCCAACCGCATACCCTAAGGGCGATGTGTCTTGTTTGTAAGGTTTGGTCTTCATAACTTTGACCTAAGTTACTGAAAAATCCCAAAAAGCCATTAACCCTTACTGAATTCATGGTCCAACCCTTTATTTTTAAATTTGGTGGAGCTTCCATCAAAGACAGTGCATCTTTTATCCGAATAGTAAATATTCTCAAAAGCCGTTGGAAAAACGGACTCGTGATCGTGGTCTCCGCAGCCGGGGATACCACCGATCACTTGGAGGAGATTATACAGCTCGCTATTAATAATCAAGCCTTTTCGGAGCAACTGAGCCAACTTGAAGAATTCCATCTGAATCTGTGCAGACCACTGTTTGATGAAGGCCACAGTATCTTCCAGCGGGTTTCCAATGAATTTGCCAAGCTGAAAAGGACGTTGGACAACGAAAAAAAGCAGGAGGGATATGCTTACTTTTACGACCAGGTAATCGGATACGGGGAGTTAATTTCCACCCGAATCCTACAGGAACTGCTCTGCCAGGATGGGCACTACTGTGTCTGGCAAGACGCTCGGGAGTTGATTGCGACGGATTCCAACTACAAAATGGCAAAGGTAGATTGGGTATTGACGATGCAGCGGTGCAGAAAGCATCTGGCTGACAAGCTCGAAACTTTTCCGGTAGTAACTCAGGGCTTTATTGGCAGCGACTGGCAGGGGACGACCACTACGCTGGGCAGGGAAGGGTCTGACTTTACTGCCGCAATTTTGGCGGTAAGCTTAGGTGCCAAATCAGTGACGATCTGGAAGGATGTCGCAGGTATCCTGAACGGTGACCCGGACTTGTTCCCAGATGCTGTCAAATTTGAGTATTTGGATTTTGAAGAGGCGGCGGAGATGACCTACTTCGGTGCCAAAGTAATCCATCCCAAAACCATCAAACCCCTCGCCAAACAACGGATTCCACTGTATGTGAAATCCTTTATCAATCCAGAATCCGGTGGTACGGTAATCGGAAACTTTGAGGATGACCCAAAAATACCCATAACTGTTATTCGTAAAAACCAGGTTTTGGCCAGCTTTAGAATTAAAGACTTATCGAAGGTGGGTGGCTTTCACTTTGAGGAATTATTTAATCTAGGAAAAAAACTAAACTGGAACGTACACCTAACGCAGGGGTCGGCGGTGACAGTGAAGATGGTCATTGATCAGCCAGACCAGGTGTCCAATGAACTTCCAAAATCCATTTTGGAAAATTTTCATGTTGAGTGGGAGGAAGATCTTACTCTGGTAACCATCAAGAATTATCTGCCAACCCAGGAAGAAACCTATGAATCAAAGGCAGAAAAGGTTTATTTGGTTCAAAAAAGTCCCCATACCCTGCAACTGGTTTTATCTATGAAAATAACGGAGAAATCTACAGTGAGTTAAATATAACGGCTAATTGTACGCTTAATCCCCGCCAAATAGCCACTGCCAAACAAATTTAGATGCACCAGCAGCGGGTACAAATTATACAACTCCTTGCGTTCTTCAAATCCCGGTTCCATGGGAAATACTTCCTGATAGGTTTCATAAAAGTTGGGTTCAAAGCCGCCAAAAAGCTTGGAAAAGGCAATATCCATCTCCCTATGCCCAAAATATACCGCAGGATCAATCAGGCTGGGGCTACCGGATGAATTTACCAAAACATTCCCCGACCAAAGGTCTCCGTGTAACAAGGCTGGCTTTTCCTTGGGAAAGATCCCTTCGATCTTGGGATATAATTCCCTAAATTTCTTCATAAGCCCCTCATCAATCAACTGATAAAAGTAAGCCCGCTGCAACAGGGGTTCAAGTCGTTCCTGTATATAAAATGTCTCCCAATTGGTTGTCGGTGTATTGTGTTGGGGAAGGATCGAAATATAATTCGAGGTATCTAACCCAAAACTTTCTTGGGTCGCCATATGAAGTTCGGCAAGACCTTCTGCCAGGGTTTGCCAATACTTTTTGTTAGGAGGTCCCGCGGGTATCCATTCAAGCAATAGGTAGTTTGAATCCTCCATCCTCCCCCAATTGATGGTCGCGGGGATATGCAGGGAGGTGTTCTTCTGGAGAAGCTCCAGTCCCTGCTTTTCCTTGAGAAAAACATCACTTACTTCGAGGTGGTTGGTCTTTAGAAAATAGTTTCCTTCTGCTGTTTCCAGGCATACAGCCTGATTCATATTTCCAGCTGCAATCAGATGGGCTCCGTTTAAGGGTATTTGGTTCCCAAAGGTTTCAAAAATGATACGCTCATAAAGTAAGCTGGGATCAATCATTATTCACTAACTCTTTTTCCAAAGTCTGGAGGAGTTCATCAATAGAGGAATTAAGTATTTCATAAACCTCTTCAAAACCTTCCTCCCCACCATAGTATGGATCCGGAACGTCATTAAATTCCATTCCATTTTTAAAGGTACTCATCAAAAGAAGATTCTTGGGTACTATCCTATATTTCCCCGCCAGCTTCTGCACATTTTCTAGATTGGAGCTGTCCATCGCTATCAAGTAATCAAATCCCTTGAAATCACTGCGCAGGATTTGCCTCCCACGGTGCTGAATAGTAAGGTGATGTTTGGCGGCACAGGCAAGGGTTCTATCGTCGGGCAGTTCTCCGATATGAAAATCAGAGGTCCCACAACTATCCACGACAATACTGTCACTCAAACCTCTCTCTTTAACCTTTTGAGTCAGAATTGCTTCCGCCAGTGGGGAGCGGCAAATATTACCTAAACATACAAACAACACTTTAATCATGGGCAGCGGGATATTTATTTACAACCAATCCGGCAGGGTAGCTCAGATTTGGAGAGAGGGATTACTAAATTAAATATTTCCTAATCATTCCCCATACGAATGTCAACTTTCTTCTGAAATTTTCCAAGCTCACCCTGTACGATTAAGTTAGGAATCAAAAAGCGGACCGAAATTACCTGCGTATTCCATTAATTAACAGTAGTTTTTAAAAGCCATGGCTTTTAATTTTTATCAACTCCGGCTAGTAAAGTATATATAAAGTTAGTGAAAAAAGCTGTTTCTATAGCTTCTAGTTTGATTTATTACAAAAATAAACAGGCTTTTTGGAAAAACATCCATCCAAAGAATCTCACCATCCGGTCCGGGTCTAAAAATGTCGCGCGGTAAGCGGGCTGTCCTCGCGGACACTTCCCGAATATCCCCACGTCGACGAATTCGGGATGGACTTCTCGCCCTAACCTAAAGTATAGAAAACAAAAAAGGCCTGTTATAAACAGACCTTCTTATTACTGTGATCCCGCTGGGGCTCGAACCCAGGACCCTAACATTAAAAGTGTTATGCTCTACCAGCTGAGCTACAGAATCAAATTTTACTTCTACGCCTTCAAGAACTACCTCTCCAACAGAATTTTTTACTTTTAAAGTTTGTTTTTTGAAACAACTTTATCGTAATTGGACTGCAAATTTAACGCTCCTAAATCAAAATGCCAAACATAATGCACTTCTTTATTGCAAAATTAATCTTATTTTTTTTGTTCACCTATCAAATAACTGATTGTCAAGCCAATGTAAGTGACCTTAATTTAGCAGATTCTTTGTTTGCGGAAAAAAAGTACCAAGAAGCTCTTCTAATCTACGAAAGCATTTTGGACAATGATGCATACTCACCGGCGATGCTGCTCAAAATGGCATTTATCGCTGAAGGTGTAGGGGATTTTCCCAAATCAACTCTTTACCTATCCCAGTATTACTCGCACAACCCCAATCCAAAGGTTATTGCCAAAATAAAAACCCTTACCAATCAGGCCACACTTGTCGGGTACAACGTTTCCGACCAGCAGAAATTTTTCAAGTTCCTTATAGA
>DATHWC010000108.1:0-4703 GCA_035460985.1 Lunatimonas sp.
TGATGTGAAACTTACCACGCTTCCGATGGGAATGACGCAGGAGGAGGCGAGAATGGCCCTTAGAAGGGAGCGTAGGGTAGAATTTGCACTAGAAGGCATTTATTATTGGGCAGATATCAAGCGTTGGGAAATAGGAGGTGAAATTTACCCGATGGAAATCCGTGGCAGTTGTGGTGGTTTGGTGGAAATTAGGTACCCCAATGGGTACCAGTTACCAAAAGACAGGTATTTCCCAATACCAGATAGTGAGCGGTCTCTCAATCCAAATTTGGTTCAAAATCCAGGTTGGTGAAAATAGGTTTCCTAAAAGAGGCTCCCTTAACTAAGTCATAAATTCATTCTACTGTAAATGTAACATCCATTTCTATATAGCCTCTTATAGTTAATGTCCATCAAATATTAAGAACGAAAAGTCATGAAAGAAAAAAAACAAAACTCCAGAAGGAAATTCATCAAAAATTCCGTGGCAGCCTCTGCGGTTTTTGGTTTTTCAGATTTTTTCCCCTTTGACACCATTGCCGAACCTGGAAAAAAGGGCTTCCCAAACAACTCCGTGGGTAAAATGGAATTCATGAAAGCAGGCTATGCCGAAGGGGATATCAGCCCTGAAATAGGTATGGAGCAACCCGGAAACTATGGCAAATCCTACCATACGACCTTTCATGATCCCTGCAAAGTAAGGGTATCCGTTATCGAGGATGGAGGAACAAAATTGGTCTTTATCGGAGTGGATGCGCTGGCGGTGTATCCCCCTCTGATTCAAAATGTCAGGGACCAGATTTATGCTGCCTGTGGCGTTCCTCAGGATAATATCCTAATCGGCGCTTCTCATTCCCATTCTTCCGGACCGACCGCTATGGTACAACCAGGTGAATTTGATCATGCGGATGAATTTGTTCAGTTTCTGGCTTATGAAAAATCCTCCTGTGCCGATCCCAAATACCTTGATATCGTAGAAAAGCAAATGATAAAAACCACCTGCGAAGCAGTGGATTCCATTCAGGAAGTTACCATGGGTATAGGTATCGGCAGGGAAGATACAGTATCGTTTAACCGTCGTTTTAGAATGAAAAACGGCTTAACCTATACGCATCCAGGCCAACTGAATCCCGATATACTGGAAGTGGCCGGTCCCATAGATCCGGATGTAGGGGTGATAGGCACCTGGGACAAGGAGGGTAAATGTATTGGCTGTATTGTTAATTTCGCATGTCATACCACAACCAATCCAGGTGGTACATCTGCAAATTGGGTTTATTATATGGAACAGACCATCAAAGGAGCGATGGGAGCAGAATGTGTCGTTGTCTTTCTACAGGGTGCTAGTGGGGATGTCACGCAAGTGGATAACTTAAATCCTGAGGTCAACCGTTCCGGCGAAACCTGGGCACGATTTGTAGGTGCCAAAGTGGGTGCTGAGGCTGTTAAGGTGCTGTTGGATATGCCAAGAGGAATATTGCTGCCACTGAACTCCAAAAGTGAAGTGGTCATAATGGGCAGAAGGGTTCCGGAAAAAGAAAAGGTTCAGAAAAGTTATGAACTGGCACGGAAGGATCCTAAAGAAGTGGGAGCAACCGAATGGACCTTTGCGAAAGAAATCGTTCTGTTGGATTCCCTTTTGAAAAAAGGGAAAACTTCTCCAGTGGAAATTCAGGTCCTCCAAGTCGGACCAGCGGTATTTGTATCCAATCCCGCAGAATTTTTCTGCCAATTGGGACTGAATATAAAGAAACAAAGCCATTTTCCCTTTACCTTTCCGGTATCTATGGCCAACGGCTGTGTGGGATATGTGCCTACCAAAGAAGCTTTCGATCCTACTGGGGGAGGTTATGAGACAAGGCTAACTGCCTACAGCAATTTGGAAATCGATGCGGGAAATAAAATGGTGGAACTTGGTGTAAAGCTGGTTCAACGACTCAAACCGGGAGATGTTCCCAAGGCAGCCAAGGTGCCCCCGTTTAAAGGAGAACCATGGAGTTATGGAAATGTGAAGCCCGAATTGGGTTGAATAAAATCCGAATTAGATGCTAAATTGTCTCAATAATCATGCATTAAACTTTGTTTAAGAGTAATTATGACCACAAATAATATTAAATTATTCCCGCAATCCTTTGTGTCACTCCTCTTATTTTCTTCGTTAGTTGGCTTATGGGCTTGTGAAAAAAACACGGACATAGAGGCTGAACCACAGGAAGTGGTATTTGAATTGCAGGATTACCCGGTAAATTCCCCCTTATATACCTATGAAGATTCCGTGTCGCTTAAAAATGGCATGGCCAGTTTTCAGTTGGAGCCGGGGCTGCGGATTGAACTGATTGCGGCGGATCCCCTGGTAGGGGACCCTTCTGCATTTGCTTTTGACGAGAACGGTGTAATGTATGTAGCCGAGAACAGGGGTTACCCGGACCCGGCAGAGGGGGGATCCCCCACAAAATCCGGCATAATTGCGAGGCTGGAGGACAGGGATGGTGACGGGAGATTTGACCACAGGACCGAATTGGTGACCGGACTCACCTATCCCAATGGAATAATGGTTTGGCGCGGTGGCGTATTCGTTACCTGTGCGCCGGATATTTTTTATTTTAAGGATACCAATGGAGATGGAAAAGCCGATGTTAAAAAAGTGGTGCTTACGGGGTTTAATGCGGACAAAACCGCACAGATCAGAACCAGCCATCCGACGCTTGGTATGGATGGTTGGATTTATGTCACAAGCGGTTTAAATGGAGGCAACGTTACCTCCCCCGAGTACCCCGACCGCGACCCGGTTACTTTTTCACCCGCTGATGGCCGCTTTCATCCTGAAACCCTGGAATTTCAGACAACGGGAGGCAGAAGTCAATTTGGATTGGCATTTGATCCATTTGGCAGACGTTTTGGCGCCTCTAACAGGCATCCTTTGCAGCAGATCGTTATCGAGCCTTGGTATTTGAAACGAAATCCCCACCTTTTATTTAACCAAACTGTTCAGAATGTTGCCAAAGCGGAGGCAGATGCTATTGTCTACCCTATTAGCAATGCGGTGACTTCAGCGGATTTTATACCGAAACTCATTGGCCTATCCCATAAAGGCACCTTTACGTCTGCATGTAGCCCTATAATTTACAACGGAACTTCTTTAAGTGCGGAACACAGGGGAAACGCCTTCATTTGTGAACCTGCCCAAAACCTGATCCAAAGACAAATTATCCGTGCGGACGGGGTTTCCTTCCATTCCGAATTGGTTTATGAAAACCGGGAATTTTTGGCTTCTTCTGACAGTTGGTTCAATCCGGTTTTTCTGAGCCATGGACCCGACGGTGCACTCTACCTCGCAGACATGTATAGAAAAGTGATCGATCACCCATCCTATGTTCCTGAGACCGCAAGAGGGGGGTTGGATTTTGAAAGTGGCAGAAACATGGGCAGGATTTATAGGATAGTAGACAAGAATTTTATACAGCCAAAGAAAAACCGGGGATACAGTCTGGGATCTTCAACCAGTATCAAGGATTTGGTGTCCTACCTGGAATTTGAGGAAGAATGGGTCAGGGCCACTGCCCACCGTTTGTTGTTGGAAAGATCGGATATTACCGCAGCCCCTTTGTTGACAGAATTGTCAGAAAAGGGAGCGTTGGCGGAAGGAAGGGCCCGATCGCTTTGGCTTCTTGAAAGCCTGGATGCTTTAAATGGGGAAATTCTGAAAATTGCGATAAAGGATAAGGAGGCTGGCGTTAGAGAGCAGGCAGTTTTGCTGGCGGGAAAATTAAAAGACCAATATCCGGATTTGATAAATGCTTTGATTGAAGCTACAGATGACGGGGAAATCCGCATCCGGTATCTTGCGGCACTGGAATTGGGCTCGGAGAAGGGAGATAGAGTAATCCAAGCCCTTTCCCAAGTGGCTGCCAAAGATGGGGACAACCAATGGTCCCGGGCCGCAGTTTTGAGTGGTATAGGAAATCAGCTTCCCGAATTTTTAGAAAGATTCAGAAAAACCGATCCAATTGAAAATGGACCATTTGCCGCTATGATGCAGGATCTTGGTGAACTGTTTGGCAATGCTGCCCAAGCTGAGGAGTGCCAAATCCTCCTGGAGGACATGGTTACTACCGAGGGTGGGCTTGATTGGCGGATGGCCACCACGCTTGGGCTGTTGAAAGGTCTTGAAGGTCGAGACCAAATTAAGACTGACAAAGGGCTTTTCTTTGCCTTGGCAGGGATGAACTCGCCTGGCACCGATAAGGAGGAATTAACATCCTTTATTGATAATGTATCGGATGTGGCCATGGAGGAAAATGAGTCCCTAAGGTCCAGATTGGTGGCTACCGCAGTCCTGGGTTATACCGAATTTGAAATAGCTGGAGCTTCGCTGAAAGAATTGCTTGCGGCACAAAACCCTCCGGAAATACAGCTTGCGGCAGTAAGGGCTTTGGCAAGGTTGAATGATCCAAGGAGCGGGATGATACTGCTTTCAGACGATGCCTGGTCTGCGTACACCCCTCAGATTAAGTCTGCGGTGATTTCGGCGATTGTAGCCAGGAGTCCAACAGTACTTCAGTTGTTTTCAGCAATAGAGGAAAAGGTGGTGGCACCTGCGGAAATCCCCTCCATGACACGGCAGAGGCTAATGAACGATTCCAATCAGGAGGTTCGCAATAAGGCAGCCCTTCTTTTCGAAGACCTGGAAAGTGGTGGCAGAATGCAGGTTTACGAAGAGTTTC
>DATHWC010000109.1:0-10833 GCA_035460985.1 Lunatimonas sp.
TCTTCCTGCATCGGCAGAAGTGTCCCGGTGTAGGTATTGGGCAAGTAGGTGTCGATGATTTCCCCGGAGGAGCTAAGTTTCACAATGCGGTTTTCGGTCAGGGGAAGGTTAAACCCTCCATAAAGTATATATGTCCCATCAACCAGTTTCGAAAATGAAAACCCCAGGTAGGTCGTTTCTATTGTTTTGATAATTTGGCCATTTCCGTTGAAAATCTGGATGCGGGAATTTGCCCCCATACTTTCCAACACCTCAAGTCCCGCATTGGAAACCGAAAAATCCGTAATGGCATTCAACATGTTGGGCCCTTCTCCAACGAGTGCTGCAGGGCCCATATAATTTCCCGCCCTATCAAATCGATGGATGGCATTCCTGGCGTTTCGGTCATAGACATAAATATAGTCCTCATCGATTCTAACGGTCAAATAATCACCCAGTAAGGCATCAGACTGGGTTTCTAACGGAACAATTTTTGTGACCGTATAAGGCGTGTTAGCCTCCGTAAAATCCTCCAACCGCAGGATTCGGTCTACAGCTGTAGAGTCCCGCTCACAGGATAAGCAAAACAGTAGGAAAGCGAGGAAAAGGATAGGTTTATTCATAAGGCAGTTATTTGTTAGTTTAACGTTCAAATTTCAAATCTATAGTAATGAGTTACTTTTGAACCATATTAAGATAAGCTCGTAGAAGAGGAATGAAACTTAATTATCCCCTTTACAAATCGATCAGTTTTTTTCTCCGTTTTCAATTCTTTGGCCTTTAGTTAAGTTTTGAAATCAACCAAAACTTATATGTTTTCATATCTTATATGGTTAATTATTTTTTTAAGTTTAGCTCCCAAATTCAATTGGAATGGTTTTTTAAAACTAAAAAATTATTATCAAGTATCCACCTTCTATTGGATGTTTTAGAGGACGCCCCCTCATATTGTTTTCCATATAGTCGAAAAACGATCTACGCTATTTGCTAACAATAACCCCAAATCCTTTTATCTCTTACCCAAACCCTTTAATTTTCGGCAAATTCATATCCCATGCCCCTAACCACAGACCAGCAAAAAATCCTGCGGAGTCACAAGCATAACTTATCTCCTTATGTATTGGAAAAAGGTTTAATCTTATATAAAGAAGGGAAAGTCACCTTTGATTATTATGAGGAAGAGACGGAGTCCTTTTATTTTTTGGTAAAAGGAAATGTTGAACCCCACTATCAAGTTATGATAAATCTAATGGAAATTGAATTGTTTTCAGACGATTATTTCGGGGAGGAAGAGATAGATTGTTCCTGTGTCTATTTTCTCGAAAACTATGAATGCAAGCATGTTGCTGCGGCTATTTTTTCCTTAGAGGCAAATAAGCAAAGACATTTTTCATCGGCTCCTGATGATGATCTGTTGTTATTTCCGGAAATCCATAAAAAGGAAGTCGAGCCTCCGACTCCCCGCAAAAAACTAGCTTTCCCTATTGAGATTCCCTGTGAACTGGCTGATATCCCCAAACTAGCAGATAAAATGACCATGGTGCCCGATAAACGTGTGGATGGATGGCTAAGGAATGTGTTAATCAACGATGAAGGATATGATTATGTTGTAGATATCCTTGGGATACGGCACAAATTAAGTGTAGAATACTCAGATGGAAAAATTGTAATAAATGGATTATCTGACAAGGAATACTTGGTAGTATTGGGACTGCAATGGCTGAAATACAGGTATAAACAGACTGATTTATCAGAGTTGGACTTTCTAAGCAGCGTGCAAAGGCGAGAAGCTATGTACAGCCATTTGAATCGGTTCAGTCTGCAAGATCAAATTAAAGATCCATCAAAAGCCTTTAAACTTGAATATTCCGATGATCAAGTGTTGATGAAACCCGTGGGGCCACTCCGGGGGTTTTTTCATTTGGAGAATCTATCCAAAAACATGGAAGAAAGTCTCTTTGCATACATGCGCTCACCTGAGGAGAAACTGCTGGAAAACAAAGAGGCATCCACCGAATGGGGATTATACCATGCAGCTTTTGCGTTGGTCTTGGACTACCGGGATGAGTTTGAAATGATCCTGCCCTTTATGGCCAAAGGCAATAAGAAAGAACCGAAAGAGCTGAAGGTGAAATTCACCGTTTTGGAAGACCCTTATGATATGCGGCTGGGAAAAAACCCCGACTTGGAGCGCATTATGCTAGCAGTCAACAGGGTAAACCATGCCATAAAAAAGAAGGGTCCTGATGACATCCACTCGCTTTTCGGCGAATTTTTGCAATTGGCTTCCGCTTATCAACTCTTTGTTTTTCAGGGAGAGAGCTATGAAATAAGAACGCTTAAGAAAAAGCATTTTGAGGAGCCACTTCAGATTATGCCATCAAACCTTGGTTTGAAGATTCGAAAAGAAGGCATCATGTATGGTGCTAGCGTTGTATTGAAGGAGGATGCCAGAGAATTTTTATTGGAAGATCTAATTGATGATTTGGAAATAAACCAAACCTATGTCACGCATTTGGATAAGCTTTTTTATTTCCGGGACCCGCAGGATATCGAGGTGCTGGAGTTTTTGTTGGAGGTTCCGTTCATACAGGTTTTAGAAAGCGAAGTAGATGAATTTGTAAAGAATATCTTACTGCCCATGTCCAAGAATGTAGAAATAATCGATGAATCAGGTTTGTTTCAGGAGGATGACGGTTCTGGAATATTACAGCGGGAACTGTATATCACCGAACTAACTGGACTGGTCATATTTCGACCCCAAGTCAAATATGGGGAAAACGCCTATTCAAATCCGCTGGAAGGTAATACCATCATGGATCCGGATACCAGGACGTTGTACCTACGGGACGAAGATGTGGAGGATGAGTATTTGGCATTACTGAGGGACTTGCACCCATGCTTCGGGCGGGGTGGGGGACAGGGATTTTTCCACCTGACCCACGATGCCTTTATGGAAAACCTCTGGTTTATGAAGGCCTTTGAGCGCCTTTAAAAGGAGGGTGTTCGGGTACTTGGATTGGATAAAATTGCGATTAAAAAATACTCCCCATTTCCTCCCGAGATCAATATGGAATTTGGCTCCTCCCAAGACTGGTTTGAGGTGAGCGCCCAAGTAGTATTTGGCAATAATAAGGTAAAGCTGAAAGATATCAAACGGGCACTGGAAAAGGACAACAATTACGTTGAGTTGGCAGATGGGACCATCGGTATTTTGCCGGAGCAATGGGTCAAAAAATTCAGTCGGATTTTCCGCACTGGGGAGGCTGATAAAGAGGATGTTAAAATTTCCAAAACCCACTTTAACCTCCTTGATGACATGGAGGAACTGGTGAACTTTCCAAAAATTATCGAGGAAATAGCAGAGAAGAAGGAAAGGTTGCGGCAGTTTACGGAAATCCAACAAACCACCGTGCCCAAGCAGCTAAACGCAACATTGAGGAATTACCAATATGCCGGGCTAAATTGGCTGAATTTCCTGCAGGAATATGGCTGGGGAGGGATATTGGCGGATGATATGGGTTTGGGAAAAACCCTGCAATTGATTACCATGATTTGCAAGATGGTGGAGATAAAAGGCAAACGGGTTTTGGTCGTTGCGCCTACTACCCTGCTTTTCAATTGGAAAAATGAACTGGAAAAGTTTGCCCCACATATTGATTACTTTGTCCATCATGGTGACAGGTATGACACGGTAGAGGAATTGAGCAAACATCAGGTAATCCTGACCAGTTATGGCTTGGTCATCAATGACCTGGAATTACTTCGGCAGATTGAGTTTGACGCCATCATTGCCGATGAATCGCAGGCCATCAAAAACACGCAGTCCCAGCGATATAAAGCCATTATCAAACTCAAGGGAAAATTCAAAGTGGCACTTACTGGCACACCCATCGAAAACGGTTTGGCGGAGCTTTTTGCGCAGATGAATTTTGTAAATCCCGGGTTCTTTTCAACCTTTAAAGGATTCAAAGACAACTACTTGCTTCCGCTGAAAAAGGGCAATGCGGAGATTTTGAACGAATTACAGCGAAAAATTCAGCCCTTTATCCTCCGAAGGACCAAAAAAGAAGTGCTTACGGAACTTCCCGAAAAGACGGAGGAATATCTGTATTGCGAAATGGATGCGGTTCAGCGGAAGATCTATGATGCCTACCGAAATGAGTATAGGGATTTTCTTTTGAAGAAATTCGAAGAGGAGGGGTCGGAATCATCCAAAATGTATGTGTTGGAAGGACTTACCCGATTAAGGCAAGTCTGCGACTCCACACAGCTTGTCCCCAACAATGAAGGAAAAAGTGCCTCTGCCAAAATAGAAATCCTGCTGGAACATATCACAGAGAAAACCGGAAACCATAAGGTATTGGTGTTTAGCCAGTTTGTCAAGATGCTGGACATCGTGCAGGAAAAGCTGAAGGAAAACAATATCGAATACACCTATTTGGATGGGAAAACAAGTCTGAAAGAACGGGAGGCCCGAGTAAACCAGTTTCAAAGTGACGACAACAAGCGGGTATTTTTGATCAGTCTAAAGGCCGGGGGAACTGGTCTGAATCTTACTGCCGCTGACTATGTGTATATCTTGGATCCTTGGTGGAACCCAGCCGTGGAGAATCAGGCCATAGTCCGCTGTTACCGCATGGGGCAGGAAAAACATGTCATTGCTTACCGGATGGTATGCACAAATACTATCGAGGAGAAAATTATGAAATTACAGCAGGCTAAAACAAAAATGGCAAAAGAAGTAATTACTGAGGGAGATAGCTTTCTTGGTTCCCTTGATGGTGAAGGGATGTTGGCACTATTTGATTAGAGTTGAAAATAGAATTTTATTTTATCTGCTGCTCTCTGAAGTATTTTGGAAGCATGCCTGTGGCTTTCTTAAATGCAGCGCTAAAGTGGGTGGGGTGCTGATAGCCCAGTTCTTCGGCAATTGCCGAAATCTTTAATTCCGTATTTTTCAGCATTTCCTTGGCTTGCCCCATTTTATAGGCAAGTAAATAGGAAAATACACTGCTGCCAAATTGAAGTTTAAAGTGTTTCTTTAGGGTAAATTCATTGGTACCCACTTCGAGTGCGAGGGATTTCAGCGAAATTCCTGTCTTCAGGTTTTTCAAAAGTAACTGCCTTGCCGATTCCATTTTCTCAGCCTCTTCAGGTTTTAAAGCAGGTTCAGGGTTGGAAATAGGATCCTGTAGCAGTTGGTCCATTTGATATAAAATCAGTTCGGTTACCTTGGCTTCTATAAAATAGTTTTTTAGCCTCGGATTTAATTTTTCCTCCAAAATCTGGAGCAGTAGATAGTTGATCTTTTGGTCAAGGTAAATCGATGCCCGATGAAGCTGGGCTTGATTTCCCCTTTTGATATTCGATTCGAAATCCTTCCATCGTAAAGCATGATCAAACGAAAAGGAGAAAAAATAATCCACCTGCGCATATACAATCATCGCCTCTAACTTAGATTCTGCCTTGGCCTCAACCAATATATTTTTTTTTCCAAAATAGAAGCTGTTGCAGTGTCTGTTTTCAATGGTAAATAGCAAGGCCCCGTTTTCAATCCCACAGTAGGCGCAGCTTCCCTGCAGGCAGAAAATCAACACCACATAGTTTTCCGGCATCACCAAGGTTCGCTTGGAGCCAATGGATTTGTCCAGGGAGATGTATCGAAAATAAATTTTATCCGCGAAATACTCGTAGGCCTTACCGTCCTCAGAGGTCAATTCCCGTTCCTGGTAGGGCTTTTTTTCTTTTGTGTCCTCTTCAATACTCTCTAAGTTTAATTCAAGCAAACTTTTAAAGTGGTTGAGGGGATTTATTCCTTTTATCGTCATTTTTTATTCCTGATAAGGTCACCGTATAGCCGGGCTGGCATATACCTTTGCACAAAGTTAATCTTTTTTAGATTAAGTCTAAATAGTAATAAAACTTCGTACATAAGAACACATAAACAATAATGATGAGACGTTTAAAAATAACTTTTATTTTGGCACTGCGCATCTCCCTACTCATGCTCTCGCACCAACTTTCCGCCCAACGGGTCCACGTATTTGGTACAGTTACCGAAAGAGATTCCGGATTACCCCTCCCGGGAGCTGTCATTCAAGTAGAGGATAAACCTGTTACATCGGTTTCAGGAAGGAATGGGGAATTTAGGATGTATGCGGAAGTGGGAGACCAGATCTTGGTTTCTTTTTTGGGGTTTGTTACCCAGCGGTTTCCAGTTGTCGCAGAAGAGTATTCACTTGACATACGCATGGAGGAAGATCAAAAAATGCTTTCTGAAGTGGTTGTTACGGGTGCGTTGGGTATACGAAGGGCTGCTAAAGAAATCGGAGGTGGCACGCAGGTAATCGGAAACGAATACCTTAATCAGGGAAAGACTGTTAACCCACTTACCGGGCTTACAAGCAAAGTTGCGGGGCTTCGTATCAATATGTATGACAGCAAGGTGGATCCCCAGATCCAAATTGTGATGCGTGGATCAAGGTCCCTAAATAGAAATGCAAACGCTCCCATCTATGTAGTCGACGGCGTTCCAATTCCCGATATCAGCCGACTGAACCCAAATGACATCGAAAGTATTACTGTATTGAAGGGCGCAAACGCCGCAGCGCTATACGGATCAGAAGGGGTCAACGGAGCGTTGATGATCACCACCAAAAGAGGAACCAAGGGAAATACACGGGTAACCTTTAGCAACACAACCACTTTTAGTGATGCATTTTTACTACCCAATGCACAAAAGGAGTTTGGCCAGGGTCAAAATGGCGTTTATGATCCATTACAACAGGAAGCTTGGGGGCCACGGTTTGACGGGACGATGAGGGATTTTGGACCCGCACTTCCAGACGGCACCCAACCCCAACTCCGATATGCCGCACCAGACAGAGACAATCGTCTGGATCTCTTTCAGCGTGGAGTAAATATGCAAAATGATATTTCCTTCTCCGGAGGCGACGATAACAGTTCTTATTTCCTATCGCTACAAGATGTACGTATCACGGGAATTCTCCCCGGTGATGAAAGTAACCGTTCCGGTGCAAGATTTAACGGCTCCAAAAAATTCGGCGACCTAAGAACTTCATACAGTCTTAACTATGTGAGATTTTCCAAGTCCTTTGCCCCCGATGGCCCTTGGCTTTCCACCTATACGTCACCGGCTAATTTGGACTATACCCAATTTACCAATTGGCAGGATCCAAACAGCATTGCCCATCCAACCAATTACTTTACAGACTTGGTCAAAAATCCATTTTTCTTACTGGACAATTATCGTCAAAACAACGATCAATATACCATTAACGGTAAAATTGAACTGGACTATGAGGTCAAGCCTTGGCTAAGTGTCATATATAGACTGGGTTTTTATACGGATGTTAATGAGACCAGAAATACCACGGGTAAATTTGAAGGGGTAGGTAGAAGAAACGTTAACGGCGCAGTGACTGATATCAATGATAACTTTCAGCGCTACAACGGGGATTTGATTCTAAACTTTCGCAACCAGTTTGGCAAATTTTCCAATAACCTGATCCTGGGGCAAAATTTCCGGGCTGATAATAGCAAGCGTGTCACCGTGGGTGCGTCTAACCTATTGTTGCCGGAAATTTATAATCCGGACGTTCGTGTCGGAGAATTGACCTCCGGTTCAGGAAGTTCGATAACGGAATACAGATCACTGGCGGTATATGGGGAATGGACTGGCGGATTTGACAATTTCCTTTATGTAACCCTGACAGGTAGAAATGACTGGGTATCCGTGTTGGACCCCAGCAACCGATCTTATTTTTACCCGGGAGTAAGTACTTCCTTTCTCTTTCCAGAAGTAATCCCCTTTTTGAAAGACAGTAAATTCCTGACCTTCGGAAAGCTGTTCGCTTCTTGGAACCGGACCGGAAACGTAACCTTGGCCCCCTACAGGCTTAACAATCCCTACAGTCAAACGAACGGTTTCCCATTCGGAACGCTAGTAGGTTTTACTCCAAGCTCAGCTTACCCCAATCCGGGAATTCAGCCGGAATTTGTCACCTCCTATGAGGTCGGTACGCAGTTAAGCTTTTTGGATCATCGGCTGCATGTGGAGGGAAGTTATGTGTATTCAGATTCAGAAGGGCAAATTTTCAACGCTTCTGTTTCCAGAGCCACTGGTTATAGTACCGCAATCGTCAACGCAGGAAGGTTGACCAACCGAATCGTAGAACTCAGCATTATGGGCGACGTGCTTCAGCAACAGGATCAAAAATTGAATGTGGGAATCACCTTTAGCCGGATCAACAACAACGTGGAGGAATTGTATGAGGGCGACTCCTACAATATTTTCCGACAGTCCTATGCGAATGTGGGCCAGTCCTATCCAAGCTTGATGGTCAGCGATTACCTTCGCGATCCCCAAGGTAGGGTGGTCATCAATCAGGAAACAGGTTATCCCCAAGTATCACCTGTGGAAACTCATTTGGGAACCATGGTTCCTCCTTACCAGGCAGGTGCCAGTGTTATGTATACGTTTAGAAATTTGAGTATAGCGGCGCAGTTTGACGGCCGATGGGGTGGATGGCTCTATTCCGAAATTATCCCCCGCCAATACACCGCAGGTACCCACCCCAACACGGTTGCCTACAACCGGGAGCCTTTCCTGTACCCCAATTCAGTAATGCAGCAGGAGGATGGAAGTTTTGTGGAGAACACGGCTATTCTTTCACCGGGTGATAAAGCATTCTGGGATTTTGAAGGAAAGATCCAGTCCAATACAGCTACAAAATCCGATTTCTTCAAACTCCGGGAATTAAACCTTACCTATGAGTTGCCCCAAAAATGGTTTGGCAGACAGAAATTTCTTGAGGCGGCAAGTCTAAGCCTGATAGGTACTAACCTGTTTATCCTCCGGCATAAGGACAACGACCACGGAGATCCCGAATACCTCTATAACTCCACCGACGGCTATATCAGTTTCCGACAAGTTCCTCCGTTCCGCACTTATGGATTTAATGTAAACCTTTCTTTTTGACCAAATCGAGCATCACGCAGGCAACCCACGGAGGGATGATTATCATTGCGAGATTCAATGTGACCTCTAAAAAACAAATTATAAACACATTAAATGATCTTATCAAATAAAGTCATGCAATTACGACATACAATTACCCTTTTGGGATTTATTACCATACTCTTCCAATCCTGTGCAGATTTTCTGGATGTAAATAACAACCCCAATGCCCCGGTTTCAGAAAACTTAGCGCTAAGCGCAAAACTGCCGGCAGCCTTGGTCGCCTCCGTTAATCAGGAACAAGGCCAACTCAACCAATTGGGAGCCCTCTGGGGAGGCTATTGGGGGACAAGCAGTGAAGGGATCAACTCCTTCTTTCACCAAAAAAATTACAACGGTCCCGGTATGCGGGACGTTCGGGATGGCTATCCAGTTTGGGAAACTACTTATACTACCTTGGTGTATTACCATTTAATCAGAGAACAGGCAGAGCAGGAGGGAGAGCCCTTTTACGAGGGAGTGGCCAAAATCATGCAGGGATGGCATTTTCTTCGCTTGATTGACATCTATAATAATGTACCGTTTGAGGAAGCATTGCAGGGAACGACCAATTCCACTCCTGCCTATGAATCCGGTGAGGAAGTGTACCAAAAAGCAGTAAATCTCATTACCGAAGGAATTACGGCCATTCAACTCGCACCTGCAGCGCAGGTGGCTGGAACAGACGATATACTGTTTAAAGGTAACAAGACACTTTGGGCAAAATTTGGAAATACGGTAAAACTGCGGGCACTAATCCGCCAAAGTGAAAAAGACAATGCAGCCTATATCAATGCAGAGCTTGCGAAGATTGCAGCGGAAGGCAGTGGATTTTTAGGGCAGGGTGAAAGTGCCTTGGTACAGCCAGGTTATTTGCAGACGGCTGGGAAAATGAACCCCTTTTATGAAGGCTACTACCGGAATGTTCAGCAGGCGGCTACCGCAAACTATCAGGATATTCGGCCTACAACCTACCTGTTGGAACAGTATAAGGAAAGGAATGATCCCAGACTTGGACAACTTTATGTGGCTGTTAATGGCGACTACAATGGGGTTGTTTTTGGAGATCCGGTGGTAAACCAAGCCCTATATGGACGTGCAAATACGTCGGCATTTAAAGGTCCGTTGGAAAACAACGGTCAGCCTGCGGGGCTTTTGAAAAGTCCTACACAGGCCAGCGTCTTGATGGGGTCCTTTGAAAGTTTGTTTTTACAAGCTGAAGCGGCACAGCGAGGATGGGTAAACCAGTCCGCAGAAGAACTATATAATGCAGCTATTACTGAATCCTTCGCCTATCTGGGACTGAACGGTGCGGCTGCGGATGAATACCTGAACCAGACGGAAGTAGGCTATCAGGGCACCTTGGATCAACTAATCCTTCAAAAATGGCTTTCCCTAAATAGCATCAGTAGTATCGAAGCTTGGAATGACTTCCGTAGACTGGGTATGCCCCAGTTTCCAAATTCCCTTGCAATCAATAATCCTTCTGTTCGACCTCAAAGGCTGATGTATCCGGAGACGGAACGAATGACTAATCTGGATGAAGTCGTCAACCAAGGCGATGACCAAGTCACCACCGCCAAAGTTTGGTGGGCAAACTAACTCTTAAACCACTTTCGCAATGAATAAACAACAAGAAACCGCCTGGGCATTTACCCGTAGATGGCTAAATGAAATTCACCTTTGGATGGGTATTGCCAGTGGAATCATTATTTTCCTGGTATGCCTTAGCGGCACCATCTACACTTTTAAAGAAGAGATCCAAGAATGGATGGAACCGGAAAGGTACATGATCGCCGAGATTCCAACCAGCCAAAAACGGCTTCCACTTG
>DATHWC010000110.1:0-8885 GCA_035460985.1 Lunatimonas sp.
TGGAATAATGGCGCAGGGGAAATATGAATCACTTTCCGGCACAAATGTATATTGGGATTTTGTCGAACTCCCTTCGCAGATATTTGAAAATTGGTGTTACGAGAAGGAATGTCTCGACTTATTTGCCCGCCATCATGACACAGGTGCTAAAATCCCCGAGGAATTGATCATGAAATTGAAAAAGGCAGCCAATTTTCAGCAGGGCTATCAGACAGTGAGGCAGATTAGTTTTGGCTTACTGGACATGGCTTTTCATAGTTCCGACCCTAAGGAAATAGAGGATATTTTGGGATTCGAAAAGAACTTGATGGAAAAAACCGAACTGCTACCGGCTGTCCCGGAAACCTCTTTGAGCACTTCATTTTCCCATATTTTTCAGGGTGGATACGCTGCGGGTTATTACAGTTATAAATGGGCGGAAGTATTGGACGCAGATGCTTTTGAGTTGTTTTTGGAAAGAGGGATATTTGACAAAAAAACATCAGAGGCATTCGCAACACATATCTTGTCCGCCGGTGGCAAAACGCATCCCAACACCCTTTACAAGAGATTCAGGGGAAGATCTCCCAAACCTGAAGCCCTGCTCAGGAGAGCAGGCCTTATCTCTTCGAAGGACTTATAGAGACTAGCTTAATTCCAAAAAGAAAAGGGGCATGATTTACATGCCCCTTTCAAAAGTAACCTATCAAAAACTCTAGACCTAGACTTGAAAAGGTAAGCGAAAGAAATCTTCTATATTAAGTTATATGACGATAAATCCAATTATCATCAACCATAAGAGCGCTGAAATCGCAATGAGAATGGTAAATTGTTTATCTTTCATGGCTTCCGGGATTAATGAGTTCCTAAATCACATATGAAGTTAAAAAAAATATGTATGAAATACAAATTAATCTACAATAAAAATGTAAGCAATCCGTTGTTTATGAAATATAATATTTTTTAAAACAGCAATACTTAACACTAAAGCTTAATTAATTTTTATTAAATCCAATGATTTGTTATCCCCAATATAATTAAAGTTGGAATTTGGTGAGAAACCGATAAAACGGCAAGTACAGAGTCGTGATAGGCACTGGCAATGAGAGAATTGGGGGAAGGTTAGTCCTGATTGGAAAAAGAAGAATGCTCGTGATAGTGCTTTTGATTTTTTGACATGTTTACTTCGTCCCATTTAATTTTTTGCATAGTCGGTACCTTTCTTACTGGGCAGGATTTGATTTGGCAATAATGACAGCAGGATTCAGGAATACAGGGGTCTGCGTGAACAAAGACTTCTACATACCCTGGAAGATTATTCTCCAAAACCTCCTCTACATGGTGTACTTCGTCATGAACCTTGACCAAATCGTAATAGTAAGGCAGGGTCAAATGAAGATCAATATGGCTGTCGCCACCATATTGTTGTACCCGCATGTTGTGGATATCAATCCAGTTCGCCTTCCTGTGCCTATTCAGTATTTTTACCGTATGTCCAATTGCTGCTGGATTGGTCTCATCCATAAGTCCGGCAACAGACCTCCGTACAAGCGTGTATCCATTGTAAATGATATATAGGGCAAAGAGGAAGGAAAATACACTGTCAAGGAAATATAGATTGGTTAAGTAAATAACTGCAATGCCCAAAATAAGCACAAAACTACTGATAGCATCTGTGGAAATATGCTTGCCGTCGGCTTGGAGGGTAATGCTGTTAAGTTCTTTTCCTTTTTTAAGAAGCACATAACCCAATACGCCGTTGACAACTCCGGAAAAACCCACCAAGGCCATCCCCGCTGGCAACATGGAAAGCGGCTGGGGAAACAAAAGCGTGTACAATGACTGGTAAATGATAAATATGCCAGCCAGAATTATCAAGATACCTTCTATGCCCGCACTGAAAAATTCTATTTTGCCATGCCCATAAGGATGGTTGTCGTCCTTTGGCTGCGAACTAAGGTAAATACTGTACATAGCAAATGAAGAGGCCACGACATTAACAATACTCTCCAAGGCATCTGTAAGGATTGCGTTAGACTGGGTTAGGTAATATGAATAAAATTTGACAATCATCAAGGCGATGCTTATCACAATGGAAAATATAATCAGTCGCCTCTTTTCTTTGTTCACTCAAACGTAATTTTAAACCGTGGTTGCCAAAATTAAAACAAAAAAAGAGATTGTGAAAGGTAACATCAAAGTAATGACGAATCTAACATGAAACAGGCTAAAACCCGTACGCTGTCGCAAAACAATCAGCAATCTGCCTACCGAAATCAAAATGCCTAAGGCAGTCTTCTAAAAACATACCCACTGCCAAAACGTACCATATCCATGCATTCCAAACAAAAGCTCAGAATCCACATGTAAACCCTGCAGTATGATGGGTTAAAAGTAGCAGTAAACGGTCAAAATTATTTAGGACGGCAGGCTGGTTTCTGCTGTATTTCCCTTCCAAAATACCCACCAATCTTATAAATACCCAACCACAATGCCCTATAATCTCGGCATTCGATTTGTCTACACTTTTTGGTAGGTTTGTTTCTTAATCCAAAATAGCCACACAATAATTATCAATTTGTATACTTTTATATAAAATTTATCCGTAAAGAATTTCTATGGACAAGTATAAAATCCCCGGTTACCTGAAGGTACTTGCTATCCTATTGTTAATAATCGTCATCGTTTTTATTTTGACAATCGGAAGAAGCCTGCTAATCCCGTTATTTTTGGGCGGATATATTGCCATGTTAATGATTCCATTTTGCAATTGGATGGAAAGTAAAAAAATTCCCCGGATATTTAGCGGGATCATTGCCCTGCTATCCGCCATTGTCGTTATTTTAGGCATAGTTCTCCTCGTAATCTTGCAAGTCCGCAATTTCACAAAAGATTTGGATGATGTATCAGATCGGCTGAACAATTATTTGTCGGATATCGACAAATTGGCCAGTGACCTATTTGGGGCTGACCTTGGTATAAAAGACGGGATAGATAAAGCTCAAATTTTCAACCTTTTGGAATCAAACAGCGATACAGTATCTAATATTTTATTAAATACAATCGGTTCCTTGGCAGGAGTGGTCCTGGTACCTGTATTTATATTTTTCATGCTTATTTACCGAGACCATTTATCCGAGTTTATCGCCCGGTTATTTAGGGATCACCACGAGGAAGACGTAAAAGAAAAAATTAGATCTTTGAGAAAAGTTGTCCAATACTATATCTTGGGAGTCTTTAAGGTTATGGGGATTTTGGCTGTGATGAATACTGCGGTTTTATACCTAATCGGCGTAAAAAACGCCTTGTTTTTTGGGATTTTCGCCGCTCTTCTGAATATTATCCCTTACTTAGGCCCATTTCTAGGCGCCATACTTCCTTTTATCTTTGCATTTCTGACAATGGATGGCCTTTTTTATCCCTTCATGGTGGTTATCTCATTTACGGTAATCCAATTGATCGAAAGTAATTTTCTAACCCCAAAAATAGTAGGCAGCAATGTAAATCTGAATGCCCTAATTACCTTCGTCGGGTTATTGGTCGGAGGAGCTATCTGGGGCGTAGTCGGTATGATTTTGATAATCCCCACGTTGGCCATTATGAAACGGATATTTGACCTTCAGGAAAGCACTAAACCGTTCTCTTTCTTGTTCGGAGAGGAAGAGAAGTTAAAAAAATAGTTTCTGAAGAGGGTAAACATGGGTCTGAAAAAATTAATTGTCGTAATCATTGGCACATTGTTGATTGCCTCCTGCGATTCGGCGGAAAGTAAAAAGGGCAGATTTCTCCTTAAGGGGAACGCCAAACTGCAAGAAGGAGACATTCAAGGAGCTATCAACTTTTATGAAGAAGCCTTAAAACTAGATGGAGAATTTGCTGATGCCTACTACAACAGGGGTTTAGCTTATATTCGCCTGGCTAACTTCCCAAAGGCCATAGAAGATTTCAGTAGCGTGTTCGAAATCCAGCCAACCAATTATGATGCGTTATATCAACGCGCCATTTCCCACTTGGACTTTGGGGAAAATTACAGGGCTCTCGGAGCTGCTGAGAAATAGATAAAAGACCTCCCCAAAGACTATAGGGGATACTTCATTCAAGGCCTTACGTATACCGAACTCTCCGAAAATGACAAAGCATTAGGTGCTTTTTCTCAGGCAATCTCATTGGCTCCCGATAATTCTGACTTGCTGGTGAACCGGGCTACAATCTATTATTATCAGGGTAGTCATCAAAGCGCTCAGGAGGACCTAAGAACCGCCAAAACATTAAACGAAAAGGAACCCAACATCTACAACTTGGAATCACTGATAGCCTTTGAATCCAATGATTATGACCGAGCATTGGAATTGGTGGAAAAGGCGATATCAATAAACCTCAACCAACCTTATTATTATAATAACCGGGGACTATATCGGCTATTTTCAGGGGATTTGGAACGTGGATTGGAAGATATTAATTATAGCCTGAGTCAGGATAACAACAATCCCTTTGCGCTTAGAAACAAAGGATTATACCACTATTTTAAGGGAGAATTCGTTCAAGCACTCAGGTATCTGCAAGAGGCCTCAGCAAAAAATGAAAATATTCCACTAATAGAGGAATACATGGAAAAGGTAAGGAACGAAATGTAGAAATAACTGAAAATAAGATCCTTCTATTAATTGGTGTCTATTATTCGATTCATCTCCCTTTGTCTCATGGGCATGGAATCGATCGTCGCAAAAAGCAATTCCCAATTCGGGGAAGTACCTTCCTTCTTCAATTTGGAACCGCCGTCTTTGCCTAGAAGAATCCAACATACCTCTTTAGATCCTAAAGCGTATCTACTCCTAAGTCGCCTCTCATAATCTTTTTCGAACTTGTAATCAGAATTTGAAATCAGGCTGTCTCCAAATACGAAGTAAATAAGGTCCCTATTCGCAATCTCCACCAACAGGCTGTCTGTCATTTCCCAAAGGAGGGGGTTATCTTCATTAGGCGAGGGAAACACAAGCAATACCCTGTTTTTCCATTGCAAATCCTCCAAAGTAATGGTATCGGACCAAAACATCCCACTTATAACAACGATTAGCAAAATACTATTTTTCATGCACGATGAGTTCTACTATAGCTGTTAAACAAAAAGCACTCCAAAACCATTACAAAACAAAAAAAGTGAAAGGTTGGTTTTATTTTGCAACGACAAATAGCAACGATGACGATGTAGTCATTAAATAAAACAAACCTTTCTTTAAAACCTTAACTTATCGTAGAACCTTGGTTCGATGGTTCATGCGGGTGTAATAATTTGAGTCTGCCCGCTGCATCCTCTGCCATTAGAATCATCCCTTCCGAATCAATGCCCATCATTTTCCTCGGAGCTAGGTTAACTAACATAGTGACTTGCTTTCCGATAAGTTCTTCTGGAGTAAAATGTTCTGCTATTCCACTGAGCACCGTTCTATTACCAAGCCCCGTATCCACCGTCAATTTGAGCAGTTTTTTTGATTTTTTCATCTTCTCAGCTTCCAAAATCGTCACAATCCGCATATCCAGCTTAGCAAAATCATCGTAAGTAATGATATCCTTCATCGGCTC
Source organism: Lunatimonas sp. (assembly GCA_035460985.1). Taxonomy (GTDB): domain Bacteria; phylum Bacteroidota; class Bacteroidia; order Cytophagales; family Cyclobacteriaceae; genus Lunatibacter. The sequence continues at coordinate 5,560 of DATHWC010000110.1, forward strand.
AATTTCGGCATTTGACAACTCGTTTTGCTTTTTGGATGCCAACAGCTTATTTACTTGTATCTCCACGGATTCATCTTCTATTTTATCAAAAAGAAGGGTTGCAGGGGCAATTTCCGAACCGGTGGTAAGTAACTGGTCCTTGCCGGCATCCTTCCACAACAATGGGCCCAATCCCAAAGTCTCTTTTAGTTTTATAGCAGTAAATGGCAAAAAAGGCGCAGACACAATACTTAAATTTGCCGCAATATTCAATGCCAAGTTTAAAATGGTAGCTGTTCGGTCAGGGTTGGTCTTAATCACTTTCCATGGTTCTGTATCTGCGAGGTATTTATTTCCCAATCGGGCAAAATCCATCATGATTCCTAAAGCTTCCCTAACTCGGAACCGCTCCAGAGATTGGGCTATTTTTTCCGGAAAAGCTGCCATCTCCTCCAGCACTTCCAAGTCATAAGGGGAAAGGATTCCCCGTTCTGGAACCTTGCCATCAAAGAATTTGTGCGTCAATACCACCGCCCGGTTTACAAAATTTCCATAAATGGCTACCAGCTCCGAATTGTTTCTAGTCTGAAAATCCTTCCAGGTAAAATCATTGTCTTTTGTCTCTGGCGCATTGGCCGTGAGCACATAGCGAAGGACATCTTGCTTCCCAGGAAATTCTTCCAAGTATTCGTGAAGCCAAACCGCCCAATTGCGGGAGGTAGAAATCTTGTCCCCTTCCAGGTTCAGGAATTCATTGGCCGGCACATTCTCAGGTAGAATGAAATCTCCAAGATTTTTAAGAATGGCTGGAAAAGTGATACAGTGAAAAACTATATTGTCCTTTCCTATAAAATGTACCAACTTGGTATCCTTATCTTTCCAATAGGGCTCCCAGTCTATGCCTTTTTCCTGGGCCCACTCCTTCGTGGAAGAAATGTATCCAATGGGTGCGTCAAACCACACATAAAGTACTTTCCCTTCCGCCTCGGGAAGCGGGACCGGAATTCCCCAGTCCATGTCTCTAGTCATTGAGCGTGGCTGCAATCCGTCACCTGCTTCCAACCAGCTCCGGCACTGACCTAGTACATTGTTTTTCCAGTCATCTTTGTGGTCTTCCAATATCCACTTCTTCAAAAAGGCTGTATACCTCCCTAAATCCATGAACCAATGTTTTGTCTCCTTTAAAACAGGGGAGTTTCCGCTAAGTTTAGATTTCGGGTTGATTAGGTCGGTGGGACTTAACGAAGAGCCGCACTTCTCACATTGATCTCCGTAGGCATGTTCGTAACCGCATTTTGGACAGGTTCCTTCGATATAGCGGTCCGCCAAAAATTGTCCCGCATCCTCATCATAATACTGTTCGGTAATTTGCTCAACAAATTCGCCTTTATCGTATAGTTCCTTAAAAAGACCCGCCGCCGTCTCATGGTGAATTGGCGCAGATGTACGGGAATAATGGTCAAAACTGATCCCAAAAGTCTTAAAACTTTCCTTCATCAATTCATGGTAGCGGTCAACTACCGCTTGGGGGGTAATTCCCTCATTCTTGGCTTTGATGGTAATGGCGACACCATGCTCGTCCGATCCGCATACATAGGCAACATCACGCTCCCGTGACCGCAGATACCGGACATAGATATCCGAAGGAATATAACATCCAGCCAAGTGTCCTATATGAAGGGGCCCGTTGGCATAGGGCAAGGCCGAAGTTACCGTATATCGTTTGAAAGATTTTTCGCTCATAGCCCGCAAATATAAGGAAAAAGCTCCTTGAAAGATCTATTCAAGAGGACAAATCTCCCCGATTAATCGTCTATCGCCGCTCCTACTAGCTGCTGAAATTTCCACCCCGTCTCATCCCCTGAACTGCCTACCGTCTGTTTGAGGAGTATCCCAATAACATTTTCTTGCGGGTCAGCAAAATATTGGGTATTGAAATAGCCACCCCAACTAAAGGTCCCGGCACTTCCCGAACCTCCTTTTGCAACACCTTCGGGACGTAGGACGCTGAATGCCAGACCGTGATAACTTCCTGAACCTCCATATAAATCAGCAGTGTGATTGTCTAGGATGACCTTAATGGTAGTTGGACTAAGGAACCGATGTCCATTGATATTCCCACCGTTTAGATACATTTGAAGAAAAAGGGCATAATCCCTCGCAGTACTTACAAGTCCCGCGCCTCCTGCGAAAAAAGTTTGTGCGCCCTTAATCGGATAGTCTGCAAGGACATTTCCTTCGGGTAGGTTTTGCCAAGCTCCCGAGGCCTTTTCCTGAACTTTCACCAAGCGGCTTGCTTTTTCTTCCGGCAAGTAAAACCATGTATCGTCCATTCCGAGTGGATCAAATAGCCTTTGCCTTAAAAATTGGTCAAAAGGCATTTTGGAGACAATTTCAACCAAATACCCCAATACGTCCAATCCATAACTGTATTGGTATTTTTCTCCCGGATTGAAATGCAGCGGCAGCTTGGCGATGTTGTTTACAAAGGCCTCAATGCTAATATCATTTGTGGTAAATGCATCTACCGCCTTTCCTTTTGTATAAATCATCCGAATCCTTTCGTCAGGATCTATCATTCCATATCCTATCCCACTGGTATGCGTCAGCAGGTGACGAATGGTAATTTCCTTTGAGGCAGGGCGGGCGGTAAAGCTTGTATCAGAAAGGCTGAAGGTCTCCAGTATCTTCATGTTTTCAAACGCTGGGATATACTTGGAGATAGGGTCGTCAAGTCTAAACTTTCCTTCCTCCCATAGCATCATGACCGCTGTGGAAGTGATGGCCTTTGTCTGTGACGCCAGCCTGAAAATCTGATCTTTCCCTAGCAGTGCGTCTGAATTGGCATCTGCTTTTCCAAACGCTTTATGGTACACAATTTTGCCGTTTCTCGCAACTAGTGCCACAGCGCCGGGAATGGTTCCCCTGTCAATCTGCTCCTGAATCATTACATCTATGCATTGAAGGCGATCAGGTGACATACCGACCGCCGTCGGAACAGATTCCTCCAATACGTTCAGCTTTTTGGTTCGCCGCTGTTGGGCGGAAGCAGAAAGAAAAACAAGGCAAAGGCCTATCGTCATCCACGTTTTCATAGAATTCTCGTATTAGAATATTAGTTATCTACGGCCGCTCCCACCATCTGCTTAAACTTCCACGAAGTCTGATCCCCGGTACCTCCCTGGGTTTGTTTCATAATTATGCCCACGATGTTTTCCTTGGGATCTGCAAAATACTGCGTGTTAAAATATCCTCCCCAGACAAATGTGCCTGCACTGCCGTCTCCTCCCCTACCTTGACCCTTTTCGGTCAGCACACCAAAAGCCAAACCGTAATGCTGGTTTTCT
>DATHWC010000111.1:0-6172 GCA_035460985.1 Lunatimonas sp.
TCTGGGTTCAGGCTTTTTTGTAGCCATCATTTCCCGACAATTTGTCTATGGATTATTGGGTATAAGCATGGGAATGGGTCTAGTCGCCGCAGTCATGTTGCATGTGGCATTCGATGTGATAAGTAGGCTGGAATTTAAGGAGATGTAGCGGTAGAGTTGATGGGTTGTTATTTATGAATTGAAATATAGTAGAAATCGGGTAGAGATATGGCCTACGGCCGAAATATTGGAAATGATACTTATTGATACTGGATATTAGGTGATATTATTGTAGGGGAAAGTTGAAATGGGAGTGGTTGCGGTGTATTTATTATTTATGACGGGCCAGAATTCCCAGCCCTGTAAGCGTGTAATCTAAGTAGCCAGGTGTGTAGCGAAGCGGAGCCCCTGGATATGAATGAGCATCTCGATTGTGTTTTGGCAGCGGGAAGGGTTGTGGTGCCATTTCTTTCCCGCCAAAACCGGACTTTGAAGGGATTCAACTCTTCAATAGCCAGGGGTTTCAACCCCTGAACAAGGAGATAATAGGTAGGTTATATTTCTGAACCACACTGGTTGACTATCCCCCGTAAGGGATATAAAGAGGCGGCCTGCTCTGCCACTTTCCTTTTGTGAAATCCGGGAAATCCACTGGTCTACTTTTATCGGCAACAGAAGCCTCAGACAGCGGTATGACGGCGGCACTGGTAACGGAGTCATAGACATCCCAATCCGGCTGGGTATTTTCACGGATGGCTTGAATCAATCTGTGCCAGTTGATGGGGGTTTGTGTCATTCCTCCGCTTCCATGGCCCCGTATTGCTCCTCCTTTTCGTTGGGGAGGATTGTAATTTTTTACAATATCATGCTCGTAATCTTTTACATATTCGTCGGCGGATTCCCATTGATGATCCCGGGGACTCTTGCCATCTAGGTAGATACGTGAATTGTCCCTTTCTCTGAGATAAATGCCTTTGGTTCCCTGGAGTCTGAAGTTTTCCCGGGGATGGGGGGTATGGGTATCGTGGTTTAGCGTGATCATTTTCCCATTTACCGTCCGGATCAGCGAGGCATTATAATCTCCCAATGCCATTTCCTTCGTTGCATAGGGATGATCTTTGCCGTACATATCCTTAGCATATTGGTTGATCATAACAGACTTGGAACTCATGGACACCAAATAGTCGAAACGATCTCCACGGTTGATATCCAAGCAGGGCATCATATTGCGCATGGGGTGGTCCGGGTAAAGGTTGCCGTTCCGGTCTACAGCTGGCTGCAAGCGCCAGGGTTCTTCCTCCGGATTGAATTTCACCATACGAAGGTCGTGGATGTAGCCGCTTTCTACATGTATAATATCTCCCAACAGACCTTTTCGGACCATATTCAACATGGTTAGGTCGCCAAATCCACCCAAGACTATACTCGCCCATTTGCCGGTTTTTTCAAAAGTTTCTACCAGTTCCCAAGCTTGGTCAAGGGTTTGAGCCAAGGGGACCTCACAGGCGGCATGTTTACCGTTCTTCATGGCAGACAGGCAGATCGGCGCATGGGTGTCCCAAGGAGTAGCACAGATTATGGCATCCAAATCTTCCTCTTCACACATCCTTACAAAATCAGTTGGCCCCCTGTCGTAAAGTGCAGGGCTGGGCTGACCCGATTCTTCGACCCAGCGTTTTGCCCTATATAGGTTTTTCGTGTTGACGTCACAGATTGCAGGGACTTCAACACCTTCAATTCCAAGGGCTGTATCCAAGTGATAAGAACCTCTTCCCCCAATGCCGATAAATCCTAACCGAATCGTTTGCTTGACTGAATTCGACTGAGAAAAGGCTTTACCGGGGGAAAATACCCCACCTAAACTTAGCCCTCCTATTGCGAGGGATGACAATTTTAGAAAATTTCTCCGGTTTTGTGAATTCATGGTTTTTTTGGGAATAGGTGGGGAAGGATGTGTTAGTGCTTTAGTCGGGGATACCAGTGTTCCGCATTCGTTCGGTATATCTTGTCTACTACGGACTTGGGTAATTTCATGCCGTTAAATTTGCCGGTGACCTTGGGGACTTCCATTTCATCATCCGTTACAAAAAAACGCCAGTGACGTAACCAAATCTCATGGGCATGATTCCTAATTTCCTCATAGGTGGTACCTGTGATATCAGACGCACTTGTCCGTAAGTCCGTCCCATAAATAATTCGATCCTGATACTTAATGAGAAAATCATGAACGGCCTGCCAATTTGTTACTGCCTGATGCTGCAAGTGGGATATGCGTTCAGCCAAGTCTACGGACATATTTGGATAGCTGTCCAGTCTTTTTGCCAGTTCGTCCACGCTCCATTCCAAGCTTCCTAGATGGGCCCCCACAAAGTTTAATGTAGGGTTGATTTCCAATAGCCGGTCACGGGCTGCAATTTGCGCTTCATAGTTCGGGTATTCTGGGTGCAGGTACATATGGTATTTTGGGTTTTCCGAGAAATAATCCCGGTCTCCCTTTACTGTCATTTCTTCTATGGGAAGCCAGGTGTTTCTCGGTTCTCCCAAATGGCCCAGTAGTGTAATGTTGTTGTCAACAAGCAATTTCATTATGGGTGCAAAAGCCTTGTCGTCAATCATCACAAACTCGTCATCCCTGTTTTTTAGCTCCAGCCCTATGTTCTTCCAAACCTTTACACCTATCGCTCCCTTATCAATAGCGTCTTGTAAAAAATTCAATGTTTTTTCTGTCCAATCGGAGTCATTAAATCCTTCCAGCGAAAAGGTACTGATAAATGTCAAGTCTTTGGGGTATTTTTCCAATAGCTGAAGGGAAAAATTATCCTGGGATTCCGGGGAGCGGGAAGGAGAGGAATAAACGCTGACATTGACTAAGGCAAAATTGTCAGCTAAAGCCTGATCCATAAACAGGGTGTCAAAATCCTTCCAAAGGTGAACATGGGCATCATATTTTTTGACGGACTGAAAATCTTCCATCGTGTAAAATTCATTTGATACGCTGGAATCGGCGGTGTTTTTTGGTGAGTCGCACTGCGTGAGTAGTGTTATTGTCATTAGGGAAATCAAATAAATTTGCGATGGTTGGCTCATAGTAGTAGGGAAAGCACCTTTTAGATGGCATATTACGAAAATTATATCGGTAATTCCAGCCATTTTATGGGGTTGGGGATTAATATAAATCATTTTGGTGTAATTTAAAGCCGGATTCAAGGTGTTTCCTGCCTTTTCTTTAGCCGTCTTGTTTGATCATAATTTTCCAATAACTCTCTAACCCTAATGAATAATCCAATTTTCAAAATTTTTCTTCCGCATTTTATGGGATTAGTGATGATGCTCTTGTTGGCTAGTCCAGTACCAAAAACCAAGGCTGATCGCACTCACCTTCCCGGTCCAAATATTGTGTTGATTGCAGTCGATGATCTAAATGATTTTATTGGAGCGATGGGACATCCGGATGCCATTACGCCCAATTTGGACAGGTTGATTCAGCGTGGAACTCTTTTTGCCAATGCCCAATGCCAGGCCCCCATGTGCAGTCCATCCCGGGTAGCGATCATGACGGGATTGAGGCCGTCTACAACGGGCATTTATGGATTTTTGGATGATAACCTTATCCAGGATACAAACGAAGCAACCAGGAACGTAACCTTGATGCCACAATATTTTAAAGATGCTGGTTATCATACCATGGGAGTAGGAAAGATTTTCCACGAACATGCTCCTGAGGGTTTGTTTGACGAAAGTGGCGGAAGGGAGCGGGGCTTCGGGCCTTCTCCCCCCCGGCGTTTTCATTGGGATAAAAAAGGAACCTCTACCGATTGGGGAGCATTTCCCGAACGGGATGATCAAATGCCGGATTACCGTACTGCTAAGTGGGCCGTGGAACGATTGGACAGGAATTATCAATCCCCTTTCTTTTTGGCAGTTGGGTTTTTGAGGCCTCATGTTCCCTGGTATGTGCCTCAGAAGTGGTTTGACCTGTACGATACTGCAGCTATACATCTGCCCGACTACCTTCCGACTGATGCCGATGATTTGCCTCCAATAGCGTTGGAGATTGATGATCTTCCCATGATGCCATCCACAGAATGGGCCATTGAAAACAAGCAGTGGAAAAATATCCTTCAGGCTTATCTGGCCAGCGTTTCTTTTGTAGACCATTACATTGGGGAGGTGATAGATGCTTTGGAAGAGAGTCCTTACGCCGAAAACACGATAGTGGTCCTTTGGTCTGATCACGGGTATCGCCTTGGTGAAAAGGGTACCTTTGCCAAAGTTGCACTTTGGAATCGGGCAACGCTTTCGCCACTTATTTTTGCGGGACCGGGCATCTCCGAAAACGTAAGAATAGATTCTCCGGTGGAGTTATTTTCCATTTACCCTACCTTAGCCGAGTTGGCTGGGCTTAAGAAAGTGCCCGCAATCGAATCCAGAAGTATTGTCCCACTTATCCAAGATCCAACACTTCAATGGACGCATCCTGCAATTACCACCTGGGCAAGAAACAACCATGCCATCGTAACCGAATCCCATCGGTATATTCGGTATGAGGACGGGTCTGAGGAACTATATGATTTGGTACAGGATCCCCAAGAATGGCATAATATTGCTCTGAACACAGGTAACAGATCAATTATCAAAGAATTGGCTACCTATTTGCCAAAAGTAAATGTAAAATGGGCGGCTGCATCCAAATATGACAACAACGCATATTTCATCCGTCAAAAACGCGAGCAAAGTGAGTAATGTCTAAAACTAAAGCGCCGCCTTCAATATTATGTGGCCAATATGTGAAATTTGAGCTGGATTTATTAACGGATTTCTAAAATATCTAACTCCAGTTCGCTTCATTAAAAGAAATTCCCCCGCTCCAGGTGGATGGTTATATCAGGACGGTTTACCTGTATGGCCTTAATCACTTCCTGGGATACTTGGGTACTGTTTAAATAAAGCTCTTGGAGACTTCCTATCTTTAATACGTGTAAAAGGTGCCCATCTTCTATAGCCGTCTTTGAAAGATCAAGTAGTTGAAGATTGGGAAGGTTACCAAGGAAGACTAACCCGGATCCATTGAGCTGGGTCTGCTGCAGGTAAAGCTCTCGGAGAGACGACATCTGGCCTATATAGTACAGTGCATCGTCAGTAATGTTGCTGGCTACCAGCGAGGCCTTGGATATCTGAGGGAAGAGGGGCTGCAGGTCCATCAAATCATTGTCTTCAAATGAGGTAGGGGGGAATGCCATGGATAATGCTATCCTACCGTCACCAAATTCATCCAAACCTAGTTTGTACCTGTTACCACTGGACACAGAAACGATCATACTTTCCAGTTCTCTTTTTTGCATATACCTGGCCTTCCTTTGGTTTTCCAGATCAGTTATAAAAGCCGTAATAAAAGGCTGAATTTGAGTATCCTGGGCCGCTTCCTGAACAAGTAATTCCGGCTCGGCACCATTAATTATCCACCATTCCAATAAGGTGATTTCCTCCTGCGACAAAGGAACTTTCCCATCGGGCGGCATGTGCTTTTCATCGTCACGGGGGAGCATTACCCGCTGATACATTTCACTTTGGCCAAGATCGCCTGGTTTTAACGTGGGATGTTCGCTTTTCCCTCCTTTTAATATTTCCTCATAAGAAGTCAAAACTAATCCCCCTTTGGTCTTATTGGCATTGTGACAGCTCATACATTTTTTATCCATGATGGGAATAATCATGTCCTCAAACACCAACATTTCCTCCATGGGTTTGGGCTCCCAGTCAACGTCCTGCTTGTTTATTGACGGCAAGTATTCAGTGAGAAACTCACTTCCATGGGTCAATGATCCTCCTTGATGACTTGTGTAAAACAACGCTACATTGGCAAAAACCAAAACACTGAAATAAGATATGTAGCTTCCACTCGATCTTGATTGATAATTATGGAGGAATAGAAAACATGCCAGCGCCAAAGAAGCAGTAAGAATGACACCGCCCCATAGATGCTGCTGCATGATGTTTCCTGAATATTCCCCGGTATAAAATAATAAAAAACCAAGACCCAAAGCGACCAAACTCCCCAAAAGTGCTATGGCAAGTATAAATCCAATTAGACTGGTCGGAATAATTATAATTCTAAAACCTCTTAATAGCTCGAATAAAAGGACTAGGAAAACAAGAACAATAGGGAAATGAATAATTAGTGGATGAAAGCGTC
>DATHWC010000112.1:0-18209 GCA_035460985.1 Lunatimonas sp.
CGCCAACATTGAGGGAAAACTCGCCATCAATATTCGTCACCGTTCCAATATTGGTGCCTTCTACGACCACTGTAGCTCCCGGAATGGGCTGTCCTGCTGCGTCGGTAACTTTGCCTCGGATGTCTATTGCATTCTGATGAAGGTCTGTTGGAGTCGCAGCAACCCCATTCATCGTTAGGACCACGACAAAAAAGGCAAGATGGAGCCTTTGGGAGATCGGGGTCCAAAGCCTTAGTAAATACTTTTTCATAAGTTATATTTGGGTTTTGGTTATTTTTAAGTCAAAAATAGTACAAAAAATCAATTAGCCTATAAAATGCAATAACTATATGGTTTTTTTTTGATAAAAGGGAATTCCTCTTATCAAAAATTTGAGTATATGACTTTTCACCGAATAAAAAATATTACACTTATGTAAAATAATGATATGGAAAGACGTTGTGTGAGCTGAATTACCCAGTATTTGAAATCAATAGGAAATGGCGCAATTACTATCGTCGTAGTGAACCTAGAAAGGATTTATTGGCCAAATACCCATTTTTGGATCCAGAAAGCTGGCGGACGATCTCTAGCTTTTCTTCTGTATAAACATTGTGATCCGTATAGATTCCATGCTGGGTGTAATTTGCCTTCCCTACTACCTGTCCCAAGCCTAAAACAGTCCTCAGGACTGTTTATTAACGGCATGTCCTACCCTTTCATATTTCCCAATTTGCAATTGGAAATGGACGGAATTACCATTAATCCACCTCTATTAAACCTATTGATCCGGTACCAAAACCATCCCTGCCGCCGAACTGCACCACCCCTTCCCTGCCCTCCCGTAACCGCTTCGCTATCAGGGGATTTGCAACTGAAGGGAAGGGCGATAATTGAGTTCCGAAAAAACGTTATCCGACAGTTACATGATTAGTGATTACGTTAATCGTAATTTATTGATTACCGATAAATAAAAACCCCAGAGGGGTGGTCGATTCAATAGCCCCGGGTTTCAACCCGGGGATTTAAAAATAACGTATAGTTTGCGTTTTGGCCGCAAAACTGTCAATTCCGAAGACCCCGTCCCGCCAAAACCCCTTGATGACTGATCTGCCGTCTTTTGTTCGGAACTACGGTTTATCTCGAAATCAAAGTCCAGAACTTACAGCCTCCAGATTTAAGGGAAAAGAAACGGCAGCAATACCATTTAACCCATCAACTTTAAGTTTATCCTCACAGAAATTAAATAATGAATACAGGACGATTAATGGACAAAGGAAGGGTTCGTTTGGAGCCGTCTACAAACCTCAGCCAGACAGTGTACAAAATGGCGGATGTTTGGCTACTAATAGGCTCTTTTTTAAGCCATTGCAAATTGAATTCAGACATCCAAGAAAAGGCAGAATCAGACAGAATCGGGTTTTGGCGGGAAAGAATGGCTTTTTCAACCATCCCCGCTGCCAAAACGCAGTCGAAATGTTTGTTCCTGACCAGGGGCTCCGCTGGCGCTACACCCCTGGCTATTGATTACGCCCCGGTTGGGGCTAAAAAAATAAAACCTTTCCAAACTTTGACAATACATCATCGTTTTTCCATTTAACTCATCAACCAATAACCCCATCAACTTTAAGTTCATCCCAGTCTGGCATTAACCTTCATTATGGATTTCATATTTGACCAGGACTTTCGGAATTCCTTTCCAGGAAATTCAACACCTGTTTTTCAATATATTTGTTTTCATGTGGTATTATTCCGCTTAATTCCTTAACCAGTTCATCCTGCATTACCCCATGATGCGAATAAAGCTTTAACAACCTAACAAGTTGCATATCATTCAGTTCTCTCAAGGTAGAAATTGAATAATCCACAACTTCTTGACTTAACTGGGGAGCATCGGCTAATTTATCAAAAATCATGTTTTCGATCGCATGGTCTACCTTTCCAATCAGATTGAATAGCTCTAGCTGTAGATAATCCGACTTCAGTTGATGGGATGAAAGCGATTTAAGTAGCAAATAAGACTGAAAGTATTCATCTGTAAGGAGTATGCCGATTAATGCGTCAATCACTAATTCATCCAACTCATAAATCAAAGAAAGGCGTTCCATTGCCCAGGTTCTGTCACTTTGATTTTCACTTTGTAGAATTTTGAGAAACAAGAAAGAATCAAGACTGCTTTCTGTCTGCGTCATGACTTGCTCCCGAATAGGGCCATTGATCACATTCCATAATTTATGGGTCGTATAGGCAGCTCCCTCTACCACATATTCCAACACATCCTTCGAGGTTGCGCCGGATACACCATCTACTGAATTATTTACCGTATCCGGGATTTTCACCAAGTCCTCAAATTCATAATTCCCCAGTGGTAGGAAGGGGTCAGCCAGCAAATCATGTAATTCCTCGTACTCACTAGGCGTAAAAGGTGTATGGTCATATTTACTCAGAAACTCTCCGTCCAGCAGCTCAAAACCCAAGTACCTACCGGTAATGTTCCAGTATAGCACGATATCTAAAGGCCGGCACTTGTTGTCAAAGCATATTCCTGTTCGAAGTTCAATAAAATAATGCAGGGGAGTTCCATCGCCCATTCTTGCCAGAAAAATCTCATGGCCTTCCGGTGAATCATCGATGGATACCTTTATAACGACCGAGGAATCCCCAACCGGAATAGTGGAAGGATGAAAGTAACGGATGTCCTCCCCGTTCCCCATGAAAAACAGGATCAATGAAACCCCAACCATTATCCAATTAATCATTTTCCTTTCTTTAAATTATTGACTTGCTCAGGCTTGCGGAACAATCCCACCGTGTTCCTTTAGCATCTTTTTTAACTCGTCTATAGGAACCTCAGCGGGCGTAACCTTATATTTAATGGCCAACACCGCCGCCGCGGCCGCTGCCTGTCCCATTCCCATGCAGGATGCCTGTACCCTGAGGGCGGAATTGGCCAGTCGGTCACTACTCAGACAACGCCCGGCAACTAGAAAGTTTTGACTATTTTTAGGTATCAAGGCCCTTAGTGGTATCGTGGCAACAATGTCTTCCTTTAGAAATTCCTGGTAGATGGATTGTCCGTCCCTGTGCAGGTCAATAGGATAAAAAGAGTAAGACAATGAATCCTCAAATACTTTTCCCGAAACGTAATCTTCATGAGTGACTTTATAGAGTCCGTCTATCCTGAAGGTCTCCCGAACAGCTGTTTCGGGCTGAGCACTCATTAATTTTAATTTTTCACATCCGGGAAATGTTCTTAATTTTCTGATTAGATTCAAAAGGGAAGTTCTTCCCTCTATATTAGCTTTTGTATGCAACTCAGCAGATGACGAGTCAGCCCCGTGCACATAAACATAATTATAGGGAACAGTAGGGGGAAAATTATTAACCGATGATTCAACTTTCACGTCATTATTGATGAGCATATTTTGCCGGAGTCGGCTATGGTATTCCTCAGGAATTTTGGAAAGGTCAAGGGATTCTAAATCATAACCTCCAATCCTGAAGATAAAGGATCCTGGTTGTGTATCTTCCTCTCTCAACAGGGTAAATCCTGCTATTGATGCGGCGGCTGCGTTACCAGAGCAATCAATGATCTGATCACAGATAATTTCATTGGTAATCCCTTTCCCAACTGTTTTTACTGTCCATTTCCCATTATTGAAGGTAATTTCTGTAGGCGTTTCATAGTAGTGAATATCGACACCTGCTTCCAAACACTTTTCCTCAGCCAGCATGGCATAAAGTGCACCGTTTACTGTTACCTGGTGCCTCCAGTGGCGAATTGAAGTATTATTGGGCACAATGGAGAAGTTTGGCAAAATATCACCGTTTAGTTTCACCGCATCCATCACCAGTTCCCATCCTATGCCTCCGATGATCTGTTTTCCCCAAGCATGGAAAATTCCCGGAAAAGACACACCTCCGGTGGTGGTAGTTCCTCCCAGCTGACTGCCGCTTTCGATCAGGGTTGTTTTAGTACCTGCCCTACCTGCCTGAATGGCAGCTACAACACCAGCCGTTCCCCCTCCTACTACCAAAACATCCGTTTCGATGTTTTTCTTCCTCAGGGAGTAGGGAGCTGCGTACACGTCATTACTTGCCAAAGAAGCACCGGTAAGCCCCAAGGTAAGGGCTCCCATGCTTGTAATCATTTCTCTTCGTTTCATAGTAGATTGTTTTGTACAACGCAGACCTGGCAGGTTTTACTAGCTGATTAACTAATGGCCTGGATTTTGGTCCTTGCTTGGGTCTATGGCTCCGTTAAAGTTGATTTCTTCTATGGGGATGGGCCAGAGGTAATGTTAATCATATTTACTTCTGAGTAATTTGTTAATCAGGCTGGGCATGCATTAGCCTAAATATCCGTTGATTTTATGAATTTTTGAAATCCATTTTCATTTAATTTGATTTGATTTTAGGCTAAAAAAAACTGAGGGTAATGTCAAATGAAAACATTACCCTCAGTTATCTGGAAATTTCTATTTGTTTGTTACTTTGACCACCACGAATCCAATTTCTCCATAAGGCTTTTTACCACCTTGGGATTACTTGATGCAATATTCTTTTGTTCCATTGGATCTTTGATTATATTATATAGCAATATATTCTGATTTTGATCATTAGCCACATCCGGAACAATCATTTTCCAGGGGGTAGTAATAACCATTCTGCTTTCCAATGTTTTTTCAGGTTGGTCAACGTGAACCATATCATGGGAAAAATCCAGACTAAAGATCATTTTACGTTTTTTTACTGCCTTTTGATCCATCACGTTGATACCTTCCATATTGGGTTCAGGTTGCAAACCAACCGCTGCCAAGGTAGTTGTAACCATATCAATACTGCTCGCCAGATTTTCTGTATCCATTCTTGGTTTAATTTTTCTTGGCCATTTATATATTATGGGGGTCCTAATTCCCATATCCTGTGGATCTTGTTTAGATCCGGGTGCGTAAATATTCGGTTTGTCAGGATCTTGAATCCACCCATTATCCGTGACAAAAACAACTAAGGTATTGTCGGTAAGGCCTTCTGCCTCTACCTTGTCCAACAATTGCCCTACGGTAATATCGAGCCATTCACACATTGCCCAATAAGCGGCAATAGGTTTTGTAGGAGCTTTTGGCAAGTATTTTTGCAGCAAAGAATCCGGTGGATTATGTGGAGAATGTGGTAAGAATGGCGCATACCACACAAAAAACGGCTTCTTTTTTTCAATAGCCTCATCCATAAAGTCAAAGATCGGATCCATTCCCTCTCGTCCAATCTTTAAACCCTCATCTCCATGCCTACCACCTCTAGAAGGATCTCCATGGGTCATACCGTGGGTAAATCCGCCTTCTTTCCAATGTCCTCCCCACCACTTTCCAGATTGAAAGGATAAATACCCGAGCTTCTTCAACAACATGGGAATGGTTGGGTGTTTTTGAAATTCATCTAAATAATCCTTATACAACCTAGATCTAGCCGCCATCCAGTCCGTCCTATATCGTTGATCATCAGAAGTAAATAACGGATCATTCCCGGTAATTCCATGCTGATGCGGATAAAGCCCGGTTATTATAGATGCTAAGGATGGGCTACAAAGAGGTGCCGTAACATACCCACGTGTAAAGGTTAGTCCCTCTTCTGCTAATTTATCAATATTTGGCGTTTCGATATGAGGATGGCCAGTAAACCCGTAATCATTCCAGGATTGATCATCCGAAAGGATATAGATAATATTAGGAAGTTCGGACTGGCTATAAGCCACATTTAGCATTAGAAAGAACAAGCAAAAAGGGATTAGTTTCGCTATTTGATTTAGCTTTTTTTCCATGATTTAAGTTTTAAAATAAATAATGTTAGTAGCCTGGGTTCTGGGTGATTCTATTAATCAATATTTGTTCCGCTGGAATAGGAGCAAGCAATTTGTTTGGAGTCACCTCAAAAGAAGTCGCAAATAAAAATGGTTTCATTGCCTTTTCTCTCGCACCGTGTTGGCTCATTGTTTCCAACGCCTTGCCAGTTCGTTTCAAATCATACCACCGTTGGTTTTCGAAACAAAATTCTACCTGCCGTTCTTTAGCAATTAGATTTTCTAATTCAGCTACGCTTAATCCGTCAATTGAGTTAGTCAATCCAGCTCTATCTCTTACCATTTTCACATAGCTAATTGCCTCGCCGGTACGCCCCAATTTGTTTAAAACTTCCGCATACATTAATAGTACATCCGAATATCTAAGAATCGGCAGATTATCACCACATCTATCATCAGGTGCGGAAACGGGAGGTTTATATTTTCCGCAATATTGGATTTCTCTAATTTCACCATCCCAATCTTCCCCTGTCCAACTTTTTATAGACGTGTTTTTCCGCAAATCTCCCTCCTCAAATGCTTCAATTAGGTCTCTTGTTGGCATATTCCAACCGGCAGAAATCATATTGATATTTGGTCTGTTGGTGATCTGCCCTTCAGAACTCCATGGTGCAAACATAAATATGTACCGATTGGACAATTCTCTGTTATTTTCGGAATATTGAATTGAAAATATGGTTTCCTTAAAATCCGGATTGGAAGGATTGAATAAATCCTCATAGTTTGGCAACAATGAGTAAACATTGGCGTCAATTACAGCCTTTAAGTTCACTTCCGCTTCATTATCATTTCCAATGGTCAGGTGAACCTTTCCAAGGAGTGACCTAGCTGCATGTTCATTTGCTCTTCCATTTTCCTTTACCCCTGTTGCATTTGAAAAATGCGATATAGCTTGATTAAGATCACTGATGATATTTTGATAGATTTCCTGTTCGGACGACCTACCTATATTTACCGCCTCCTGAGCCGTAATTGGCGCTACAACAAGCGGGACACCTCCGAATTGGCGCACAAGATTAAAATAGTATAATGCCCTTAAGAAATAGGCTTCACCTGCTGACCTGTCTTTAAATGCCACATTTTGCCAAGTCACACCCGGTCTTTCAATTTCATTCAAAAGTTTATTACACCTTGTGATTCCATTATAAGAAAGATCCCAAAAATTCGCATAGCCTCTATTGTCCGAGGTTATTATAAACTGATCTATTACTCCCCGAACCGCCTCACCAGTTCTTATATTATACTGGAAACTGGTGTTATCAGAGATCAACTCCGCAAGTACCCAATGAAGGTCTTTTTCATAATTCCTCATAGGGACATAACATCCATTGGCCAGTAGAATAAACTCTTCTTGGGATTTGTAAAAATTCCCTTCATTCAAGGTTGTTTCTGGATATATTTCAAGAAAATCACCAGAACAGGAGAATATCATTGCCGTCAATATAATGATTATATATTTTTTCATGATTTCTAGTTTTAAATTTTTGAACTGATTCACTTAAAAATTTAAATTAACCCCCAGTGAAGTTGTTCTAGATAATGGGTAAGAGGTCATATCAAATCCCGGAACCAACGTATTGTTTTGATTTGCTGCCTGCCCTTCAGGATTTGCCCCGGTATAATTAGTGAACATGGCTAAATTCTGCACGGTCATATAAATTCTGGTGTTGTTAATTATCTTAAGCTTTTCCACAGTTTTTCGGGGAAGCGTATAACCAAAGGTCAGGTTAGCTATCCTCAAATAAGAAGCATCCTCAACCCATAAAGTAGAAACTCTATGCCCCCAACTTGGTCTCACCTGAGGTATACCGGATCTTATCCCATCTCCTGGATTTTCCCTACTTCTCCAGCGGTTTTCCCAAGCCCGATCAATGTTAAAAAATCCCTGTAGGTTATCGGTGGATTGTCTCAATCCGTTCATTACCTGACCTCCATATTGGCCATTTATGATGATGCCTAAATCAAACCCTTTAAACCCAAAATTATTTGTCAATCCAAAAATAAAATCCGGATGGGGGTTTCCTATTATGGTATAATCCAGCACGTCATTTATCAACCCGTCCCCATTCACATCTCTATATTTTACGTTTCCTTCGTAAACTTGGGGCGTAATGACGATATTGGGATCTTCCAGATCCTCCGGAGTATAAACTCCCTCCAATATAAATCCATAAAACTGTCCAATAGGCTTACCCACCACTGACACATGAGTGGGATTGCCATCATTGTTTCCAGCTAGGATACGAACCGTATTATCATTTAAGGAGATTACTTTATTCCTGTTAAAAGCAATATTCGCATTTATATCCCATGTAAACTTACCTACCATTGGAGAACCGCCAAGTGCAATCTCAACGCCTGCATTTCTCACATTACCTTGATTAATGGTTTGAGAATTGAACCCCGTTATGGATGGTATGACATCATTTAACAACATGTTGTTGCTCTCTCTTCTATAAAAATCAATAAGTAACGATAACCTATTTTGCAAAAACTGAAAATCAAGACCCAAATCAACTTGATTGGATTCTTCCCAAGTCAAAAATGGATTTGAAATTCCAACGTTGGAGGCAGTAACTTGATTGTTTCCAAAAATATATGAGCCTGCATTGATTGATGCCAAATGGGCATAATTTCCTATATTATTATTTCCACTTCTCCCATAGCTTGCCCTGACTTTAAATTCATCCACCCAACTTATATTATCAAAAAAGGCCTCCTCGGAAACCCTCCAAGCTGCTGCTAAGGAAGGGAAAAGGGCAAATCTATTTTCACTTCCAAATCTTGAAGAACCATCAGATCTAAAGGTTGCTGTCAACAGGTACTTATCATTTAATGCATAATTGACCCTTCCAAGGTAGGAAATCATACTCCACTCGTTGATTCCCTCCCCCCAAGACTCAATTGCCTGGGCAGCATTTATAGTACTGATTAAGTCATTTGGAAAAGGGCTTGCGTTAAGATTTATACTGTTGGATGTGAATTTCTGAGTAGTATAACCAGCTAAAGCATTGAATCGATGCTTGCCTAATGTCAAATCATAATTTACCGTATTCTCTATTAACCAGTCAAAACTATCTGACCTATTGTTAGATGATCTTCCGGTTCCCGGCGTAGGTGGCCTGTTAGATCCGCCTATGGTGCTAGGTGTAAATTGATAAAATTTCGATGCTTGTAGAATTGTATTGAGGGAAGATTTAAAAACTAAATTTGGCAAGAGCTCCAATTCTGCAAAAGCAATTCCCAAATTTTGAAATGTATTTTGCTTTTGCGTGATTTCGTTTAACGAATATAGGGGGTTTGCAAAACTCCATGCTGAATGAAACCGGCTTTGGGGAGCTCGGACATACGGTTTCAAATTACCATTTTCATCATAAGGAGTTGAAATTGGATTAGCCCAAATACTAACACCTAATATATCTTCCCTATTAAGGTTGGTATTTGCTCTGTTTTGTTCGATAAAAGTTGGCTGCAAGGAAACACCGACTTTAAATTTGTCACTTAGGTTCGATTCAATTCCCAAATTCCCACTAAAGCGCTCTACACCAGTATTTATTAATACTCCTTCCTGTTTGAAATAACCGAAATTTAAGTTAATCCTAGAATCTTTCGTACCCTTTTGAATATTGACACTATGATCTTGAATCTTGGCAGTTTGAAGAATCAAATCATACCAATCAGTTCCTTTGCCGGTAAGGGCATCAAGATCCCGGTATTCTACAGGATAATCTTCCAAAACGGCTTCCCTATTTTCCGTTTGTCTTACCGCAATATCTATTCTATCCCGCTGAAATTGGGCAAATTCTCTTTGATTCAGCAAATTTGGCCTGCCTACTTGGGGAACCTGCTGAATACCATACATAGAGGATACACTTATATTTGTTTGCTCAAATTCCCCCTTTTTGGTCGTAATCATAATTACTCCGTTTGCGCCCCTAGACCCGTATATTGCAGTTGATGAAGCATCCTTCAATACCGTTATTGATTCAATTATATTGGGATCAATAAACATCAATGGGTTCAATGTTTGATTCATTCCTGCGGAATAAGGCATCCCATCCACCACATACAAGGGCTCATTACCCGCACCTAATGAACCACTACCCCTGATTTTTACCGAAGTCCCGGCTCCCGGTGCGCCAGAAACCTGTTGAATTTGAACGCCAGCGACTTGGCCTACCATTTTTTGGTCTAATGTCGATACAGGGAGGTTTTTAATGGCATCTTGGTTGATTGTTGCCACAGACCCAGTAACATCTTCCCTTTTTTGAGTTCCATACCCCACTACCACAACCTCTTGAAGGGATGACTGATCTTCTTTGAGCACAACATTGACAACAGACTGACTTGAGACAGTCAGCGTCTGAGCCGCATACCCAATAAAAGAAATCCTCAATACAGCCCCCTCGCCAACATCGAGTGAAAACTCCCCGTCTATGTCTGTTACTGTCCCTATATTGGTACCTTCCACCACAACCGTAGCTCCAGGGATGGGTTCCCCGCGCTCATCGGTGACCTTGCCTCGGATGTCTATTTCCCTTCGTTCAAAAGTAACTTCCTCCTCCACTTCTCTCGTAGCTGGATTCATTTCAGAGGCTTCACTCTTTACCACATATATATTCTCATTGACGCGCTTAAAATCATAATCTACCTGCTCGGTAATTCTTTTGAGAATGGTCTTGAGATCACCGGATAGATTAAGTGTGATGCGAGTCCGATCACTAGCCACTTCCTGATTATATGCAAACACAAAATCCGTCTGCTTTTCCAACTCAGCCAATACCTGAACCAAACGCTGATTGGTCGATCGGACGCTTACATTATAATCCTCCATATTCTGCGAGGAGGAAGGTTCCGCCAATACTACCTGCATGGCAAGCAGTAGTAGCAGAAAATACTTCAGGGTTTGTTTTGAATAAAGCACGATTAGCCTTAGTAAATTAATTTTCATAATTTTGAGTGTTTATTGTTAAACTTGATGGGTGTAAGCCCGTTGAAAATCCATCCGGGACTGTTGCAGCAGTTCCGGATTTGTTTGTTCTGAGAGTTATTGTTACATAGGCAGTTTATTCTTTTTGTCTGATTCCCCTAACCTGTATTTTACTGTTTATATATATATATAGTATTTCAATTCCTGCATCCCCTATAGCGGATAAGCATACTCCCATTAGACGTTTTCTCATAATCAAAATCCACCAGATTTTTTAACCCAAACAAGACCGAGTAAAGACTGCGATTGGAATACGATGCTTTAATCAGGCATTCCTGTCCGGTAATCCCTTCAATTTGTATGTCCAAGTTATAGACCTTGCCCAAACGGTTCATTACTTCTGTAAAAGGCACCAAATCGAAGGCTATATTGTCCGACCGCCAGGTCAAATAATCCTCCATATCCACTTCCTGCACAGACATCTCCCGATTGGAAGGGTCAACTTTGGCAAGCTGACTGGGGCTGAGAACAAGCTGTTGCTCCTCGTTTACCACCCCCTGGAAAACAGCTACTTTTCCGGTCTTCACCATTACTTCCACATCGGTTCCACTTGTTGCTTTTACATTGAAGGAGGTACCCAACACACGTGTCTTTACTCCCTGACTCTCCACAATAAAGGGTCTGTCCGTATCCGGAACCACTTCAAAAAACGCCTCTCCTTCCAGTTCTATCATCCGGCTAGCCATCGCGAATTCCTCAGGAAAACGAATGGATGAATTTACATTCAAATGAACTTTCGATCCATCCTGTAGGGTAATGACTGCCTTTTGGCGTTCTCCGGTAATACGTTCTACTAATTGGGGGGTGGCCTCCTTCCCAGGCTGGTTGAAAAACATATACCCGAGCCCCAAAAGAAAAACTAAAGAAGCTATTAGACGCCAATAAGGAAAGTGTCGAAAATCAACTTGCCTTTTTTCCTCCAATCGATCATCTATCCTGCGCTTTATTCGTGATTTGATTGCTTGCTCTTCCCTTTCGTTCATTTCCCAGGAAAGTGAACGCTGCTGCATCCTGTCAAAAATGTCAGAAATCTTACGGTTTTCCTCTTGGTTGGTCAACCCCTTGGTCTGTTTGTCCAGAAGATTAAAAAAACGATCTTTGTCCATGTCTTATACTACCTATTAAAAAGAGAGTACCATGATTGATAGATACTACTTATTCCGAAACCAAAAAAAAGTTGGCCCATCTTAGAATTAGTCACGGCAATCTCTCCTACCAGGTACCTTTGGGAAAACAAAAAAATTAATTAAATTTGAATTTTTAAAATATTATTCTTAAAATAGACCCAAACTGGCCATTATCCAAAAATTTATTTCTCCGAGGTTTCTTTTTAATATTTTCAATGCCTTATATAAATGGGCTTCCACAGTCCTCACTGAGATATTTAATTTGCTGGCGATTTCTTTGTTGGACAGCTCCTTTTCCCTACTCAACAAAAATACTTCCTGGCATTTATCCGGGAGTGCTTGCACGCTATTGGCTATTATTTGGGAAGTTTCCATTTCTTCATACATCAGGTCTGCCGATAAGTCCACGAAAAGATGGGGCAATATATCCTCATAGGGGGTGGTACGTTTCAAATTCCGAATGGCGTTTAGCACCTGATATTTCGTCGCTCTAAATAAATAGCTTTCCAACTCTTCTATCCTAAGCTCTCCTGATCGCTCCCACAAACGGACAAACACCTCCTGCACGATATCCTCACAAATAAGTTGATCTTCGAAAATCTTGTAGGCATAGATAAACAACCGTTTCCAATACCGCTCATAAAGAATATCAAAGGCTTTTTTATCTCCCTGATGGAGCATTATACAAAGCTGCTTGTCGGTCATTTGGGTTGTTATTTAGAAAAACGTATTTCAATTTAGCTCTTTTTTTGGCTAAAACACAAACCTATTTTCGCAATACGGGTGGAATCCCCAATTTATCCCCGACCGATATTGACGTAACGATATCATTGACTAGCGGAAAGTCTATTCCCATTTCCCAGAGCTCCCGAATTTGCTCCGCATCATCTGTTCCGAAGTAATTGATTTTGACTCCTGCCGCATGGAGCTTTCTGGAGTAGGCTGGAAATTCAGGAGAAACAGATCCACGCAGCTGAATAAAATCAGCCTGCATCGCTATCGTTGAATCCACGTAATCCCACTTACCCGACTGCCTCTCCATATTGCAAATCAGGATATCCGGATACACTTCTTGGGCTCCCAAACGAGCCTCTTCTTCCACAGCCAACACCGCCTGATGTCCCCTCTCAGTAGCCATAACTAGTTTCGCCACTGCTCTACCCGCTTCCCTTCCACCTTTGATGTGTATGTTTAGCCAAATATTTCGCGGCATGATATCCATCACTTCCTGAAGTACGGGCACACCTGTACCTATAAAGGCTTCCCCCTTCCAACTGCCGGCATCCAAGGCTCTGATCGCTGATAAAGTCATTTCTGCTACTTTGCCAGAACCATCAGTTGTACGGTCAACGGTGCCGTCATGCATTATGACCAAGGCCCTGTCCCTGCTAAACTGAACGTCAAACTCAATCATCTGAGCACCGACCCTAATAGCTTCAAGAAATGCCGGAATAGTGTTTTCCGGATGTGTGGTCATGGCTCCCCTATGGGCACAAAGGCCCCTTTCAGGTAAAGTAATCGTCTGGGAATTTGCTTGAAAGCAAATCCAGAAGTTAAGAGACGCAACAAAAACCAGAAGTTTAGTCATTTTGGGGAAAAGGTTATTCATCATCTTGGAAACCATTTGGTAATACCAAATGTAAAACCATTAAGCCTATTTAAACAAAAATAGCCTTTGAAAAAAACTAGTATTTCGTCAAGGTTAACATATGACATAAGTTTGCCAAGATATTACTTTTTTCAACTAAATAAATCCTTAAAAACCCGCTGCGCCGCATGGTACCCACACATGCCATGTACGCCCCCTCCCGGAGGTGTGGAAGAGGAACAGATATAGTTTCCCTTGGCCGAAGTTCGGTAAGGCGACCAGCGAAGTGCAGGGCGGGTAAAAAGTTGGGTGATATCCTGCACGCCGCCATTGATATCCCCTTCTATATAATTTGGGTTATATGCCTGAACTTCTTTTGTATTCATGGTATACTTTGCCAAAACCAAGTCCTTAAATCCTGGTGCGCTTTTCTCGATTTGATTTTCAATTATGCCTGACATATCCTTGGTGGATCCGGCAGGCACATGACAGTACGCCCACACCGTATGTTTTCCTTCCGGTGCCCGGGAGGGATCCACGAGACTTTGCTGGGCTACGAGGATATACGGGTTATCGGTATATTTGCCTTTCCAAATGATTGCTTCCGCATGGCTGATTTCCT
Source organism: Lunatimonas sp. (assembly GCA_035460985.1). Classification (GTDB taxonomy): domain Bacteria; phylum Bacteroidota; class Bacteroidia; order Cytophagales; family Cyclobacteriaceae; genus Lunatibacter. Next base: position 14,164 of record DATHWC010000112.1, read on the forward strand.
CGATGGAGCCTCCCAGGTGAACCGTACCAGCCTCCCGGGCTTGGGGGGATTTCCAGGGAATGGGCCCATCCAAGGCAAAATCCATCTTGTAGACGCCCATCCCATACCGGTAATTGGAGAGTTGGCGGCGGTATAAGGGTGAGAAGTCTCCACCCATTATTTCAAGAAGTTGCTTGGGACCCAAGTCAAACAGCGTGGCTTTGGTGTCGGGGATGTCCTTTCTGCTTTGAACCATGGTTCCAGTCCAAATCTCCCCACCGAGAGATTCAAAATAACCAGCAAGTGCATTCGCCAAGCTCTGTGAACCACCCTTTGCCACGGGCCAACCCCCATAATGCCCCGCTGCCATCAGAACCAAGCCAATGGCAGATGTAGCCAAATTGCCAAAAGGCTGTATCCCGTGCGCCACCATTCCCGCCCACAATGCCTTTGTCTTTTCCTCCTTAAATTTCTTTGCATACCAGGATGCTGGCTGTAGTGCTTTAAGACCGAAGGAGGCTAATTTCAGCGGGTTTTGGGGGAAGGATAGCGGCCCCAGAAAATCCCGGCTAAGTCCATCCCAATGCTTTACGATGGGAGACATGATGCGCCTGTACTGATCTGCATCTTTGCCTAAGCCAGCAGCCGTATCTTCCAGTGATCTATAAAGCACTCCCGCAGGCCCATCTTCCAACGGATGTGCGGCCAGAACCCGGGGATGTAGGTATTCCAGTCCAAACTTTTCCAGTGGTAAACTTTTGAAATAGGGTGCTGCTACGGCCAGCGGATGAATGGCGGAGCAAATATCATGATGGAAACCGGGTAGAGTAACCTCCTTGGTTCTCATTCCTCCACCGATGGTGTCCTTTCCTTCTATCACCAATACCCGCAGGCCTTTTTCCTGAAGGAAAATCGCTGCTGCCAAGCCATTGGGCCCGGATCCCACTACTACTGCATCGTATGTTCCTCTTTGCATTGTCGAAAATAACCATTCTAACCCCTTAATAGAAGGAATGCTGCAAAATTTGTGACACATTAGTTTTTATTGTAGCTTTTGAAGGGGCAGGGAGACCGGAGACGGGAGAAGTAGGGACGAGACGGGAGACCGGAGACGGGAGACCGGAGATGGAAGACCGGAGATGGAAGACCGGAGATGGAAGAGATGCGGGACGAGACAAACCTATCAACTTACTTGGAGACGGAAGACCGGAGACCGAAGACGGGAGAATAGGGGACTGAGAGACTGAGGGACGGGAAACAGAGTGACGGAAGTACATGGAGGCGGAGTCCATCAACTTTTTCACCTATCAACTCTCTTTTGAGCCTTACGACTTACTACTTATGACTTAAGGACGTAGAGACCTAGAGACGGAGTCCATCAACTCATCAACCTATCAACTTTTTTGTAGACGGAGAGACGGAAGCTGGGACAGCAAAAAGACTAGGTAAGAAAATCCTTATCCCGAAAGGCTGGTTTGGGGTAGGTGTAAAATCCTTCTCCTGTTTTTTCACCCAGTTTCCCCTGGTCTATATATTCCTTTAACAAAGCTGCAAATGCCTGAGAATGCTTGTCAGGCATCTGTCTGGTCACCTGCCAAGCTGTATCCAAGCCAATAGCATCCAAAAGGCCAAAAGGCCCCGTAGGAACATGAAAATTCACCATCCATGATTTATCAATGGCTTCGATGGTCGCAATATCTTTGGTCAGCAACTTCCCTGCTGTCCCAAGAAACGCCATTAACATGGCATTGAACAAATATCCTGGGTTTTCCTTTTGGACGACAACAGGTACTTGCAGGAGGGATCTTCCAAAGTCCTCCAGTACAGGTATCCATTTCGGGTCGGTACCGGGATGGGGCATGATGTCCACCACTTTGGAGTAAAACACGTCATGAAAATGCAGGGCGCAAAAATTTGCCGGCCTCCGGGAAATTTCAGCAAATTGCGAAGGCAATAAAAAAGAGGAATTGGTAGTGAAAAGGGTCTTTTTAGGAGCAAGTTCTCCCATTAAAGACCAGATACTTTCCTTGACTGCCACGTCTTCCGTAACGCTTTCATTGATAAGGTCTACATCGTCAACTGCCTTTTCTGGGTCATCTGTATAGAACACGCGGCGAATTTTATCTTCCCCTTCCCCAAGCGTAATTTGGTCGGTTTTTATCAGATGCCGGATAACTTTTGCCATTACTTTCGGGGAATTATCCAGTGCTGCCGGATTGGAATCATAGATGGATACGGCATACCCCGACAGTGCTGCTTGAAGGCCTACCCTGCTTCCCAAATTACCTGCTCCCAAAATGCAAACTTTTTTTATTACCATGGTTAAATCTGTTGGGTTTGAATACTCTTCCAGGCCATTTCACCGCAGGCTTTTACGGCGTGAATCAATCTTCCAAACCGGAGGTCGTCCGCAAATCCCTGTCTATGTCTCTGATAAATCTGTTGGGCAATCACCCCCACCTTGAATAAGCCAAATGCATAATAAAACACCATATGGTCCAATGCTATGGGGCTCTTTGATGCGTAGTGGGAGATCACTTCCTGCCTTGTAAAATTTCCTGGTAGATAAGTTAATCCAAACATTTTCAGGATATTGGGATCATTTTCTTCTGCCCAATAAGCCAGTGAAGTTCCCAAATCCATCAACGGATCTCCCAATGTAGCCATCTCCCAATCCAATATGGCGCGGATTTTCAAAGGAGATGACTCGGACAAAACCATGTTGTCATACTTGAAGTCATTGTGGATAAAGGCCGTTTTATGGTGATGTGGCTGGTTTTCAAACAGCCATTTTGCCACGGATTCCATTTCAGCCAAGTCATCTGTTTTAGCATTTAAGTACCGATTTGCCCATCCGGTAACCTGCCGGCGTAGATAACCCTCTGGTTTGCCCAGTTCTAACAACCCAGATTCCTCCAATTCCAATTGATGCAGTTCAAGCAAATGGTCCACTGCCTGACGGGACAGCTCTCTAAAATATGTAGCATCGTATGCCCAGTCTATTGGCAGTTTGTCTCTTAAAATCAAGCCATCCACTTTTTCCATCAGAAAAAACGCGGTGCCGATCACAGATTCGTCGGTACAGCAATGTACCGGGTTGGGTATTTTACGGTAACCAGCTTTTTTCAACGCGGTTAGAATCCTAAACTCCCTCCCCATGTCATGGGCCTTACTAATTTTCAATCCCAAGGGCGGTCTCCGCAGCACAAATTCCTGATCCCCTGTCTGTACTAAATAAGTGAGATTGGAATAGCCTCCCTTGAATTTAGTCATCCGAATTACTTCACTGTCTATCCCGAAAAAATCAGCCAAATAGGCAATCAACGGGTCATTTTCACTACTCATAATTTTTTAAAATTTTCCTTGCTAAGACCGATTTATGTACTTCGTCCGGACCGTCGTATATCCTGGCGCCCCGCTCGTGACGGTACCAAAATGACAATAGCGTATCGTCGGTAATACCCAAAGCACCATGAACCTGAATGGCCCTGTCAATGACCTTCATCAACACATCGGACACAAAAAATTTGATCATTGATATCTCCTCTTTCGCCGCCTTGTTCCCAACCTTTTGAATCTTTTTAGCGGTATCCAGCACCATCAGTCTTGAAGCTTTGATTTCAGCCGCACTTTCGGCAATCCAATTTTGAATCGTCTGTTGTTGGGATAAAAACTTTCCGGGGTTAAGTTCCCGGGATATTGCCCGGCGGCACATCATTTCCAGTACCCGTTCACAAATACCAATCCATCTCATGCAATGATGAATCCTACCCGGTCCCAGTCTTTCCTGGGCCAAAGCAAACCCCTGCCCTGCTTCCCCAATTAAATTCCTTTTGGGGACTTTGCAGTCCAAAAAAGTGAGCTCACCGTGGGATAGGTAATCCTCCCCTGCATCACCCATGATGGGAATATTCCGGACCAACTTACAACCGGGTGTGTCAAGCGGTACCAAAATCATGCTTGCCCGCTGGTAGGGGTTCATATTATCCGGATCGGTCACAACCATGACAATAGAGAAAGCCGCTCCATCAGCCCCTGTTGTAAACCACTTATGGCCATTAATTACA
>DATHWC010000113.1:0-5750 GCA_035460985.1 Lunatimonas sp.
TTCTCATTGGTATGTTGATTGAATTAGCCAATTGGGACATGTTTGTAAAATAAACAATGCTAATATAGAGATGTTTATCCTATAAACAAAAATAATTGAATGTTATTTTGATTAAAAAATAACCCCGATACTTTAGTTCAAAAGATATAATTAATATTATAGGTAATTTTAAATACCCATGTTTTTTATTTTTGCAACATTTTTAAATTATATAGTCATTTTTTAAACCTATTTTTCAGGATGCTATTTTTTTTGAAAGTAATTTACCCTAAATTTAGAACCAATAAGAATCAACAACTCACTTTACACTACTTATGAAAAACATCAACAGAAGAGATTGGCTTAAAACCAGTGTTTTGGGCCTTGGATCAATGTCGCTACTGTCCGGAAATCTATTGGCGAAATCCGGAAACGCCGCCAACGCAACCGCAACCTGGAGCAGGGAAAGTATGCTTTGGGAATTGAACCCTATATATAGTGAGGTTAAAATGAAAGCCAGGCTTTTGGCGAACGAAAATCCTTTCGGACCTTCTACAAAAGTACAAAAGGCAATCGCCGAATCTATCAATGTGGGTAACCGCTACGGACATGCCGATGCAGCTTACCTTATCAGCATAATAGCTGAAAAAGAAGGGGTAAAGCCAGAGAATATTATGTTGGGACCCGGTTCAACAGATTTGTTGGAAAAGACAGCGATTGTTCTGTGTAAGGATGGAGGAAACGTAGTTTCCGCAGACCCTTCTTACATGTCCTTGGTCAATACTGCGCAAGCAGTAGGCGGGAGCTGGAAAGCTGTTCCTTTGAAAGCAGATTACTCTCACGATCTTCCCAGCATGACTTCTGCCATTGACAGTGATACCAAACTTGTGTATGTCTGTAACCCAAACAATCCAATGGGTGCCATCACCGAAGCTGGTGCATTGAAGGAATTCTGCAAAACTGCTTCCAAGAAGACACCAATATTTGTTGATGAGGCATATTTAGAATTTATGGACAAGCCAGAAGACAACACCATGGCAGGCTTGGTAAGTGAAGGTCATGACGTAATGATCGCAAGAACATTCTCCAAAGTTCACGGAATGGCGGGATTGAGAATCGGATATTTGGTAGCCACAGAAGAAAGAATCAACTCCATCACCAAAATGGTGCGCGGTACCATGGGCTTGTGCGTCACTTCCTTGAAAGGAGCCATTGCCAGTCTTCAGGACGAACAGTTCATTGTAAACTGCAGAAAATGGAATAAAGAATCCAGAGAATTTACTTCTGACAAAATTCAGGCAATGGGTTTCAAAGAAATCCCTTCCCATACTTCTTTTATGATATTCCCTATTCAGGAAGACGGTAGAGCCTTCTCCAAGAAAATGATGGATCAAGGAGTAGGTATCCGGGCATATTCCATTGCTGATTCTCCTTGGTGCCGTGTAAGTATGGGTACCATGGATGAGATGAAGTTATTTGTGGATGCATTGAAAGTAGCTACTACCTAATATCGTATTCCCCAACCAATAGGCAGTAAACCCAAATAACCTTCATTTACTAACCACAACAATTAAAATCAACTTATGAATATAGCAGTCCAAAAGACGCTTTCCTTGCTATTGCTATTGGTTATTGGGTTTTTGTTAAGAGGGAAACTAAAGGATCCTGCTCAGCAAAAGGGATTAAAAACCCTAATACTGACGATTGCTTTACCTGCCATCATCTTTGTAGCCTTGCTAAAAGCAGAAGTACAGCCTGACCTCATCATGCTGCCGATATTAGCGATAGTATTTAATGTCATTCTGTACTTTATCTTGAAGTACACCTTACCCGCATTCGGAATAGAAAAGGATACCAGTACCTACCGAACTTACTTACTTCTGTTTCCTTCCTTAGCACCTGGACTTTCCTGTTTTCCCTTCTTAATTGAATACTTGGGAGATGATGCCTTGGCCTGGGGTGCACTGGCCGATATTGGGAACAAAATATTTGTCTTGATTATCGCCTATATGATTGCCATGCGCTGGTACTACAAGATCAATACGGAGATAAAGGCAGGAAACGGTGATAAAATCAAATCCTTATTGTTGAGTTTAATCAACGAACCGATAAATATCGTCATTATCCTCGCTTTGGTTTTGCTTAGTTTGGATATTCATTTGGTTGATTTACCGGCATTTATTTCTTCGGCTATCAATACCCTGAGCAACTTGATGACGCCGTTGGTGTTGCTATTTATAGGTATAGCCGTAATATTTAACTGGAAACAAATTCGAAAAATTGCCGGCTTACTTATGGTCCGTGCGGGATTGACGTTTTTACTCAGTGGTATCGTTTTAGTATTCGCTCCGCAGTTATCCTATGCGGCGATTATGGTACTGGTAGTATTTCCACAAAGTGCGGTAAGTTTCTGGCCGTTTGCGCACATGGCCGCTATTTCTGCCATGGAACAAAAATCTGAAATTCAAAAGAGAAAAACCTTTGATATGGAGTTGGCTGTAAACATTATCGGTGTTTCGTTGCCATTCGCAACTATTATCATGTTAACGGTCTTCTCCTTCGGTGAACTGTTCGCAACGACTACCACCCTATTTAGTGTAGGTTTCGGATTGATTGCCCTTGGAATTATCAAACCCGTACTGTCATGGTTCAATATCATTGAATATAACCCCACATTGGAAAAAGAAAGTCAATAGTTAAAATTTCTTTCTTCTTCAAGACTACAAACCACTAACAAACCTTTGAGAATGGCTGGATTAAAAAAGTGAAAAATCACCAACTTGCCTATCAAAACCCTTGAAAAGAGCCGTAGAAATATGGCTCTTTTCTTTTTGTAAGGTCAATATGTAAATTATTGACTGCCTTAGTTAGCTGGCTATTGTGAATAAAAAAAAGAGCCACCAGATTTAACTGATAGCTCTATTGATACGATATGGCTATATAATTTTATCGGAACTTATTTTTAAGCAAGGCCAATTTTGCCGCCAAGTCTCCCTCGGGTTCGGGATCTTTAACTACTCTCTTTGCTGCGTTCGGTTTGCTACTTTCTCTTTTGGCACCTGGTCCTTTTTCAGCAAATGGATCTGCTTTCATACTCAGCCCGATACGTTTTCTGGCTATATCCACTTCCATCACGGTAACTTCAACCTTTTGGTTGACGGTGACTGCCTCGGAAGGATCTTTGATAAATCTGTCAGCCAAATGACTCAAGTGAACCAATCCGTCCTGATGTACACCTATGTCCACAAATGCACCGAATTTGGTGATATTGGTGACCAATCCAGGCAATTTCATACCCACCTTTAGATCTTTCATACTGTTGACTCCCTCTTCGAAGCTAAATACTTCAAAGGTCTCCCTGGGATCACGGCCTGGCTTAGAAAGTTCATCAAGGATATCCTTTAAGGTTGGCAACCCCACCTCTTCGCTCACATAATTTTTTAAAGGTATCTTTTCTGCTAAAGATTTTTCCCGAAGCAGCTCGTTTACCTGGCAGCCCAGGTCCTTGGCCATCTTGGCAACCAACTCATACCTCTCCGGATGTACAGCACTCGAATCCAACGGATTGACTCCATTTCGAATCCGAAGAAAACCGGCGGCCTGTTCATAGGCTTTGTCCCCAAGTCTCGGAACCTTTCTGATTTCTTCCCTACTTTTGAAGGGTCCGTTTTCGTTTCGGTATTGAACAATATTCTGAGCAAGTGCAGGACCCAATCCGGAGACATAAGTCAGCAGTTGCTTGGATGCGGTGTTTACTTCCACTCCTACCCCATTCACACAACTCATCACGGTATCGTCCAGGGAGTTTTTGAGTGCAGGCTGATCCACATCATGCTGATACTGACCCACGCCTATGGATTTAGCGTCTATTTTAACCAATTCCGCCAAGGGATCCATCAGTCTTCTTCCAATAGAAACTGCTCCCCTTACTGTCAGGTCAAAATCAGGGAATTCTTCCCTTGCGACATCCGAAGCGGAATAAATGGAGGCACCACTTTCGTTGACCATGACCACAATTACCTCACTTGGAAGACCAATGGCTTTAACAAATGTTTCTGTCTCCCTGCCTGCCGTTCCGTTGCCAATGGCGATGGCTTTTACTTCATATTTTTTCACCCACTGCAGGATAGTAGCTGCCGATAATGCAACCTTGCGTTGGGGTTCGTTGGGGTAAATGGTCTCATATTCCAGAAACTGACCCTGAGGACCGAGGCAAACCATTTTGCATCCCGTCCTAAATCCGGGATCAATGGCGATCACTGCTTTTTCGCCCAAGGGAGCAGCCAAAAGCAGTTGCCTAAGATTGTCGGCAAACACCCGTATCGCCTCCTCATCCGCCTTTTTCTTGGAATATAGCCGAACTTCGGTTTCCATGGAAGGCTTCAGCAGTCTTTTATAACTGTCCTTTACAGCCAACTTCACCTGTTCGGCAGTTGCGCCATGTCCGGTGATCACTTGTTTTTCTATTACGGCGATGGCATCCGTTTCCTCCGGACAGGTGTCCAACATCAGGAAAAGTTCTTTCTCACCCCTTCTCATGGCAAGTACTCTATGCGATGGAGCAGTTTTAATCGGTTCAGACCACTCAAAATAATCCCTATATTTGGCGGCTTCCTCTTCTTTGCCAGGGATAACCTTACTGGTGAATTTCCCTTCTTCGATAAAAAGCTGCCTTACCTTTTTTCGCGTTTCAGCATCCTCATTGATCCATTCTGCCATAATATCCCTGGCGCCTTGTAGGGCTTCCTCTACGTTCGCTACTTCCTTTTCCGCATCGACATATTCAGCAGCCAAGACTTCCGGATCCACGCCCGCAGCTTGTTCAAAGAGCTGGGTAGCCAAGGGCTCCAATCCCTTTTCCTTAGCAATTGTTCCTTTGGTCCTTCGCTTGGGTTTGTAGGGCAGATAAATATCTTCCAAGATGGACATAGTCTCAGCGGCCTCAATTTTCTTCTCCAGCTCCGGGGTCAACTTGCCCTGCTCCTTGATGGATTTCAGCACGGCCTCTTTGCGTTTGTCCAAATCCCTCAGTTGCTGTATCCGGTCCCTGATTGTAGCTACCTGGACTTCGTCCAGACTGCCGGTCACCTCCTTGCGGTATCGGGATATAAAGGGCACAGTAGCACCCTCATCCAGCAAGGCGACAGTGCTGTCCACCTGTTTTAACAATACGCCAATCTCTTCGGCAATTTTAAAATAGTGATTCAAATTAGTCATAAATCAAAAGGTAACGGATAATCAGTTGGGTTGAATTCGGGCGCAATTTAAGTTTAATTTGAAAAATAACCGTGAATCTGCCAACAATTCGTATTTTTGGTGCCTACACCCGAAAATTCAACATAACAAAAGATGGACAGTCAGGAAAACAGTGAAAAACTTTACAACCTGAGTAATTTGGAAGAAATTAGCGGAGGCAGTGAGGACTTTATCCGCCAAATGATCATTCTATTTTTGGATCAGGTCTCAACTTCCATCTCTGGATTGGAAAAAGCGGTCGCAGAAAATGACGTTACACTAATTAAAAACGTGGCCCATCAGCTTAAACCAAGTGTGGATAATTTCCGCATAGACGATCTAAGCCGCTGGATTAGGGAAATAGAAGATCTGGCTGAAAACAATCCCAGTTCACCTACACTTCATGAGAAGATTTCCCAGTCCAATACTTTACTGCGACGGGTAATGGTACAGTTGGAAAATCACTTCGCCTGACCGGTATCTGTCTATACAAGCTGAATCTTTTAATTAAGGAACATGAACATAAAAGGCTTCGG
>DATHWC010000114.1:0-69067 GCA_035460985.1 Lunatimonas sp.
GATGCAGAAACCGGAAAAGATTTACCTGGAAAACACCAATTTCCAGTTTGCCTTTACGCCGAAAAATGCAGACTTGGGCAACTTGAGGCAGACGTTCTTTATCAATCAGCTATCCAATTCACATACGGTGGAGTATGTCAAGGACGGGGATTTTAGGATTGATGGAAAGTTTATCTTCGAGGTGGGAGGCAAAAACAAATCTACGGATCAAATAAAGGATGTGAAAAACAGCTTTATCGCAGCGGATGATATTGAATACGGAAATCTAAAACGAATTCCGCTTTGGCTCTTAGGCTTTATGTATTAAAATTGAAGCGTGAAAAAAAAAGAGAACCACAGAGGTATTATGTTTGAAAAGTGAAGCATAAGCTAAAATTCGTATCTTAAAGGAATAATCTTATTCATCACTTTAAACGAACATAGCTTATGCAACGCACTAAAGTTAGCGAGAAAACATTTGAAGGACAATCCATTTTTGTGGGAATCGACAAACATCTCAAAAGCTGGAAGGTATCCATATTCGGTGAGCAGTACGAATTCAAGAGTATGAACAGGGAACCCGACCCGCGGCAGTTGGCGGATTACCTGCATAATAACTTTCCGGGAGCCACCTACAAGGCCGTATACGAAGCGGGTTTCAGTGGGTTCTGGGCCTGCCGGACACTCAACAGCCTGGGAGTAGACTGCATGGTCATCAACGCGGCCGACGTGCCTACCAGCCAAAAGGAAAGGCTCCAGAAAACAGACAAGGCCGACGCCAGGAAGCTTGCGCGGATGTTGCGGGGCGGCGAACTGGAAGGCATACACATACCTGCGGAACAGCTGGAAGCCGACCGTATCCTGTGCCGTCAGCGTGACACCCTGGTAAAAGACCTAGGTAGGAACAAAAGCCGGGTCAAGTCCCTGTTGCGGCAGTTCGGCGTGGCCATACCCGACCGATTTACCCTAGCGCAGACCCGGTCTTGGTCGAAAGTCTACATGGACTGGCTTTTGGAACTCCCCGGTGTGGACGGGACAGTCCGTACCGCCATTGCGGTTTATATCGAAGCGGGGCTCGCCCTGAAGAAGTGCATCCTGAAAGTAACCCGGCAGATAAACGAACTATCCCGGACCGAAAGGTACCGTGAGAACTGCGATCTTTTGATGGGTATCGCCGGCATAGGCAGGATTACGGCGATGAACCTGCTTACCCAGCTCGGGGACATCAGCAGGTTCAAGACACTCGACCAACTGTGCCACTATGTGGGGATCGTCCCCAACATGAACAGTTCGGGTGAGAAGACTGCCACGGGCAAGATGACAAGCAGGGGGCGGAAAAAGATCAAAATACAGCTCATCGAGGCTGCCTGGACGGCGGCCAGGAAAGACCCGGCCCTGATGGCGAGGTTCAACGAACTGAGCAAACGGATGAACAAGAACAAGGCCATCATACGGATAGCGAAAAACCTGCTTAGCAGGATCCGCCATGTGCTCCGGCACGGCGTGGAATACGTGCCCGGCGTGGTCAGCTGAATAGTTGCGGAAGACAGTAAAAAATAAACGATTGGAAGTAAACAGGACATAGAAGAGAAGAAAGACCTGGTAATCCTTGATAATCTGGATGGGGACCAAGCGATGTTTCGTGTCTGCGGCACCTGAAAAGGAGGACCGTTCCACAGAGATTACGTCCCCTTCCTCTTTAAAATGAACAGTACATTGCGGCCATTGCGGACTGCTGATAGGAGATTGGTTAAAGAGGTTACAAAAAAACGGGTCAGCGGGGAATGAAGAATCAACCGGTTTACCTTTTTCCTTTAAATACAAAGATAGTTCAGTCCGAGAACCTGTAAAGGCTGAAATGAACTCCGCTACGCTCCGGCCTTGACAGAACCACGGTCAGAACTGGAGGTTGCATTTAAGAGGAAAAGGGTAAAGAATGGAAAAGTATGTGAAATTTTAGCTGTTTTGCTTGCTTTTCAACATAGGAGAACACAGAGATTTTTTCAAGTGCTTTGTGTCTTCTTGGTGTCCTCTGTGGTTCTTTTTCCTATTTGACTACTCCCCCAAAAATGCCTTCACCGTCTCGATCACCGCAGCCGGCTGCTCGGCATGCAGCCAATGCCCCGCATCCTTGATATAGATCAGATGATTGTTGGGAAAAAACCGGTCCATGTCCTCCCGGTCTTTTTCCTGAATATACTTCGAATTGGCACCTCCCATAAACAAGGTGGGCTTATCAAAGCTACCGTCAACATCTATTCCTTCGCCCACAATTTCTATTTTTTCGGTAATAACGGGGAGATTAACCTTCCAAGCAAACTTGCTGTCTTTACGCGTCAGGCTTTTTAGCAGAAATTGCCGAATACCAACCTCATCGATATGCTCAGCCAGTTTGTCATCGGCCTCCTTTCTGGATTTTATTGTTTCCAAATCGATGGAATTAAGTCCTTCCAGAATTTTCTCATGATGCACCGGGTAATACCTTGGTGCAATATCCGCAACGATCAGTTTTTCCACCCGATCAGGATGCATCAACGCCAAAAACATCGCCGTTTTGCCACCCATAGAATGACCCATTACAAAGGCTTTTTCCAAACCTTCCTCATCCATCAACTCCACAATGTCTTCGGCCATTACCTGATAGTTCCACTCATCCGAATGTTCCGAATCCCCGTGATTTCGCTGGTCTACCAAATACAATGTATACGATTCGCTCAGTTCTTTGGCGATACTCATCCAGTTGTCGGCAGACCCAAAGAGACCATGCAGGATGATCAGGGGGGAGCCGGTACCGGTTTTTCTTACATTCAGTTTCATTTGTCTATAATTTACTTTTCAAAGGCTAAATGGAATCTCGCCATGATAATCGTCCCTCTATATGAGGATTTTCGTCATGCTCGATTTCATCTGTTTATTTTTTGTTTTTCAATGGTCAGATGGAATCTCGCCATGATAATCGTCCCTCTATATGAGGATTTTCGTCATGCTCGATTTCATGTGTTTATAATTGTTTTTTAAAGGTCACCCCGATGAGTCGGGGCAAGCTATGGAATCTCGCTATGGTAATCTTCCCTCCGTGGGTCGCTTGCGTCATGCTCAATTTCATATGTTTATTGTTTCTAGAGTTCACCCCGATGAGTTGGGGCAAGCTATAGAATTTCGCCATGATAATTGTCCCTCTGTATGAGGATTTTCGTCATGTTCGATCTCATAAAGTGGGAATTATTTAGGATAAAATGGTCGGATTTAGAGTTCCAACTGCCTTCTATACATCTGTATGGTATTTTCCAAGCCGTAATAAAGCGCATCGCAGATAAGTGCATGACCAATGGAGACTTCATCCATCCAAGGAATATTTCGCTTTAGAAATGCCAAATTGTGAAGGTCCAGGTCATGTCCCGCATTGAGGCCCAGTCCCAATTCACGTGCCAACTCCGATACTTCCACATAAGGTTTGACCGCCCTTTCAGGGTCTGACGGGAACATGCTCGCATAGGGTTCAGTGTACAATTCCACCCGATCAGTACCGGTTAACTTTGCTGGTTCAAAATATTTTGTCTCTGGATTGATAAATATGGATGTTCGAACGCCATACTCATGCAGCTCAGCAATGATATCCGTCAGCATGTCGCGATGGCTGATTGTATTCCAGCCTGTATTGGAAGTGATCGCCTCCGGAGGATCGGGCACCAATGTCGCCTGTGCGGGCTTCGCCAGACGAATAAGTTCCATATACCGTTTGTCCGGATAGCCTTCAATATTAAATTCAGTGGTAACCGTATCCTTCAGTTTCATGACATCATCGTACCGAATATGCCGCTCATCGGGTCTGGGGTGAACAGTGATTCCCTGCGCGCCGAACCGTTCCGCATCCTTGGCAACGCGCACCACATCCGGATTGTTACCTCCCCGGGCATTTCTCAGGGTGGCAATCTTATTAATATTTACACTTAACTTCGTCATATTTGTAATTAACCTTTAATTTTGCATGACTATGCTTCTCCAAAGATAAACCGAACCTTTCAAAATTTGGTTTGGAAACCCATGAAATAGAAGTAACGTTTAAAAATATTCATTGGATAACACTGCTAAAATCCATTTTATAACCGAACCCATACCATTATGAGTCTGAAATTAACAATTGAGGGAGAAATCAAAAAAGCCATGCTGGCCAAAGATAAGGATAGATTGCGGGCACTGCGTGCCATCAAATCATTGATCCTGCTGGAAGAAACCAAGACTGGTGGAGATAAAGGTTTGTCAGAAGAGGAGGAAATCAAGATATTGACCAAAGCTGCCAAACAGCGTAAGGACTCCGCCGACATTTTCCAACAACAAAACCGCAAGGACTTGGCGGACTTGGAGCTTAGTGAGCTGGAGGTGATACAAGAATACCTTCCAAAGCAACTCTCTGAGGCGGAATTGGAAGCAGCCCTGAATGAAATTATTGCCCAAGTGGGTGCTGAAGGCCCTAAGGACATGGGAAAAGTAATGGGAGTAGCCTCCAAGCAACTTGCCGGAAAGGCGGACGGAAAACTTATTTCTGAGAAAGTTAAAGCCCTACTGGCCTAGTTCATTGAGCCCGATAGACATCATTCTTCTGATTATGCTGGCCATAGGCGGGTTCAGCGGCTATAAGCAAGGACTGTTCATAGGTCTGTTGTCTATCGTGGCTTTTTTTATAGGTATTTTCTTTGCTTTCCGTTTTATGCACTGGGGAGCAGCCCTACTGGCTGAACAGGTGGAGAGCCTTACTTTTATGCTGCCGTTTGTTGCCTTTATCCTTATTTTTCTCATCGTAACAATTTCCATCCGAATCTTGGCGTACTTGGTGAAACAAGCACTTCATCTTACCATCCTAGGGGTTTTTGACAGTTTTGCAGGAGCGGTTCTCGGGATTGCCAAGTGGTGTATAATGATCTCGCTGCTTCTTTGGGTAGCCAATTCCTTTGAATTTCATTTTCCCGAAAGATTAACAGAGGGTTCCGTCCTATATCCGCTTTTGATTCCTATTGCTCCCACTTTAGTGGCTTTTTTGGACCAATACACGCCCATTATCGAAAATACAATCGCAACAATTAGATCATTGGTAAATTCCGGTACAGGTGATTCTATTAATTGACAATTTCGATTCGTTTTCCCATATTTTGGCTGATTATTTTCTTCGCACGGGTGTGGAACTACGAATCGTCCGAAACGATGTCAGTGTTGAGGAGTTAAAGGGGGGAAATTATCAAGCACTTGTTATTTCTCCCGGCCCGGAGACTCCGGCAAAGGCGGGTAACCTGATGGAAATATTAGCCTATTATGCGGATAAGTTGCCTATTCTAGGCGTATGCTTGGGACATCAAGCCATTGGGCAGTACTTTGGTGCTGATTTGGTAAAAAGTCGCCGGCCTATGCACGGAAAAGTATCCATGGTAACCCAAATCGGAGAACATCCTCTTTTTGCAAACCTACCTAAAACATTCCAAGTAACCCGGTACCATTCCCTTGAGCTTACTAACTTGCCGGAAACGTTGGAAACCATCCTTGTCGGTGAAAAGGGTGAAATTATGGGGGTTTCGCACCGCAGCCTTCCCATTATCGGTGTTCAGTTTCACCCCGAAGCCCACCTTACAGCATATGGGTTGGATCTGATAGCAGATTGGGTTTTGTCTGTTCGCAGTCTATAAAACCTTTGTCCGCGACAATTTTTGCTTCAAAATTCTTTATTTAGTCTTATTTTTCGCAACATTGAACATTGCGCAGCGTCTCAACGTTTTGTTTTTAAATACATTTTAATAACTTTAACGGAATATGCAGGCATACGAATTTGTCAACAACCTAATTCCTCCCCTTAAAATTACAGACAAGGTGGGGAAGGCTCTGGCGTGGATGGAGGAAATCAGGACGGATGTCCTGCCTGTCGTCCATGAAGGCCATTTTATGGGATTGATTACTGATGAGATGATCTACGAGGTAAATGATCCCAACTTGACGCTAGAATCAATGGACCTGATCGCCTCCGCCAATTTTGTCTATATGGACAGGCATATCTATGAAGTGCTTCGCGTTTCATCCGAAAACCAGAATGGGATGGTGGCCGTGATCGACAGGGATATGGTTTACCAAGGTGTTGTGACTGTAGAAGATGCAATTACAGCATTTACTGACTCCATTTCCATTCAATCCCAAGGAGGGGTGTTGATTCTTTCCATGTTTATGACAGACTACAGTCTGTATGATATTGCCCGAATCATCGAGTCAGAGAATGCCAAAATTCTCAGCAGTTTTATTTCGGGAGATCCGCTGGATGACAGCAAAATAAAAGTTACACTCAAACTGGATCAAACAGAGCTTAGGCACATAAAGGCGACTTTGGAACGTTTTGGCTATAAGGTTATCGATCAGTATCAGGAAGAATTGAGTATAAGCAGCGATCAGGACCGAATCGGCAATCTGCTGCGTTTTTTGGATATTTAAGCTTGGATGAAAATAACCTTACACGGGTTAAATTTTGAACCTGAATTTAAACCCTATATACAGCATCTCATTAACCTTCTTGATCAGGAAGGGTTTGAGACCTTCGTAACACACGCTTTTCACCGTACTTTCCACAAATTGGGTTTGGATGCCAAGAACACCCGGGTGCTTGGTAACCGGGAAGAATTACAGGACATGGATTTCGTCATTTCTGTAGGAGGAGATGGCACGTTGCTTGACGCGGTCTGCTATGTAGGTGCCTATGAGACGCCTATTTTGGGAATCAATACCGGCCGGATGGGCTTTCTGGCCACCATCGCCAAAGACGACATCGCCCATGCCGTTCAGGTTCTGATTGATAAAAAGTACAGTCTGGAAGACCGCAGTTTGGTAAGACTGGAATCTGAGCCCTCGCTTTTTGGAGGGATCAATTTTGGATTAAACGAATTTACTATTCATAAGCGGGATACTTCTTCGATGATCACCGTACATACCTATATTGACGGAGAATATTTAAACAGCTATTGGGCGGATGGATTAATTATATCCACTCCTACAGGATCCACCGGCTATTCACTTAGCTGTGGAGGACCGCTAATCTCTCCATTGGCCAAAAACTTTGTCATCACCCCCGTAAGTCCCCATAATCTCAACGTAAGGCCTATGGTCGTATCAGATGAGAGTGAAATCTCTTTTAAAATCGAAGGCCGAAGCCAAAAATTTCTGGTATCTTTAGATTCACGGTCTACACCTATTGACGCATCTGTGGAATTAAAAATCAAAAAAGAAACTTTTGTCACTAAACTTGTCAAATGCTACGACTACAGCTTCTTCGATACGCTGAGGCAAAAATTGAACTGGGGCTTTGACATGAGAAACTAGTTTTAACAAAATTTAACCCGCCAGATACCTTATCGGGTTTTTTATTCGTTAGGGACTTTATAAATTGCATGGACTTGGATACACCAACACTTCGAATCGTACGCATTGTAATCATTTGTATCACAGCTACCTGGCTGGTAAACCATGATGCACAAGGCCAACAATATGAAGTAGGCCTGGGACTCGGAGGCGCAACCTATACAGGCGATATAATCCGAAGGATTGAACCTTCCCAGGTAGGTATTCAAGGTACGTTATTTGGCAGACGAAATTTTGACAATGCATGGAGTTTACGGGGAGGAATTTCCATAGCCCGGCTAAACGCAGCCGACAGCATCTCTCCGATTGACCCAGTCGCCTTGGCGCGCAATGCGCACTTCCAAGGTACCCTTTTCGAAGTGTCCGCTATTATGGAGTTCCACTTTCTCGACTACCTGGCCTATCAGTCAACGACAAGATTTTCACCCTTTGGATTCTTCGGGTTGGGATATGGTGTATTTATGGCGAATGGCCGTGGCCATCAAGGGGATCCCACTGATGAAAGCTACCGTATGGGCGGTCCAGTAATACCCTTTGGCTTAGGCGTTAAATATAAGCTCAAGGATAGGGTATTTGTGTCTTTGGAAGGGGGAGCAAGGGCTACCTTTTCTGACGCACTGGATAAAATTGGTAACGAAGGAATTTATTACCCCCGATTCATGACAGATCCCGCAACCGGAAGTCAGGTAGTAAATCCTAACGGCCTCAATTTCGGAAACAACTCTGACAGAGACTGGTATTACTTTTTAGGCGTTACAATTAGTTATTCCTTCCACCAAGTAAAATGCTTTAACTAGCTTTAACGATTATTAATTAGCCATTAAGGTAGAACTTTCAAAAAGAAGTGTCATTTTTGTACCTTAAAAAAATAAAGTTCCGAGTAATTTGCCCATGAAGGACATAATTGACAAGACTAATATTCCCCACCACATAGCGGTTATCATGGACGGAAACGGCCGATGGGCACAAAAGAAAGGTGCCATGAGGGTTTTTGGACATAAAAACGCGATCACAGCAGTGAGAGAGGCCATCGAAGGATGTGCGGAATTGGGCGTGGGATATATTACCCTGTATGCCTTTTCCACGGAAAATTGGTCCCGTCCCCAAGATGAGGTGGACGCATTGATGGAAATATTGGTACAGGCCATCGTGGATGAAGTACCAACCATGATGAAAAATAATATACGGTTGACGACTATCGGAGACATTGCCACCTTACCTGGCAAATGCCAGCAACATTTGGAAGGCGGTATTGAAACCACGAAAAACAACACGGGATTAACCGTTGTTTTAGCATTGAGTTACAGTGGAAGGTGGGAAATACTTTCGTCGGTCAGGCAAATTGTCAAAAAAGTAATCTCTGGAGAGCTTCCAGAATCAGCAATAGATCAGGAGGTGATTTCGTCCCATTTAAATACCGCGGATATTCCTGATCCGGAGTTGCTAATACGAACCAGTGGTGAATTGCGAATCAGCAATTTCATGCTCTGGCAGTTGGCTTATACCGAGCTGTATTTTACAGAGGTATTGTGGCCTGACTTCCGCAAAGAGCATTTACACGAAGCAATCCTAGCTTACCAAAAGCGCGAGAGGCGTTTTGGTAAAACAGGAGCACAGATTAAATCATAATGTTGATGAAAAAGAATTTACTTGTTGCATGTTTGTTGCTATTGGCAGGAGTCGCCGAGGCCCAGATTCGTTTGGGTCAAAGTCGGTATTCCAGCCAAAAGCCGGTCAACATCATTGATTTGGATTATTCCAAACCAAAGAAATTCCGCATTGCAGAAATCCAAGCCGTTGGCCTGAGTACACTCGATGAGACCGCCATTATTTCCTTAGCAGGACTACGGGTGGATGACGAAATCTCCGTGCCCGGGGACGTCATCTCCACTGCCCTAAAAAAGCTTTGGAAACAGGGGATTATTGGAGATGTCAAAATATTGGTTACAAAAATCGAAGGAGACGATATTTATTTGTTGTTGGACCTCACGGAAAGGCCACGATTCAGTCGCGTGGAGTTTACAGGGGTTAACAAAACTCAAGAGGGAGAACTAAAAGACAAGGTTGAGATTCGCGGACGGGTAGTTCGGGACGATGTGCTCAACAACGCACAACGAAAGATTAAAGATTATTTTGTTGATAAGGGCCATCTAAATGCCCAAGTAAAAGTGACGCAAGAGCGGGATACTACTCTTCCAAATAGCGTAAAGCTTCGATTTGATGTGGTCAGGGATAGCAAAGTCCGAATTAATGAAATAAAAATTGATGGAAATGAAAACATCGCTGACGGCAAAATCAAGAAAAAGCTGAAAGGAACTAAAGAACATGCGCGGCTTTATATTTTTAAGGACTTGGTGTCCCGATTACTGAACACAACCCCTAAAACAGCCAAAGAGGCCATCGTATACAGAAATCCAGTTTCACTTGAGGAAGTAGAAACATACATCAACAAAAACTTCAAACTTAACTTCTTCAACGGATCCAAATTTGTCAGGTCAGACTACCGGGATGACAAGAACAAGGTAGTCGCCTTCTATAACAGTAGGGGATATCGGGATGCGGAAATCGTCAGTGATTCTATTTACAACTTTGACAAAGACCGGATCAACATCGATATACATATAGAAGAGGGCAAGCAGTATTATTACCGGAACATTACCTTTTCAGGGAATTATATTTATGAGAGTGCCGCCTTGCAGGCCAAATTGGGCATCTTCAAAGGGGATGTGTATAATAAGGAGCGGCTTGACAAACGCTTGAATTATGACCCGCAACGGGGAGACGACGTCAGTTCTCTCTATCAGGATGATGGTTATCTTTTCTTTACCATCGACCCCGTGGAAGTGAATGTGGAGGCAGATTCCATAGATATTGAGCTTCGGATATTCGAAGGACCCCAAGTGACCGTTAACAGTGTCTCCATCGAGGGGAATGAACGTACCAGTGACCACGTCGTGATGCGGGAAATCCGGATTCTACCAGGCCAGAAATTTAACCGTAGTGCGTTGGTCCGAACTATCCGGGAACTTTCCCAAATTGGATATTTTGACCCGGAAAATATAGAGCCAGACATGCGGCCTAACTTCGAAGAAGCTACGGTGGATATCGTCTTCAAACTCGAAGAAAGGCCTAATGACCAGATAGAATTGTCGGGTGGATGGGGAGGTCTATTCGGTTTCGTTGGAACGGTAGGTCTTACCTTCAACAATTTCTCGATCAAAAACATCAAGGACTTCTCGAAGTGGCGGCCGCTTCCGGTCGGTGACGGGCAGAAAGTTTCCCTTCGGGTTCAAGCCAATGGACGTAGTTTCCAGAACTATAGTGTTTCCTTCACTGAGCCTTGGTTTGGAGGTCGTAAGCCTAATGCACTTAGCTTAAGTTTGAACCACTCCATTCAGCGTCAGATTGATTTCTTCAATAGAAACAACATTGGCAATGAGTTGGGGTCATTCAAGATTACCGGAGCCACCTTGGGGTTGGCCAAGCGGGTAACCTGGCCGGACGATTATTTCCAAGTCAGCAATTCCCTGCAGTTTCAGGTGTATGATTTTGACGAGTACGGTAACTTCTTCGGATTGAGTTATAATACTGGAGTTGCGCGCAGCATTGCGCTAAACACGACCATTGCCAGAAACAATATTGACAACCCGATCTATCCGCGGTTTGGCTCAAACATTATCTTAAGTGCCAGTGTAACGCCGCCCTACACGTCAATGAATAAAAACATCAACCGGGAATCTCCGGACGAGCAGAAATACCAGTGGTTGGAATACCACAAATGGATGTTTGATGCCTCTCTTTATACGCCGCTATTTGGGTCAAATAAGTTGGTCTTAAGTGCACGTACTCACTTAGGTTTTGTAGGTTCGTATGGCGACCGTATAGGCATTATTCCTTTGGAACGCTTTGTGCTTGGTGGGGATGGAATGAACATGATGAACTTTGCCTTGGGTCAGGAGATTATCGGTCTGAGAGGATATGAAAATCAATCAATCACGCCAGGCAGAGACTTTAGAGGACAGGCCAATGCCCCCGTGCCTTATGGTGGAGTTGTGTACAACAAGCATGTGATGGAAGTACGATTCCTAGTATCACCTAACCCTTCTGCGACTATATTCCTCTTAGGATTTGCAGAGGCAGGCAACAACTGGGGCAACTATGCTGAATATAATCCGTATGACCTCAAAAAGTCAGCGGGCTTTGGTGCTCGGATATTTATGCCGGCCTTCGGGTTATTGGGTATTGATTGGGGTTATGGATTTGACGAAGTTCCCTCCTTGCAAAATCCCAACCCGGGTCCAAGTGGAGGAATGTTCCACTTTACTATAGGGCAACAATTTAGATAATTATGGAAAGATGGTTGAATTTGCTACTTTTGCTGTTCCTTTTTCCTGCCCTCACCCAGGCACAGAAAATCGGCTATGTGGATACCGAATATATCCTCAACAAACACCCAGACTATAAGATGGTGCAAGGTGAAGTAGAGACGTTGGGTAATGAATGGAAAAAAGAGGCACAAAATTTGGACAGTGAGATAAAAGAACTGTATAATGCCTTAAAAGCAGAAGAAGTTTTGCTGACGGAGGAAATGTACGAAGAGCGTATGGCGGTCATAAAAGAAAAAGAGAATGCGGCCAGAGCTTTTCAAAACAGGGTTTTTGGCCCAAATGGACAGTTTTGGCAAAAACAATCAGAGCTAATGCAGCCCCTACAATCTAAGATATATGATGCGATAGACCGGGTAAGTAAGCGGAATGCTATAGCGATATTGTTTGACAAAGCGTCAGGACCAACTGCCATAATTTATACAGATCCGAGACACGATTACTCTGATTTTGTCTTGGAAGAACTAGGATTAGAAGAAAACAATTAAAATTAACAAAAATTAACACTATGAAAGCAAAAATCATCCTATCAGCAATTGCAGTGCTTTGCTTTGGATTTGTAGCTACCGCACAGGAGCTGAAAATTGGGTACACCAATGTAGAGTACATCATGAGCCTGATGCCAGAGATGGAGCAGATAGATGCGGATGTAACCGATTACGGTGCGCAATTGGATCAACAAATTCAAACAAAAACTCAGGCTTTTCAGCGCCAAGTACAAACGTATCAGCAGTCCATGAATACCATGACTGAGGAAGCGAGAGGCACAAAAGAACAGGAGTTAACCCAGATGCAGCAGGAAATTCAAAAATTCCAGCAGGACGTTCAGGCATCTTATTCCAGAAAATTGCAGGAACTGTTGGAACCAGTTCAAACTAAGGTGTACAACGCTATCAATGCAGTAGCTGCGGAAAACAATTACACGCATATTCTTTCTGAATCTGCAGGACAAGCTGGACCCATCTTACTTTATACCAAAGACGATGATCCCTTTACCAACTTGGTATTGGCGAAGCTTGGGGTCACTCCTCCTGCCCAGCCAGGGAATTAAATCATCATATTAATTAAAATAATTAGAGCCCGTGTCCTTGGATTACGGGCTTTTTTTTATTTTTACCAGTAAATTTAGATTTATAAGAATTATTTCTGACCAAATCGATACTTTTATACAAACAACAGCCCGTTATGAACCTTTCTAACCTTATTTTCATTGTCTGGATTTCCTTTTTTTCTGCCTCACCCGTCCTTCATTTGCAAGCAGTTTCTTATGATTTGGAAGCCACAGAGGTAGTATGCCATACCACGGATTCCGGTGACAGGTATTTTTCGTATCTCGTTACCAACGTAGGAAGTGAAACTGCCCCATCGGGAAGTTATCAGGTATATTTTAAGGTAAATGGTAAAATGATAAGTTTTGAGCGAGTAACTGGACCGCTTGAACCTGGAAAATCGATCCTATATACCTCAGAGCATAAGTTTGACCCAAATCAGAAAAAGAAGGTTTTGAAGTACAATTTGATAATCAATACTAAGGATTTTAATAAGGAGAATAATAGGAAGAGTGGGGAGATATCTCTTTAAATGATATTGATGGATACTAATGGATATTGGATATTAGTATATATTAGATATATGGTGGATATATAGTTGAAATATGGCCTACGGCCGAAATATTAAAATGAAATTAGATACTGGATACTAGTTGATATTGAAAAATGGCCTTGCGGCCGGAATAGTGGGGATGATGTAATTAGATACCTGCATACAGGCCAGGCAGGTTGGATATTGGTTGGTTCAAAGTGCCGTTAGGCACGGCCGATATAACAGCCCCCGGTTTCAACCGGGGGAAAAAAGGAAGAATTTTATTTGCAAAGTTCCATCGGGACGGCCGATATTGGGCCATGGTATAAATTAAATACGTGTGTAGTGGTACTACACCCAGTGAGAGAGATAAACCTTTGAGGTCTTCCAGACCACGAAGGTTTTTTCCAGGAAATAATTACTTTTTAAAATGTTTGACAATCGCGTACCTAACCTTCCCTACTTCCGCTCTACCTCCTTGAGGTTTTCCAGTTTTTTGTCCCGGAGAAAGCCGTTGATGTCTTCGAAATGCTCCTTTACCCGCTTATTTCCAAACTCAAACACTTTTGTCACCAACCCATCCAAAAAGTCCCTATCATGGGAAACTAAGATCAAGGTACCGTCAAATGCTTTTAATGCATCTTTGATAATGTCTTTGGTTTTCATGTCCAGGTGATTGGTAGGCTCATCGAGAATGAGCAGGTTGACAGGTTCCAGAAGGAGTTTGATCAGTGCCAATCGGGTCTTTTCCCCACCGGAAAGTACCTTTACCTTTTTGGCAGATTCCTCTCCGCCAAACATAAACGCACCCAGCAAATCCTTGATTTTAGTCCGTATTTCCCCAACCGCAAGCTGGTCGATGGTATCAAAAATGGTCATACTTTCGTCCAAGAGCGACGCCTGATTTTGCGCAAAATAGCCGATATGGGTATTGTGGGCCAGTTCGCATTTGCCCTGGTAATCAATTTCTCCCATTATGGCTTTTACCATGGTGGATTTTCCTTCCCCGTTTTTACCCACAAAAGCAATCTTCTGACCCCGCTCTATAGTCATGGAGGCGTTTTTGAATACTACATGATCACCATAGGTTTTGGTTAGTTCCTCCACGGTTACGGGATACTTCCCGGAACGGGGGGCGGGTGGGAAACGAAGCCGTAAGGCAGAATTGTCCACCTCATCCACTTCCACGATATCCAGTTTTTCCAGCATCTTTACCCTAGACTGCACCTGCAGGGTTTTGGAATAGGTGCCTTTAAACCGCTCTATAAATTGCATGTTGTCAGCAATTATCCGTTGCTGATCGTCGTATTGTTTTTGCTGTTGTTCACGGCGCTCCTTCCGAAGTTCCAGATAATGGCTGTATTTGGCTTTATAGTCATATATACGGCCCATGGTTACCTCAATGGTCCTTGTGGTAATATTGTCAACAAAAGCCCTGTCGTGGGAAATTACAACTACCGCTTTGGCTTTTTGGGTCAAAAACTCCTCCAGCCATTGAATAGACTCAATATCCAGGTGGTTGGTCGGCTCATCCAACAAGATAAGATCTGGCTTTTGCAATAGAATTTTGGCCAGCTCGATTCGCATTCTCCATCCTCCGGAGAACTCCGAAGTGGGCCGGGTAAAATCTTTACGCTCAAAACCAAGGCCCAACAGTACCTTCTCCACTTCAGCTTCATAGTTGACTTCTTCTATCGCATAGAATTTTTCACTGAGTTCTGATACCCGTTCAATGATCTTGTAATATCCTTCTGAATCATAGTCCGTTCGGACAGTCAGTTCCTCGTTTAGAGCTTCAATTTCTTTTTGCATCCCCAGGTAGGAGGCAAAGGCTTTGGAGGTTTCTTCCATCACCGAGCAATCATCGGCTGTAAGCAAATGTTGGGGGAGGTAGGCAATGACCGCATCCTTTGGTGCAGATACCCCGCCCTTTGAAGGTTTGGACAATCCGGCAATGATTTTAAGCATGGTGGACTTGCCCGCACCGTTTTTACCCATAAGGGCTATTTTATCTGTCTCGTTAATAGAAAAGGAAACCTCACTAAAAAGTGGTTTTCCCCCGTGAATGACGGAAATAGAATCTACTGAAATCATGAATGCATGAAGTAAGAATATTGGAAATAGTTATTCGGCTTATTTAAAGAAAGAAGTAGCCTAATCTTCCATGCCGCCGGCCTGCATTTTTTCCGCATTTTCGGCAAAACGCAAGGCTTGGATAAACTCTTCGATATTTCCTTCCATTACTTCGGGAAGGTTATAAACAGTCCGGTTGATCCGGTGGTCAGTTACCCGGCTTTGCGGATAATTGTAAGTTCGGATCTTATCAGAGCGATCTCCACTTCCGACCATAGACCTTCGCTGAGCTCCTACGTTTTCATTGTGTTTGGCCAATTCGATTTCATAAATCCGGCTTCGGAGCACTTTAAGCGCTTTTTCGAAATTTTTGATCTGGGATTTTTGATCCTGACAAGTAACGACCAATCCGGTAGGTTCGTGGGTCAATCGGACGGCAGAGTAGGTGGTATTGACTGACTGGCCTCCTGGACCCGAAGAACAATACGTATCTTTGCGTACTTCATTCATGTCAATCTGTACATCCACTTCCTCCATTTCAGGCAAGACGGCAACCGTGGCTGCAGAGGTATGTACCCTACCTTGTGTTTCAGTGGCTGGCACACGCTGAACTCGGTGCACTCCCGATTCGTATTTCAGCATCCCATAAGCATCCGTACCGGAAACGGAGCTAATAATTTCCTTGTATCCTCCTGAGGAGCCAAAAGTCAGGTCAAGGACAGTGAGTTTAAGGTTTTGCTTTTCACAAAACCGCTCATACATCCGAAAAAGATCACCTGCAAAAATGGCTGCTTCGTCTCCTCCCGTGCCGCCTCGGATCTCAAGGATACAGTCTTTTGAATCATTGGGATCTTTGGGGATCAGCATGGTCCGGAGGTCTTCTTCCATGGTCTCCTGCTTCTCCTTCAGTTCATCCAACTCAATTTTGGCCATTTCCCTGAAATCAGGGTCTTTTTCTTTTTCCAAAATCGATTTGGTACTTTGAATATTGTCCATGACATTTTTGTAGGCGTTGTATGCCTCCACCACTTTTTCCAGATCTTTATATTCTTTGGAAAGTTTGGTATACTTACTCATATCGGACATCGCGTCCGGCTGAATGATGAGTTGACCTACTTCCTCAAATCTCTCCTTTATGGCTTCTAACTTGTCCAGCATATATTCTGTCTTTGGCCTGCAAAATTAAGAAAATATGTGATTTGGAGCATTGTTTTTTGAAATGTCTGTTCGAAGAATCAACCTTTGTCTTCAGATTAGGGTTTTATTGGAGTGGAAAAACCATATTCAACCAGAATCCCAATTAATAGAACGGAATGATTCCTTATCTTTACTTCCAAAATCCCTTCAAAATGAAAGTTAACCGTATATTGCCCGTTTTATTTTTGCTCTCCCTGCTCGTTGCATGTGAGAGCGAAAAGAAAGTGAATAAGGACGTCATTGACGAAATCAAGAAACTTAGTGAAGTAAAGAAAGTCAATGAGGCGGATATGATCTCCTATGCCATGAAGTGGGGAGATGAAATTAGCACTGAGGCCCAGCAGGCTTTGATTAGTACCTTGCAGAAAGCCATCGCCGATCAGGGAATAGGAGGAGCCGTGGAGTTTTGCCATACTGAGGCCTTGCCAATAACGCATGAGGTTGGCAAAAAGCATAACGTGACTGTAAAGCGCGTTTCGTTAAAAAACAGAAACCCATCTAATAGTCCAAGCGATGTGGAGAAAAACATACTTGAGGCATATGCCTACAATGTGGAAAATGGCATTGAGAACAAACCAAATATTCAAAAAATAAACGAAGGTGAAACCTTGTTATTTACTAAAGCCATTGCCATACCAAATGGGATGTGCCTGAACTGCCATGGAGAACCTGGTGCGGAAATCACCGAAGATACCCAGAAAAAAATTGAAGCCCTCTATCCTGATGATCAAGCGACAGGTTTTAAGGTCGGTGACC
This sequence comes from Lunatimonas sp., assembly GCA_035460985.1. Classification (GTDB taxonomy): domain Bacteria; phylum Bacteroidota; class Bacteroidia; order Cytophagales; family Cyclobacteriaceae; genus Lunatibacter. The sequence continues at coordinate 17,358 of DATHWC010000114.1, forward strand.
TGCGGGGAATGTGGAGCATTTCTCTCCCAAAAAGTGAAGTGATAAAAAACATGTAGTTTTCGACCTTCCCTATCATTACTATTTCCTATTCAGTTTCCATTTACCATATAGCATGAAGCAAACCTATTTACTGTTTTTCAGTCTTTTTATTATTGGCCAAGGATTTAGCCAGACCAGAAGCCCTGCTGAATTTTTGGGATATGAGATGGGTCAACGATTTACGCCCCATCACAAGGTGATAGCCTATTATGAACATATCGCTGCTACCAATGACAATGTCGTTTTAGAATATTACGGGCAAACTTCTGAATTTAGGCCCTTGCTCGTGGCCTTTGTATCCGCCAAAGACAACATTGACAAACTGGAAACTTTACGGGCTGATAACCTCAAACGGGCTGGACTCATTGCAGGTAACCCAGAGACTCAACTCCCGATAACTTGGTTGAGCTACAATGTACATGGAAATGAAGCTGTGTCCTCGGAGGCAGCCATGATGACCTTATATGCCTTGGTAGATCCAAATGAACCCAAGACCAAAGCCTGGCTGGAAAATTCCTTGGTTATTATGGACCCCTGCCTGAATCCCGATGGACAGGAACGGTATGTCAACTGGTACAACCAAAAAGGCAACGCCATCCTTCAGCCCGACCCGCAATCGGTAGAGCACCGGGAGCCCTGGCCTGGAGGAAGACCCAACCATTACCTTTTTGACTTAAATAGGGACTGGGCCTGGCAGACGCAAAAGGAATCCCAAGAACGGGTAGCCCTTTACAACCGTTGGTTGCCTCAGGTGCATGTTGATTTTCATGAAATGGGTATTGATGAGCCCTACTTTTTTGCCCCGGCCGCGGAACCACTTCACGAGCAACTATCTAGTTTTCAGAAAGAATATCAGGAACTATTCGGAAGGAATACAGCCAAATACTTCGATCAGGAAGACTGGTTTTATTATACCAAAGAGCGCTTTGACCTGCTTTATCCGAGCTATGGAGATACGTATCCCATGTACAACGGAGCCATTGGGATGACCATAGAGCAGGGTGGATCCGGTAGAGCCGGGCTCGGCATGCTGAATGCTGAGGGGGATACCGTGACGCTCACCGACCGCATCCTTCACCACCATACCACGGCATTGTCAGCCATAGAAGTGACTTCCCAGCATGGACAACGTGTCGTGGAGGAGTTTGCAAACTATTTTGCGGAAAGCAGCTCCAACCCCAAAGCAAAATACAAGAGCTTTGTCATCAAGGGAACAAACGCTCCGGATAAGGTTGCCAAGTTGCTCGAACTGTTGGATAAAAATGGCATCCGCTATGGAAGAGGTGGAAGCAATACAGGTTTAACTGGATTTAACTACTTGACAGGTACGACTGGAAGATTTTCGGTTAGTGAAAACGACATAGTTATCAATGCCTATCAGCCAAAATCTGTGCTGACCCAAGTGCTCTTTGAGCCGGAGCCTGTGTTGAATGACAGCCTTACGTATGATATTACCACTTGGGCCTTGCCCTATGCATACAATTTAGAAGCTTTTGCCGTAGAGACAAGAGTTAATGCCGCTGGAAATTTCGAAAAAGCGGCTTTTGAAATGAATACTGCTGACCCAAATGTCTTAGCCTATATTGCACCTTGGAATGCTACAAAGCATGTGGCTTTTCTTACTGCCCTGATGCAGGAAAAAATACGGGTGCGAAGTGCTGCTTTACCTTTTAATTTCGGTGATCAAAGCTATCCTGGAGGTTCTTTGGTTATCACCCGAGCGGGAAATAAATATGTGGCTGATTTCCATCAAAAAGTAACGGATCTTGCTAACAAATTTGAAATATCTCTAGGTAAAACAACCACTGGATATGTGGACGAAGGAAAGGATTTGGGATCCGACTTTGTGCGTGCTGTTAAAACTCCAAAGATAGCTCTGATTGGAGGGGCAGGAACTTCTTCGTTGAATTTTGGGGAAATCTGGCATTTCCTGGAGCAGGAGTTAAGCTACCCAGTGTCAATATTGGAAAAAGACAACTTAGCCTCATTTGATTTGGGAAAATATGATGTTATTATTATGCCATCCGGATCTTATGGCAAATCGACGGATGCTGGTAATACGAATCTGATTGACTGGGTAAAAAAAGGGGGGAAATTGATCGCGGTAGAAAACGCCGTGGAAATATTTGTAGAGACGGAAGGATTTTCTTTAGCAAAATATGGAAATCCGGATGAAAAAGACAGTTTGCAACAGGCAGAGGCCGATGCCATGGAGCAGCAATTGATCCTTCCTTATTTGGAGCGGGAGCGCAATGACATTTCCGGCTCTGTGGTCGGAGCGGTGATGGAAGCAACGATCGATCAGACGCATCCCTTGGGATATGGCATTGGTGATCGTTTTTATACCTTAAAAAATAATTCGAACAGATATGGCTATCTAGCCAAGGGAGTAAATGTAGGGCATATTCCCTCCTTGGACAGGCATAGGGCAGGATTTATCGGATACAAAATAAAACCTCAATTTGAAAAATCCCTGGTATTTGGCGTGGAAAACATTGGCCGTGGTCAGGTTGTCTACTTGGTAGATAACCCCATGTTCCGAAGCTTTTGGGAAAGTGGAAAGCTTGTTATGGCCAATGCGGTATTTTTGGTTGGGAATTAATGTGAATGCCTTTATACTACTTATTTTAAGCCCGGCCAATTCGGTCGGGCTTTTTTTATTGGGAAAAAAAACCGATTTTGGTTATTGAATTTTTGTGTTCTGACTCTAATTTACCTATAAACATGGCATTACCAACTGAATCTCCCTCACCTGAAAAATTCCGCTGCCCTTGGTGCTTGGGTTTTGAGGACTACCGGAAATATCATGACGAAGAGTGGGGAGTTCCGGTTTATACGGATGAAAAGCATTTTGAATTTTTAGTACTGGAAAGTGCTCAGGCGGGACTGAACTGGGCTACTATTTTGAAAAAACGTGAGGGATATAGACAGGCTTTTGCGGACTTTGACTATCAGCAGGTCGCAGAATTTCCGGATAGCTATGTAGAAACTCTTTTGGAGGATAAGGGAATAATCAGAAATCGGCTTAAGATAGCTGCTGCCATCAACAATGCCCGGAAACTCATCGAGATACAGACCGAGCAGGGTTCTTTTACGTCCTACATTTGGAATTTCGTTGGGGGAAAGCCCATCTTAAATCACTGGACAGATTTATCACAGGCTCCCGCAACTACTGAGATTTCCGACATACTCGCCAAGGATATGAAAAAACGGGGTTTTAAATTTCTTGGGAGTACCACGCTTTATGCACATATGCAGGCCACTGGACTGATAAATGACCATTTGGTGCAGTGCTTCCGGCATCAGGAGGTGCAACAGTACGTTCGTTAGTGAACACCTAAAATCCACAATGCTTTTCTGTACATAAGAAGAAAAACCTTCCAGGTTTTACCCGTGAATTGAACGACTAGTTGATTTTTTTAAAAAACCGGGAAGGTTTGTGGGCGTATATTAATTAGGTTCAGGATAATATCGCTTTATATTTGGCTCCAATTTTCAAAAGAAACGATAGGCAAAGGATAGTGTTCCCCCAAGCGCACCCCTTTATTATTTAGAATTTTCTGCGATAGAGTTTCCGGCTGGTGGATATCGAATCCGGTAAGTTTGGAAAGTTCCGGGATCCATGTGCGCACATAGTCACCCCTTTTGTCGTAATTTTTAGCCTGCAAGAGGATGTTGAAGTAGCGGTCTTTGCGGGGGTCGTTTCCTACGCCTGCCACATACATCCAATTCCCCCAATTACTGCACACATCATAATCGATCAACTTACTTTCAAAATAGGCAGCTCCCCATCTCCAGTCTATTTGCAGGTCGTTTGTCAGAAAGCTGGCAACCAATTGTCTGCCCCGGTTGGACATAAATCCGGTCTGATTCAGTTCACGCATATTGGCGTCAATAAATGGGATGCCAGTCAATCCTGCTGCCCAAGCCTTAAATGCACCTTCATCCTGTTTCCAGGAAACAGTTTCGGATTGTATGCCGGAAAGCTGAAAGATTTTATTTCCGTATTTTTTGCAGATAAATCGAAAATAGTCTCTCCATATCAGTTCGAAAATCAACCAATAGGTAGAATCATTTTTTTCCACCTCCTTTTCGTACTTCCGAATTTCCGAATATACCCAGCGAGGCGATAGTGCCCCTACCGATAGCCAGGGGGAAAATTTGCTTGAATAATCAGCCCCCAACAAACCGTTTCGTGTTAGTTTGTATTTGGCTATACAGTCAGTTTCCCAAAGGTAATAAGCCACTCGTTGCAGGCCCTGCATTTCACCACCTTTGAAAGACAGGACAGATCTTTCATTTTCGTCGGGATTTTCAAGTCCAAGCTCTTCCAATGTGGGAATTTCTCCACCGGATTCAATGGATAAAGGATATGTAATTCTGTCCGGTGTGGAAAACAACGGCCTGACTCTCGATAATTTTTCACAGGCTTTTCGGAATGCGGTAAATACCTCCGGCAACTGGGGAATGGGAAAGGGTAGGTCATCCAGGTGAAAAAGGGTAGCCTGCCAATAGCCATGGGTAGCGATTCCTTTGGCCCAGGAATTTTTTTCCAAGGACTTTTCTACCGCCAGTTCTTCACTAGCTGCTTCATGTGAGAAATAGACGGCTTCAACCTGATGTTGCTCCGCAAAATCGACCAGTACCTCTTCGGGGTGGCCGTTAAGGATAACCAAATCAGCACCTTTGGATTGTAAGTTATTTTTAAGGTCCCGTACGGATTCATTGATAAATTTCGCCCGGAAGGAACCGGTTTTTTCTAAATTGAAAGGAGTCTTTCGATAACTTCCGGGATCATAGCAATAGACGGGTATTACCTCATCCGCATGCTGTAGGGCTTTTGCCAACGCTTCGTGATCGTGCACTCTCAAGTCATTTCTAAACCAAACAATTGATCTTTTGTACTTCATACACCAGTATAACCAAATGAAAAAGAAAAGTGTTTGTGCTAGCATCTGGGTTTCACCTTTACGCAGGTGCTTTTGGAATGAATGGTAAAAAATTGTACATCACCCATCAATCTTGATTCTGGATATATTATCTGGGTGTTAGATAGAGTATACTGTGTGGGTGTAGTATACACTACTCCTTTTTATCGGTAATTTCTTTAAGAAACAAATTTTAAAAGGCCATTTGCAAATTGGCCTCACCAATTTTGTGTACCGGATATTCAAAAAATGCATGATTTATTGCTTTTCATAAATACTATTTAGTTATAATGGTTTTTACAAAAACTAATTTATAAATTTGCTTTTTATAAATACTATTCCGATGGAAAATTTGATTAGAAAATCTGAGCGAAAGGCTGGGTCTGTCAAGGAAAAAAAAAGAAGATACTTATATGAACGGATTGATTGGAAGCAAAAGCTGATACTTGTTCTTGGCTATAGGGGGGTAGGGAAAACTACGCTTCTGTTACAATATCTTTCCGGTATACAGCAGAAAGGCATATATATAAGCCTTGACGATTTTTATTTCGAATCCAACCGATTGGTAGAATCTGTGGCATCCCTCTATGAACTGGGATATCGGGTTTTCCTGCTGGATGAAGTACACCGATACATGTGGTGGTCAAAGGATCTCAAGCAGCTTTATGATGATTATGAAGATATTCAGGTAGTCTCGACGGGTTCGTCCATACTAGATATTTCAAAGGGAAATGCAGACCTTTCACGAAGGGCGACAGTCTATCACTTATATGGGTTGTCTTTTAGGGAATACCTTAATTTTCAAAAAAACGATAGCCTCCCAACCCTTACCTTGGAAGAGATTCTAAACGAGCATCACTTATTGGCACCTGAACTTTTGGACACCTTTGATTTTGATTCAGATTTTCAGGATTATCTGAAATTTGGATATTTCCCTTACTTTTTGGAGTCAAAAATTGCGTATCATCAAAAATTACTGGAAACAATCCAACTGGTCATTGATACAGATATTTCGCCTTTTGAAGAATTGCAGCACACCACCACACGAACATTGAAAAAGCTTCTCTTCGTTTTGAGTGAAAGCGTCCCATTTACCCCCAACATCCAGAAATTGTCTGTAAAACTGGAGACCCCACGAAATACGGTGTTACGACTTCTCGACCTATTGGATCAGGCACAGATTCTGCTTCTCTTGAGAACCTCCACTAAAGGGATTAGCTACCTTCAGAAGCCGGAAAAGATTTACCTGCAAAACCCTAACTTTATTTATCTCTTTTCACCAACTATGGCCAATATTGGCAATGTCCGTGAAACTTTTTTCCTCAATCAACTAAGTGCTGTTTATTCGGTGACGGCACCTAAGTATGGCGACTTTTTGGTCGATAATGCCTATGTGTTTGAGGTAGGCGGAGCTTCCAAAACCACCGATCAGATCCAGGGAATTCCCCAGGCCTATTTGGCTCTTGATATTAAAGGGGGTAGCAACCGGAGAGTTCCCCTTTGGTTATTTGGAATGCTGTATTAGGAGAATCGCAAAAATTGAGGGGAATTTTTAAAATGCGTTTGAAGGTTGTTCGGTTATTCGACAGCCGCACCTTCTTACACCTCTGAAGCGCTTAGGTATGGATTTCCGAGGATGAATTCACCACAGACTGCACTGATCAACACGGATTTATTGTCTAGAACTAGACAATAGTTCCCGCTTCGCCCTTTTATCAGTATTTTACTTTCGCATGAGATTTTTTTAGGCCATTTGCAATGCCCCCCCAATTTCGACTTCCGGAAATTCAACGACTATTTTCCATTTTCTGAACCGACATACGCTTACTCAGCACCCAAAATATCAGATTTCTTGGCGGTCTTGCTTTGCTTGATTCGGTAATTAAGTGACAGGTTAATTTGCCGTCTTCTAGGCAGAAAATCACTTTCAGTCACAAAACCCGGTCCTTCGAAAATCATACGGGTTCTTCGGGTATTGAAGATATCCATGATATTCAAAATCAGTGTACCCCGGCCTTTAAACACGTCCTTAGACCCTGATAGATCCGCATAGTACAGGGCTTTCCGTGTTCCCTGCGCCACCCGTTGCCTTCCTTCATAATTGGTACGCAACTGTATGTCCAGGGTATTTGGCAAGCTAAACCGGGTCGTATATCGGGCAAACCAGCTATAGGTATCCCTCTTGTACTCTTCCATTATGTTGCTCCCATCTATCTGTGCAAAAAACACGTTTAAATTCAAATCCATTTTCCACCAATCGGTTGCATTGTAATCGCTGGTGAATTCCGCACCATAAGCCCTTTCAGAAAGTAGATTTTGAGGCAAGGTCATGGAAAAACCGTCCTCATCCACGGTTCGTATACGTTCTATTTTGTCATGCGTATTTCGGAAGTAAACGGTAGAAAAAATGGAACCTTTGTCCATATATTTGATATGGCCCACCTCATAGGCGTCGGTAAATTCCGGTTCGAGATCAGGATTTCCGCTCCAGAAATTCCGGGCATCGGAAAATGTCACGAATGGACTTAGGTCGCCGTAAAAAGGCCGCCGGATACGCCGACTATAGCTGACCTGCATGGCATCGTCCGGACTGATATTATAGGTGACATGGGCACTGGGAAATAGGTTGGTGTATTGTCGGGGATTGATGTCATTGGCGAGCACCAAGGTTGTTTTTACATTGGTGTTCTCTGCGCGTAACCCTCCTTGATAGGTTAATTTTTGGGTCTTATTGCCTAAAATGGCATAGGCCGCATGAATGTCTTCATCGTAAAGAAAAACATCTTCCAAATTCGGTAACGGGATCATGTCTCCTGATTCATTTTGCTCACTGACTATGAAATCATTTTCCATATCTCGGAAGCTGCTTCGAATGCCCGTCTCAAAATTCCCCTCTTTAAAAACCGGCTTAGTATAATCCAGCTGGAAAAGCCATTGTCTTTCAAACTCATCGTTGATGGAGGTTTGGAGGAGGTTTCGGTTTGGGATGGGTGTACCGTTAGGTTGAAAGGCAAACTCTGTGTAGACCTGATCTGAATTTTCCCAATAATCCAAATGGGTAACCGCGGCAACTAGCTTATGCCCCGCTTGCTCAAAGGATTTGCTGTAGCTAATGCTATACTCCGAATTTGGTTCGTTCTCGACTTCATTTTGCTGTCTCTGAAAATAACTGTCCATATTCATGTTAACATCGTAATCTTCATACCGTATATTGGTAATGCGGTGGGCGTCACTTCTACGGAGCAAGTAGGAACCTGTCAGGATGCTATTGTCTGATAGGTAATAGTCTAAACCTGCACGGATATTATTATTCCGGCTATTGACAAAACCATCGGTGAACTGCTCAGTATAAAAAGAAGTATCCGCACTAAACACATCCTGGCGAAGAAATCCATCTCGCGGAACCTCACGATAGGCAAAACCATAGTTTACGAACCAATTGATTTTATTTTTTCGGTAATTTAAATTGGCGGCAAAACCCAGGTTGGTGGGATTGCCTGTAATAGCTTCAAAGGAACCGTTGAATCCTTGTGCATTTTCTTTTTTGAGTACAATATTGATGACCCCCGCCATACCTTCCGCTTCGTATCTTGCCGAGGGATTGGTGATTACTTCCACAGATTCGATCAGGTTAGCGGGGAGCTGCTGTAGGCCACTGCTGCCTTTGAAGCTTACAAGACCAGAAGGCTTGCCGTCTATAAGTATCCGCACATTTTCACTTCCCCTTAGGCGTACATTTCCTTCGGGGTCCACATTGATGGAAGGTAGGTTCATCAGAATATCGGTGGCTGTTCCCCCAGCATTGGCCAGGTCTTTCCCCACGTTAAAAATACGTTTGTCCAAACTGAGCTCCATCAGGTTTTTTTCCCCCACTACAACAACTTCATCTAGGTTTTCGGCTGATGATGTCAGGCTCAGCTCACCTAGATCAATGCTGTTTTTTTCCCGTGTCACCGCCATTTCTGGAATAGATAGCGGTTCATATCCCATAAATTCCACCAATAGAGAAAAATTACCTTCCTCTGTATCCAGTGTAAAGGTGCCGTTTTCAGCTGTTATGCCACCATTTACGAGCCGCTTCTCACCCTGTTCATCCGCAAACATGCTAACGGTTGCAAATCCGAGTGCTTGCTTGCTTTGGGCATCGACTATTTTTCCGGTGATTTTGCCAGCGGGACGCTGTTGTGCGAATACCTGATTCCCTGCCAAAATTAAAAGGAAGGTTAGTGCTGCAAAAGAAGACAAATACTGGCTTTTCATTGACTGGAATGTTGAATTGAAGGGTCAAATATAGCAAAGGAAAACTTCTAATGATTTAATTTTTACAGGAATGAATTGGCGATTCTTTAAAAGCTAGAAAAACCATTTTAAAAATCTTCCTTTTCGAATTCAGAAATTTAGAATTAATTTAGGCCAAATTAATATCTATGGAGGTTATTAAGACTTCCACAAATGCTATGACCAAAAAATACTATCGGTACTTTCCAGCCCTTTTATGTTTGTGGGTGTTTCTTTTTTCCTGTACTTCGAAGACTAAGTCCGTAGAGGAGCTGATTTTGGTGAATCAAGCCACAGTGAGTAAGGGCAAGGAGCTTTTTGAACAGAACTGCGCTACCTGTCATGATTTTAACCAAGACGGAATCGGCCCTCAACTTGGTGGTTTAACCCGTATTGTTTCTGTAGACTGGTTGAGAAGCTTTATCAAAAACCCCACGGAAATGATTGACGGTGGAGATGAGCGTTCCCAAGCAATCTTCGCGCGGTACCAATCGTATATGCCTGCCTTTAACTATCTTGGGGAGGAGGGAATAGACGCCATCATCGCGTATATGCACCAATATGACGCTCCGGAGGCCAGTGCCGTCACCCGGGATGACTCTGTAGCGAATCCTATCCCGGAACCTATCCCACTTTCTGACTTGGTAGCTACGATCGAGTTAGTCACCCAAGTCGCTCCTTCCAGTGAGGAAATGCCCCGAACTAGGATCGCCAAACTTGACTTTGAACCAACCACAGGAAAATTGTATATCGTCGATCTGCGGGGCAAAATGTTTGAGATCATGGACGGAAAAACAATTACCTATATGGACATGGAGGCCTTGATGCCCAAATTTATCAATAAACCTGGATTGGCTACTGGATTTGGGAGTTTTGCTTTTCATCCCGAATTCGCCAAAAATGGACTGCTATATACCACTCACACGGAAGGCCCGGGTTCAGCTCAGGCTGATTTTGGTTATGCGGATTCCATCAAGGTGACGCTACAGTGGGTTGTGTTGGAGTGGAAAACCGAGGAACCTGCGGGAACACCCTTCCAAGGAGAAAGCCGGGAGTTGTTCCGTATTGATATGGTCACAGGTATTCACGGCATGCAGGAAATAACCTTCAACCCCTTGGCTAAGCCTGGAGACGAGGATTATGGATTACTATATATCGGTATCGGTGATGGAGGCAGTGTTGGATCAGGATATGATTTTATCCCTTATGGACCAAGCCAAGCCTGGGGAAGTATCTTTCGCATAGATCCCCAAGGCACTAGTGGAAGAAATGGGAAGTATGGGATTCCTAATTCAAATCCCTTTGTTGGGCAAGCTGATAAGGTAGAAGAAATATATGTACATGGATTCAGGAACCCACACAGATTGACTTGGACTAAGAGAGGTCAAAAATTAGCCACGAATATTGGCCAGGGTAAGGTTGAGTCGCTCTATATGCTTCAACCTGGAGAAGATTATGGATGGCCCGTGCGGGAGGGAATATGGGTAATCGATTCCAAGGTAGCCATCAACCAAGTTTTCACTCTGCCTGAGGATGATGCAAACTGGGGCTTCACCTATCCGGTAGCCATGTACGATCATGACGAAGGCAACGCTATTTCCGGCGGATTTGAATATTGGGGTTCGTCTATTCCAGGCCTGTATGGTAAATACCTGTTTGGCGATATTGTCAGAGGGAGGTTGTTCTATATTGAAACCGACAAACTCACGTATGGTGCAACAGTCCCTATCTATGAGTGGCGGGTAAAAATTGACGGTGAAATAAGGTCCTTAGAGGATCTCTCAGGAACCAAGCGAGTTGATCTTCGGCTGGGAAGAGACGCTGCTGGTGAAATCTATATTTTCACCAAGCCAGATGGAAAAGTCTACAAAATAGTTGGACTTGCATAGAAGAAGGCAAATCATCTGGATTAGCTACAAAGTCCAGATGTCGAAATTCTAGAAATACGAAAAGAGAATTTAGGCTTTTTGATTGAAAACTGTACAGGAACTAAGCCAACACCCCCGGGAAAATGGAATAGATTCCTTTTACACGGGGGTGTTGGTTCTTATTGAAATATTCTTCTTTTCTACTTTTCCTGAAGTGCCTCACAACTGTCGTAATCCGGATCGATGTCAATAAAAACTTCCTCCTTGGCAACTATAAACCATTTACTAAGGATATCTTCTTCTTTTTTCCTTCTTGCAGCAGCCTTCAATTTTTCATAATCATCGTTGATATTTGCACGGTGGGCAGCAAATCGCTCTTTATAATAAAGAATCCTAACTGCAGGTTCTGACCTTCCCGACCGAGGGTCAACGTCATCAAACCTCATGGGTGTGGTAACGCTTCCTACCTTCATGCTGTCAAGCGTAAAATATAACACGGGATCCTCCAATGTACGTAGAGTAAGCCTACTTGATCCGTTTATAGGGTCAGTGAAAAATCCGCCGTTGTCTGAAGTTGAACGGTCATCTGAATATTCCTTTGCAGCCTTTGCAAAGGTAATTTTCTCCTCTACGATTTGTGTACGTAGGCTGTCCAAGTACCTCTCAGCCTTTGCAATGTCCTCCTCTGAGGGCTTGGGGATGATCAGAATGTGTCGGGTGTTAAAGGTAGTGCCTCTTCGTTCAAGCAATTGGATTAGGTGAAATCCGAACATGGTCTCAACAGGATCTCCAATTTCGCCCGGACGGAGTGCAAATGCCATCGCTTCGTATTCCGGTGCCAATTCCCCCCTTCTAAAAAAGCCCAAATCACCGCCTTGGACTTTTGAACCCGGATCTTCAGAATATTTCGTGGCCAGACTCGCAAAGTCCTCATCACCGTCTGCTATTTTTTGCTTAAGCTCAAGTAGAAAATCCCTTACTTTTTCCTTATCTGCCTTATTTACTTCTGGTTTTTTCACAATTTGCCCTACTGTAACTTCGGCGGAGAAAAAGGGAAGCGAATCAGTAGGAATACTGCCAAAGAATTTCCTTACATCGGAAGGTGAGACGGTCAGATCCTCTGAAATAGTCTTTTGCATCTTGGCCACCACCATTTGTTCTTTAATGGCATCCTGCAGTTCATTTTTTAACTGCTCGGAGGTTTTCCCATAGGCTTCTATCAGCGTCTCCTCATCACCACCAAACTGTTGCATAATCATGCTAAACCGCTGGTCTGTCTGAATCATTACTTCGGGATCTGATACAATCACAGAATCGATCTCAGCTTTAGCCATCATCAGTTTATTTATCAATAGGGATTCAAACACTTCACACCGGGTAGGTGTTGAAAATCCCTCCTGTGCCTGGGCTACAGCCTCCAGATATGCCTTCTGTAAGTCGGATTCCAGAACTATATTGTTATCCACTTTGGCAATGATTTTGTCCAAAACCTGTCCAGTCGGGGTCGTAACTGGAGGCTTTGGAGTATCTGCCACTGCCAAGGTATCCTGTCCGAATGAAGGAAGAATGACCAAAACGAAAAGGAATAAGATACTCGTGAATTTCAGGTACTTAATCATAGATTTCAAATTCTTTATTTTCCAATGCTTTATCGTATACTTCTTTATGCAGCTTTTCTGCCAGTGCGACACGTCTTTTATTAACGATTATTTTTGATATTTCGTCCTTTACAAATTCCAAAGGCGGAACTTGGTCCTGCAATTTGTATTCCAGAATATGAAAGAAATAAGCGTGGTTGTCGTCTTCTATAACAATATGCTTATTACTTTTCAATAGTTGTACGTTGTTGGTACTTTGGGCCAGAGGTGTATTTAAGATAATATCGTCAAATTTGATCCAAGTGGAGTCTTCCAAGAAATAGTTGTTGGCATAGCGAAGGGAAAGCTCCTTTAATTCCGTTCTGTCATTATCTCTTGTGCTTCTAAGCAATCGCTCTACCTGCCGCTTTTGCGGAAGTCCTTTTTCCATTTTAATAAAATTGGTTCGAACAATTATTTCTTTTAGGGAGAAGTTCTCTTTGAATTTGTCATAATACGAAGTAATTTCCTCCAAGGAGACATTTTTGTCCAAAGACTGTTCCACCTGTGATTTTTCAAATTCATAAATGATCAGCGCATATCGGTAATCCAATAGCTTTCGATTTAGTTCAGATTCGTCTATTGTCAGGTTTTTACCTGCCTCCTTAATCATTAGTTGCTTTTTGATCCAAGTCTGGATATATCTACTTACCAGTTCTGCACTGTCCAAGTCGGACTGGGTATCTTTGGTAATAAAATCAATGTCTGAGACATGAAGGTAGGTTTTACCAACAGATGCGACGACGGGATCGTCGTCGACGTCTTCCTCGCTTTTGATCTTGAATAGATCACAGCCGGAAAGTAACAGAACAATAAATCCAAGAATAAATAGATTAGTTGACTGCAAGGTGGTAGATTCTATTTTTTTCACCTTCATTTATTTTCACGCTATATTTTTCTTTTAATTGGTTGATCAGGGTTTCGTCGAGATGGGCCTGATAGTCTTGAATTACCTTTCCCCTGGTTTCCTCAAACTTTTTAGGGCCTTCAGGAACTTTGTTTCCAGTTATGATAAAATATTGAATTCCATTCACCGTTTTTTCGTGAAAGGTTTTCGAAAGGTCCAGGTCTTGGAAAATTGGACTATCATAGGTCTCTACCAAGCGGTCTTCTGAAGTAAACAACAATGGGATTCTTTCCAAAAAGGTTTCCTGAAGCACACTTTCCAATCCTTTTTCGTATTCTTTTTTTTCTAGAAATTCCCTGAGTTTCGCAATTTCTTCCTCATGGGGTTGGGTGATTTTCACTACTAACGAAGGAACCCTTTCTTGCCAATAATAACGGTCCAAATGTTCTTCATAGTATGTCCTTTGGCCGACAGAATCAACAATGGCTTTTTGCCATACCAAATCATTCATCAGATTGAACAGCAAGATTCCATCTCTGAATTCCTGCAAAAGCAGCCGATAATCCTTGTTGTTGTTAATTAAATCCCACTCCTCGGATTCTTTGAGCTTAGTCTCCATAAATCCGTCCTTCAATGACTCAAAGTCCCTTTTTTTGTTTGCTATAATTGAGTTAGCTTCTTCATATATATACTGCCAAAAATCTACCACTCTCAAAGTATCTGTTCCAATCCGCAACACCCAGTCATCCCATAGCCCCTGCTGTTCCCATTTTCCTTTCAAACTTTCAGGGACTAGGTTGATTTCTTGTTGTAATGGCTCAGCAAGAAGAAAGAAAATTGAATCATTTTCCTGGGCATCGTATTTTGCCTTTTGCATAGCCGTCACTTGGGACTTTATCAGGGTGGACCGGCTGTCCCTCAAGATTCGGGATTTCAAGGACGGTTCTAGTTCTTCGTATGGGGCTATGGGCTTGACCTCCTCAAGCCGGATAATGTGGTAACCGAAGGGTGTTTTCACCGGGTTAGATATTTCCCCAATTTCTGTTAAGCCGAATGCAGCCTGTTCAAATTCTGGAACAATGCTGCCGACTCCGAACCACGGTAGTAAACCTCCGTTTTGCCGGGTACCTGGATCCTCTGAAAAGGTGGAAACAATTTCTTCCCACGTATTGGTATCTTTGAGAAGTTGTTCATATATATCAGCTATTTTGCGCTTGGCCCTATCTTCACTCATTCCGTCATTAGGATCGGTCCTTACCAATAAATGGGATACACGAATTTCACCGGGATTTGGTCTCCGGTCTTCCAGTTTTATAATGTGATAGCCGTAATCTGTTAATACCGGCTTTGAAATCTCCCCGACTTGCAGGTTGTAGGTCGCTTCCTCAAAGGGATAAACCATTTGCATGGCAGTAAAGTATCCCAAATTACCCCGGTTGGTCTCCACGGATGGATCTTGGGAATGTGCTAGGGCTAGTTGGCTGAAATCAATTCCCTCATTCGCCTCAGATTGGATTTTATGGGCCATCCTTAGAACAGTCAAGGAATCATCAAGGTTTGCATTGGGAGGAAATGAGAGGAGGATATGACTGGCTTTTACTACCTCTTTGAGACGGCTGTAGGCTTTTTGCAATTCGCCTTCCTGAACTTCATTTTCCAACAGGAAAGGCTTACGGATATCTTCCTGAAAGGAGCCAAATTCCTCAATAAACTCTTCCGACTCATGGTATCCTAGCGCCTCAGCTTCTGTGACTTTTAACTTATAGTTGATGAATAACTGGAAATTTTCTTCAAATTCTGCCGGACTCACAAGTTTGTTTTCCTCGGAAGGCGCACTATTTTTGGATAATACATACAAAAACTCTTCACCCGGCACAGGTTTGCCGTCGATGGAAATCAAATAAGGATCCTCCGTAGTGGAGGTTATGAGCTGGCTGTCTGCTGTGATTTTAGGAGTACAGGCTAATGCCATACATCCGATCAACAAGCATCTAAGACTGGTTTTCATTTTTACGCATCCAGGAAATAATCTTGCAATGTTACAAATTTTAATAGACAATCGGTGTGTTATTACCTGATATCTCCTTGAATTTAACAATCATTTGGATTTGAGCTGTTTGACTAACCTGCACACGTTTTGGCTGTTTTTGGACTCAAATTCAATTTTGTCCATGATCTTTTTGACCAATAGAATACCTATTCCTCCCTTTCGTTTTTCTTTTATCACTTTGGACAAATCAGGAGCTTCGTATTCGAGGATATTAAAAGCCTGTCCAGAATCAAAAATCTCAAAAGTTATTTTATGCGCATCGTCGGTGACCCGGAGTTTGATAAAATCGTCAGGATTGCAGTTGTGGGAGTGGATGATGAGATTGGCACACACTTCTTCCACAGCCAGAATCAATTGATTTTGTACGATCTCATTGAGGTCTTTCGGTTTCAAAATATCTGAAAGAAATGATCTCAGCTCACCCAGCCTACTTTTTTCGCAAGCTAACTTCAGTTCATGCATCATAAATTCTTGCCAATGCTTCATGCTGGTCCTTCTCAATGGTAATCAATTGATCCAATCCTAATATATGAAATACATTATGTACTTTATCATTCAATCCGAAAATGACGAAGGCGATATTATTGTCCTGAAAATCCTCCAAATAGGACATAAAGACTCCAAGCCCAGCAGAGGAAATATACTCTAACGTAGACCCGTCCACCAGTATTTTCTTGGTGTCTGTAGCCAATATTTCCTGAATGGCTTGATCCAACTCCACGGAGTTGCTGGCATCAACTTCTCCATTAAGCCGGATTAGGGTATACGATTCTTTTTTGCTTAGTGTTATCTCTAACATAGTCTGTTATACGTGTATGAAAACTTAATGTTCATTCAATAAATTTTATAACGATATGGGATTAATCATCTTCAGGAAGGGCGTCTTTTCCTATGAATTCATATACTTTCCGAATAATCTCCTCTTTAATGTCTTTCGCAGAAAGATGGTGGCATGAATTCAACACATTTTTGAGTTGGTCGTATCCAAATTCTTTTGCTTCCTGATTTTTCGCCTCTATTATTCCGTCTGTATACATTACCAGTACATCGTTTGGGACATAGTTTAGCTTCCCTTCTTCCAGAAAGTTTCCATATTGTTGGTTTCTCACCATGCCTAATCCCATCCCGTTGATTTTCAAAAACTCACTTCTGTCCAAGGCAGAGTTAAAATATAAAGTGGGACAATGTCCAGCCCTTGCAAACCTGATATTTTTGGAGGCAGTATCCAGCAAGTAATAGGTGGTGGTGATGAAATGATTTTTTTCCAAGCAATGGCTTAGCGCATTATTTGCTTTTATGAGAAAGGTTATTGGAGGTAGCCTAAACTGTACCAGACTGTGAAAGATACCTTTCATCTGTGACATATTGAAAGCTGCGGATGTCCCTTTGCCTGAAACATCTCCGATAATCAGCGCAAAGTAATGGTCGTCAAACTGATACGTTTCGTAATAATCCCCGCCCACCTCATCCGCCGCGGCAGAAAACCCCTCAATTTCAAAGCAGGAATTATGGTGCAGCTCCGTAGGAAGGAGACTGCGCTGAACCCGCTGGGCGATCTCCAATTCTTCCTTATATCTTTCTGTTACAATAGCTTCATTGAGTAGCCGATAGTTTTCAACGGAGATTGATGCCTGTCCGACAAACGTGGAAATAATGTTAATCATCTCCTTGTTGAACCCATCTTTCACTTCCTTTACCAGAAAAATATTTCCCAGTAGCTTTTTGTTTACCCGGATGGGAAAAACTAATGCGGATTTATAAAGCTCATGAGGGATTTTTCCGAAGATGTATTCTATCTTCTCATTATTATCATTGCTCAGATGATCGGAAAATGGTTTTGTTTGTCCCATAATTTGCCGAACCTCCAGACGCTCTTCGTCTGAAATAAACCTCTGATGGACAATTTCCTTTGTATCGGAATCCCTTGGCATGATCTCTAACCACGCGGCATCCACATAGGCGGCACTCATGCAACTGTCCATCAGAATATCCAGCACCTGCTCTTCGTTTTCTCCTGGCTGTATGGATTGACTCAAACGCTGAAAGTTAATTGCCTCGATAAGTTTCTGTTCAAAAACCGAAGAAGTCGGCAAATTAAACAAAGTGACTAAAAAACTGAATAGCGAATATATTATGACAAAGGCGAATATTCCAAGAAGGAACAGATTTTGCGAAAGATTTATGAAATATGGGTTTTTAAGGCTGTAATCCAATGTTTGGTACAGCAGATAACTCGCACAAATGAGGATAGCCAACAAAAACAAGATAGATTTCCATTTTTCTTTGAAGGTTAGGTAGGGAATCCATTTTAGATTGGCAGAAAGGATAATGCTATAAATAATCAGAAAGGTCATTCCAAAAAAGAACCCGTAATCCAAATCGTTTTTATTGATCAATACAAAAAACATACTGACCAGAAGAATGATTTCAAAAGCCTGCCATTGTTGTACCACTGCCTTACTCCGCTGGTAGAGAATGAGGTGCTTCCACAATAAAGCTGTCGAAACCAAAAACAAACTCGTAAGCGCGAAGTTGACGTGATAAAAGAAATTCCTAAGCAATGGATCCGAATACAGGGCAGTGTCCTCCATTAGGTTGTATAAAAAAACAATCAATAGGGCAACCCCAGTGGCAAAAAGTCCGGTGGAAGCCGCCCTCCAAATTAGGTGGAGAAAGTTATCATTTTGATGGCGGGAGATAGACTGGGTGAAAAAAAGGTACAGCAAAATGAAAAAGAGAATCTCAAGAATCCAAGTCAGTTCTGAATCCATCCCTACCTCAATATCATTGACATTACCAAATACTCGGGTAAGGTCAACCAATAATAACCCAATCCAAGTAAGTATTGCAAGAAAAACCGTAATCTTGCTAAGTTGTATGTTAGGTAGTCTAAACATAAATAAAAGGAACGCAATAATACATATTACCTGTCAGAAAGCATGAACTCATTTTATAAAACCTTGTTATATACCTAAACTGAACCATGAACCGAATCAACTATTTATTCTTTTTTGCAATAGTGCTATGGACATGTGGTTGTACAAGTGCCGATGTCAACCGTTTTATACAAGGGGCTTCCCAAGCTACTCTCACAAACGAAGACGTAGGTAATGGCCTCCGTGACGCACTTGTAAAGGGAATTTCTGTCGGAGCAGATCAGGCGGCTAAGGAAAACGGATTTTTTGGCAATGATTTAATTCGAATCGCGCTACCAGAAGACCTCCGTAGATTAGAATCCACCATGCGGCAATTTGGATTGGGGGCAGAAATGGACCGTGTCCTCCTCACAATCAACAGGGGAGCCGAAAGTGCCGCCAAGGAAGCCAAGCCGATCTTTATAAACGCTATTCGTCAACTTACTATTCAGGACGCTTTTGCTGTACTAAGAGGTGATCAGGATGCCGCTACCCAGTTTTTGAGAAGAACCACAACTGAGCAATTGACCGCACTTTTTGCGCCAAATGTACAGGAGTCGCTCAACGAAGTCGGTGCTACCAGGCATTATACTGATTTGGTGAATGCCTACAATGCCATTCCCACAACTCGAAAAATAAATCCGGATCTCAATGCCTATGTCACTGAAATGGCCATTGATGGGTTGTTTAAATTGATCGCCGAAGAAGAACTCAAAATCAGGGAGAATCCAGCCGAACGGACAACTGCCATTATGCGCAGGGTATTTGGGTCAGTGCAATAGTTGAATAACCTGCCCATTTGATTGACTAATTTGAAGTTCAGTCGAATGGGGAAGTGGAGTAAGGTTATAAAAAAACTACATCAGTTATCACTCCGTCCCCATATTTTGCGGAGATGAGGGACAATACCTTCGATTTGTTCATCATGAGTTCTTTCTTAATGGGGCCTGAAGTCAATTGAACGTAGAGCACTTTGTTTCTTACGCTTACGTTCCCCGTCCGTTTGGCCACGGTATTGCCCATAAGTTCCGACCAGCCATTCACCACTACTCTTTCGTCGAATTTATCCCGGATTTTATAGGCCTCGAGCAGTTCTCTAAACACATCCTTTAACGGAGAAGTGATGCTCTTTCTGGCTGCATCGTTGGCAAATTTTCGCATAGCTCAAAGATACAGGATTAATTCCAACCGTCAGAAAATGCTGCAAAATGATTTCTAAAAAAATGATTTTATAGGAACAACTTTGCGGCAACACTGTCTGCTAAGAGCTTGCCTTTTCGGCTCAATATTAGGTGACTGTTCTGAATACAAATCCAACCGGATTCGCTCAAAAAATCCAATTCTTCTGACTTAAGTTTAATTAAGTCCACCTGATAGTTGGTTTCTAAAAAATTCAAATCTGTGCCCCAACTCGTACGGAGAGACGTAAGTATGTACTCATTAATCCGATCCTCTGCACTGAGGTTATCTGTTTCAAAGACTAACTTTCCTTCCCGAAGAGCCCTCACATAACCGGAATTGTTAGATACGTTATAGCCCCGGTTTTTCCCGTCAAAGGAATGTGCGCTTGGACCTACCCCCATATAAGGGACACCGGTCCAATAATTGGTATTGTGCAAGGCGAAGGCATCCGGTTTGCCAAAATTAGAAATCTCGTACTGTATGTAACCGGCTGCTTCCGTGGCATCCTGCAGAATTTCAAATTCCTCAGCAACAAAATCGTCCGATGCGGGCTGGAACGATCCTTTTTTCACCCATGTTCCGAGGGCTGTTCGCGGCTCTATAGTCAGTGCATAGCTGCTGATGTGTCCCGGGTCCAGGTCTAATGCTGTGCGCAGATCTGCTTCCCACCCGCTATGGTCTAAGGAGGGAAAGCCATACATCAGGTCGATGGATAATTTGGCGAAACCGGCGTTTCTGGCCAATTCAATGCATTGAAGGGATTCCTCTGCATTATGGGCCCGGTTATAAAAAGTTAATATCTCATTTCTAAAGCTTTGTATACCAATACTTAGTCTATCGATCCCGCAGGATAAAAATTGAGCAAGTTTTGCATCATTTAAATCATCCGGATTTGCTTCTAACGTGACCTCCCGCAGCTTGACCGGGTAATTTGCGTGGACGGTATCCATTAAATAAGAAAGCTGGGACTGCGACAAAAGAGAAGGCGTCCCCCCACCAAAATAGATTGTTTCAATGGTTTCTCCTTCGGGCAGGTAATTTTTTCGAAGGATCAGTTCTTTTCCCATGTGGTGAATCAATTCTTCCATCAGGTTGCTGCTTGTGCTAAAATGGAAATCACAATAGTGGCAGGCTTTTTTACAGAAAGGGATATGGAGATAGATTCCTGCCATGAATTCACAATTATTTATAGGGATTAATAAGCTAATTCATAAGAAATTCCGTTCAAAGAAACGAAGACTTGCTCAATAGAGCCATATCTTGGCATCATTTTATCGGTAGGAATTAAAAAATTACTAATTTCGAAGAATAATGATTACTGATACTCACCCTTTCATAAGGTGATCATCAATATTTGATTTTCGTTGAAAGTCTCAATTTAAACTATAAACCCGATCCATACAAATATACATCGGGATAAAACAAACTCAAAATATGAATCAACTTTCCCAAAAATTCACTTGCGTCGTTCTGCTTTCCTTTCTTATATATGCTGTTCCGGGATTAGCCCAAATGGAAGTCAAAAGTAATTTGGTGTCCAAAAATGCCGAAGTAGTGAAGCTGGGGGGTGGATATAAATTCACCGAAGGCCCTGCCGTGGATAGGCCGGGCAACGTTTACTTTACTGACCAGCCAAATAATAAGATCATAAAATGGACCTTTACTACGGGTGAGTTATCTACTTTCGAAGAGGAGGCTGGTAGATCGAACGGTCTCTATTTTAACTTAAAAGGTGACCTACTTGCCTGCGCGGATATGAACAATGAGCTCTGGTCTATTGACAGGGATGGCAATAAAAAAGTGCTGGTTGAAAGCTTTAAAGGGAAAAAGCTCAACGGTCCCAACGATCTTTGGATCAATCCCCGTGGTGGTATTTATTTTACTGACCCCCTCTACAAAAGGGATTATTGGGAAAGAGATCCGGAGATGCAACAAGACGGTGAACATCTCTATTATGTGAGTGACGATGGGCTACAGTTGTTTCGGGTAGATGAGTCGCTGGTGAAACCGAATGGCCTGGTAGGTACTCCTGATGGTAAAAAACTATATGTTGCTGATATTGGTGCGAAGAAGACCTATGTTTACGATATTGAGGAAGACGGTTACCTGACCAACAAGCAACTTTTTGTAGAAATGGGTTCTGACGGAATGACCATCGATAACCGGGGGAATGTATATCTGACCGGAGATGGGGTGACCATTTTCAATGCTAAAGGTGTACAGATAGGCCATATTCCGGTAGATGCACCTTGGACAGCCAATGTGTGTTTTGGAGCTGGGGATAGAAAGACGCTGTTTATCACCGCTTCTGACGCCGTGTATACCCTGCAAATGAAAGTGAGAGGAGTTTGGTAAAAAGGGTTGCGTCCACCTTGCTTTTTATCTCGGGTTTCTTTTTAGCTGATTTAGCTTTTGGAAATTCCGAGTTTAAACTTACCTATACAATAACTGGGGAAACCGAAAGTCGGGGAGAAGAGGTGTTTGCCGATTCACTTTCCAGACACCAATTTGTGCGTGAATTGCTACTTATCCTTCAAAGCGAAGGATACCTATTCGCTCGGGTGGCAGAATCACATATTACTGAACAGGGAGACCAAAAAGTGGAGATTCAAACCGGAAAAAGGTTTGAATGGCTTTCTTTGAAGAAAGGGAATCTGGATGATTGGTTGATTCTCAAAACGGGAATTGACCCCCAAAAATTTCAACGAACACCGGTTGACTTTACAGCGGTGAAGCGGATTTTTGATGCGTTACTGAAGGTGTCGGAAGATCAAGGTTACCCCTTTGCTTCCATCCATTTGGACAGTATCCGGCAAACTGGACAACAAATTGGGGCATCTATTGCCTATGAAGCCGGGCCAAGAATTACATTTGACACCCTAAAGGTGACGGGCAATTCACTGACACGCCCGATCTTTTTAGCCCGGCTAACGAATCTCCTACCTGGAGAGCCATTTTCTCAAGCTAAGTTGGATCGGTCCTTCGGTTTATTAAAAAATATCCCCTATCTCCAGCTGGTGGGAGAGCCCACGCTTAGTTTTCAAAATGAAGAAGCAACGGTCTATTTCCCGATCAATGACAGAAAAATAAACAGTTTGGACGGGATCATTGGCATCCTGCCCAATGAGGTGGAAGGAAATAAATTGTTGGTAACTGGCCAGTTTGATATTGCATTATATAATGTATCCGGAAAAGGAAGAAACTACCTAGCTTCCTGGCAGCGCTTAAGCCAGTATTCTCAAAACCTGCGTCTGACTGCAGTAGAGCCCATGGTGTTGGGTTCCGGTCTGGATGTAAAGGCCTCCTTTTTTCTCCTAAAGGAAGACACTACGTTTTTGAACAGGGACTTTAAGCTGGACGTCGGATACCGGGTGAGTCCTTCGGCCTATCTGAGTTTTTTCACTAGGCGGCAGACAGGTGATTTGCTTTCAACTTCCCGGCTGACAGAGGTCGAAGTTCTGCCAGATGTTGCGGATTTTAGGTTCACCAATTACGGGATGGGCTTGGAATTCAACACAGTGGATGATGTGTTTTTCCCCAAACGTGGCATCCTTTCATCATTTACTTTTGGATTGGGAAACAAACGCATTATTCAAAATACCGGCTTGGATCCCCGGTTGTATGACAGCATAGACAGGGAGACTTTTCAATATTATATTCAAGGGGGCATCACCTATCATCACTTATGGAGGCCTCAGTTGGGGACCGTCGTCAATCTCCAAGCAGGACAGACAGTCAATGATAATTTGCTGCTCAACGATCTTTTTCGCCTTGGAGGACTAAAGTCTATCCGTGGGTTTAATGAAAACTACTTCTTCGCTAGTCAATATGCCTATCTTACTGTTGAGCCGAGATTTTACTTTGATACTTCGTCCTATTTTTTGATTTTTGTGGACGCTGCCGGAATTAACAACCAAGTAACCGAAGTGGGACGGGATCTCCCTTTTTCGTTTGGGGGAGGGTTTAGCATGCAGACCAAAGGGGGGATATTCAATTTTGTCTATGCATTAGGCAGGTCGGAAACCCAACCCTTGGGGTTCAATTATTCACGAATACACTTTGGCTATACCGGAAGATTTTAAATGAAAAGCAATCGGATACTTTTAATTGTCGCCCTGATTTTTTGCTGTAGCTCCTTTCAAATCGGGCGTGCCCAAGTGTTGGAAAATTTCAACCCGGAACTGAAGGTAACCACAAGGGGCAGGGTTTTAAAGACAACCGAAAAGTTGACCGTTTCCATACCGCTAAACAGCTTTCCCTTATCCCATCTTCAAGTCAAAGTTCCAAAGGACGCGGCAGTTTTTTTGGCTGGGGTATTATGGGATTTGTCTGTATCCGACACGATTTATCAGCTTCCAATGGCAGAAATTCAGCGTTTGGCACCAGCACAGGAGGAACATGTTGAGCTGGTAATATTTAAGCCGGGAATTGAACTTGGCCAGGTGTCGGTACAAAAGATAAGTTTTCAAAATGGGGATTTGGTTGGAGCACCTGTTTTTGAAATCAAGGAGGAGTTTTTAAAACGGACTAAGGATGATTTTAGAGAATTCTTTTTTTTAAGTGTATTAATTATTTTGTTGCTGGTAGCCATATTCCGGATCGTTCATCCTACTGTGTTCAGTATTTTTTTAAACCCCAGGTATTTGGTTACAGCCGAAGAGCTTACCGATACGACTATCACCTCACGTTTTTTCTCGAGTGCACTGTTGTTTTATTTGTTGGTGGTGAACCTAGTGCTTATGCTTATCGCCATCAGTGGCCTCTATTTTCTTGACGTTGATCTTGGGGCTTATACACTTGCAAGTGATTTCAATGGTTTGTTTTTTTTCTGGCTGTTGGGTACCGTAATTGGCACATTCGTGCTATTTGTCAAATATGTGTGGCTTAAAGTTCTGTCCACTATTTTTTCGATTCTGAAATTCGAAATACCCCATTTTCTTTACATGCTAAGGGCTATTTCGTTGGGATTACTCGCCGTTCTTGTGGTGCTGGTTTTCAGCATTGCAAACGCCTCTGCTGATGTGGTGGAACTAACGTCTCTTTTGATTAAGGGATATTTCATATATTACTTGGCGGCCACAGGCATGCTCTGGATATTAATGACTAATAAACTAACATTAAAAAATTACCATTTATTTTCTTACATTTGCACCGCAGAATTGATTCCCTTTTTGGTGATTACTAAATTGCTCATGGGGTAAACTTACTAATTAAGGAAAAAATTAAGATGACTCATTCAACAAAAGACAGACTTAACCGGGTTAGAAGTATACTGGTGTCTCAGCCAAAACCTACCGATGAAAGGTCACCTTATTTTCAGTTAGCCGAAAAATACAAGATAAAAATAGATTTTCGGCCATTCATTCAGGTAGAGCCCGTTCCAGTGAAGGAATTTAGGAAGCAAAAAATTGATATTTTAAAGCACACGGCCATTATTTTTACCAGTCGAAATGCGATAGACCATTTTTTCAATATATGCCAAGAGCTGAAAATTGAAATGCCCGCAGACATGAAGTATTTCTGCATCTCGGATCAAACGGCGCATTATTTGCAAAAATATATCGTTATCCGCAAGCGAAAATTGTTTGTGGGTACACGCACTGCGGCGGATTTGTTTGATTATTTCAAAAAGCATAAGTCAGAAAAATATTTGTTTCCCTGCTCGGATATCCGAAAGGAAGACATCCCGGATTATCTTGCAAAAAACAACATCAATTACACGGAGGCGATTATTTACCATACGGTACCGGCGAATCTTTCCGACCTCAAAGATATTAAATATGACATTTTGGCTTTTTTTAGTCCCTCAGGGATCAAGTCATTATATCAGAACTTTCCTGATTTTGAGCAAAATAACACACGCATAGCTGCGTTTGGACCGACTACAGCCCAGGCTGTCAAAGATCAACATTTGATTTTGGATATAGAAGCGCCGCTTCCAAACGCACCAAGTATGACAGGCGCTTTGGAACTTTATATAAAAAAAGCAAACAAATTGTAAATACTTTTAATCTTTTTTAAGGTAATTTCAGTTAAAATGTGTAGAATAGGTTTTCAAAGTCAAAATGTCATTTACACATGATGAAAAGGTTTTACCTGTATAGGAGTGTCATCGTTTGTTTACCCCTATTGGTTTTATTTTCTATTCCCCTAGCTGCTCAGCAGGATGCTCAGTTTACGCAGTATATGTACAACGGCCTCTTTTATAATCCTGCATTTTCCGGAAAGGATGCAGGATACTCCTTCTCTGCTTTGCATAGAAGTCAGTGGCTTTCGTATACAACGGGCACAGGAGGGGGCGGGGCGCCAACCACCCAGCTTGTGACAGTCTCCGGCGGGTTTGAGCAAACGAACCTTGGGTTTGGCCTTACTGTTGTCAACGATGACATTGGCATCTCAAACAACCAGGAAATTAATCTATCTTTGGCCTATCATTTAAGAGTGGGTAGGGGGAAACTTAGTTTTGGGGCTTCAGGAGGGTTTTTTTCCAGTACATTGAAGTACGATGAATTGAACCCGGTAAATCCAGATCCAAGCCTGCCAAGCGCAGGTAGGGAAAATCAGATTAACAACAGCTTTTCCTTTGGTATTTTGTATGACCGAAGCAACTTTTATGCTGGGGCAAGTACAAGGCATTTTAACGAACCAGAGTTTGATTTTGGGGATGGTGCCCTGGGAAACCAACTTGAACGGCATCATTATTTATTAGTCGGCTACAGAATAAACACTTTTGCATTGTTCAGTGTTGAACCAAGTATATTATTAAAATCAGTATCTTTGAATAATTTTTCTTATGACGTTAGCGTTATAGGCACGTATAACAAAAAAATTAGTCTAGGGCTGGCATATAGAGGAGAAGAATCAGCATCGGTTTTGCTGGGATATAGTTTGTTGAGGGATAATTCCTTACGTCTAGGGTATGCCTTTGACTTGGTCGTGGGAGGTCTTGAAGCAAAGTCCCCTACAACACACGAATTTATGTTAACTTACGATCTTCCCCAAGCCAGAAAAGAATTGGAAAGGGTTATACAGCGGACACCGAGGTTTAGATTTTAAAATTGATAGTAAAAAACCAAATAAATTTGTGTTTTTCTATTATTTTCTTCTAAATTTCGATTTCTTTGGTGAGTTAAATAGTTGAAATTGAATGTAGTTAATTTATTGTCATTTATGTTACGAAAAATGAACTCGCGTTATTTTGCTCTCGCAATTGGGCTTGTGGTTGCGACGCTACTTCAAAGTTGCGGGCTTTTTGGAAGCAAGGGTGCGGCTAGCGAAAAGCTGAATAGAAGGGGTGAAGTTACAGGGGTTCCGAAGCGATCCGGCTGGCAACAAGCACTACCCGATCAGATGGTACCCGTAAAAGCCGGCACGTTTTGGATGGGCCAAGCGGACGAGGACATATCTCTGAGTATGTCATCGATGAACAAGCAGGTCACTATCTCAGAATTCTTTATGGATAAGTATGAAGTATCCAACAACAAATACAGACAATTTTTAGAATCTGTACGCATGGGAGAACTGGCCTTGGGCACTCCTACTACACAAGCCGAACCTCCTCAATTTAATATTGAAGAATTAATTCCTGACACTACAGTATGGACCAACAGCTTTACGCATCATTACGGTGACCCATTGATGCAATATTACTTTGATCATCCGGCGTTTGATGACTATCCTGTAGTTGGAGTGAGTTGGAATCAAGCTAAGCAATTCTGTGAATGGAAATCCTATCACATGAACGCCAATGATCAGTCGGAATTTGATATGCCTAAATTCAGACTGCCTTTCGAAGCTGAATGGGAATATGCAGCCAAAGGCGGGAAAGATATCGCCAAATACCCCTGGGGAGGTCCGTACCTTAAAAATCGCCGGGGATGCTTAATGGCCAATTTCAAACCAGGAAGGGGCAATTATATTGATGACGGATTTGCGTACACCGCTCCGGTAGATGCCTTTGCGCCTAACGGCTACGGGTTGTATAATATGGCAGGCAATGTCTCGGAATGGGTAGAGGATGCTTATAATCCAGCAGCGAATGCTCTAGTGTGGGACATGAACCCAACTTACTTTGATGAAAACGAACCCCGAAAGGTAGTTCGCGGAGGATCTTGGAAAGATGTTGCCCATTATCTGGAAACTAGTACAAGAAATTATGAATTCCAGGATTTGCAAACTGCTCATATAGGATTCAGAACAGCCATGACTTATATAGGTAGATCTGGCTCCATGAGCGTGAAGTCCAACCGAAGAAGTAGAAGATAACAGATACCTTTAATAGACAATCAAACTTATAATCACCCCTCTTTTTAAAAAAACGTATGTCAACAACAAACAAAAAATCCTTATCTTATAGGTTCTATACAGACGTTATGCCAAAGATTTACGGCATTGGCGCAGCAGTTGTAATTTTGGGAGCAATGTTTAAAATCCTTGACTGGCCTTTCGCTAATCTTATGATAGGTGTAGGGTTGAGTACTGAGGCAGTAATATTTTTTCTCTCGGCATTTGAGCCAAAAAACGAAGAAATTGATTGGACAAAAGTGTATCCGGAATTAGCCGAAGGAGAAAATGCCGGTGCTACTCCAATAGCAAGAAAGGCCTCACCTGTACAGACGGATCAGACTGCGCAAAAATTGGACAGTCTGCTCGAAAATGCTAAAATCGGTCCGGATCTGATCGAAAGTTTGGGTAAAGGAATCCAAAACTTAGCCACATCTGCGCAGAAAATGGGCAACATATCTGAGGCTACTTTAGCAACTAACGAGTATACGCAAAACCTAAAGAAAGCTTCTACTTCACTTGTGTCTATTAACACTTCATATGAGAAGACCGCTACAGCACTCGCAGAAATGACATCTGCCTCGCAGGATGCCAAACAATATAGGGAGCAAGTAGTCAATGTGACGAAAAGCCTGGGAGCGCTGAATAATATTTATGAAATGGAACTACAGGAAACAGAAAGCCATGTGAAAGTAATTAATAAATTTTACTCCAATATTGCGGCCGCTATGGAAGGTCTCAATGAGGCGGGCAAAGAAACCCAGTCTTTCAAAACAGAATTGGCAAAACTTAATTCAAACGTGAATGCATTGAATAAAATTTATGGTGGTATGCTTACTGCCA
This sequence comes from Lunatimonas sp., assembly GCA_035460985.1. GTDB lineage: Bacteria > Bacteroidota > Bacteroidia > Cytophagales > Cyclobacteriaceae > Lunatibacter. The sequence continues at coordinate 46,228 of DATHWC010000114.1, forward strand.
TGAAATCCTAATCAAGTATTTGCTTCAAATTCATGTTACATTTTGTTCCTGAAAAATTAAAATAAATTATGGCGGGTGGTAAAGAAACACCAAGACAGCGGATGATCGGTATGATGTACCTGGTCCTCACGGCTCTTTTGGCCTTACAAATAAGTAATCAGATATTGCAGAAGTTCATTTTGTTGAATGATGGTTTGGAGCGAACTTCCAACAATTACATTCAAAAAAATGAGTTCTCCTTAGATATTATTGCTTCAACTGTTGAACAACAGGGAAACAATGAGAAAGACCTTCCTAAAGTGGCCGCAGCCCAACAGATAAGGACAAAAAGCAGGGACGTTTACAAATACTTGGAAGACATCAAACTGAGTCTTATACAGCAGGCAAATTTGCTCAATGATGAAGGCAATTTTAGAACCGCGGCATTAAAGAATGTAGAAATTCCCGGAAACCTGTTTAATAATAATCGGGTAGGATATGAAATGCAGGAAAAGTTAAACGAGTATCCTACAGAAGTCAACGGTATATTATCCAGCTTAGGCATAAATTCCTCTTTTGGAGATATCGCTAAGGATGCAAGTGAAATCGATTTGTTCAAAAATGACAGGGAAGTAAATTACAAAGATTATGTAAATCTGAATTATGTGAAATCCCCGGTCGGAGCTGTGTTGGCAATCCTCAGTCAGCATCAAAACGAAGTCTTGAACATTGAGAGTGAAGCCCTTACGGCAATCACAAATTCTTTGGGTTCATTCATATTTGAAGCAGACAGGCTTATGGCACGAGTTGCCGCAAACTCCAATGTGGTGGCTGCGGGAACCAAATTTGAAGCAGATCTATTTATCGCTTCGGCCTCCTCAGGAGCAGAACTTAGAATGTCTGCTGACGGGCGTACTGTGCCAGTGGTGGATGGTTTTGGAAAGATTGAATTTCCTGTGGCTCCTGCTTCCAGTTACGATGATAGGGGATTGGCCAGAAGGACCTTACGTGGTGAGATTATCGTTCCAATTGGTGGGGTAGACAGTCTGATTTCGGTAGATTACGAATACTTTGTTGCCCAGCCATTGATAAAGGTTTCCTCAGTTGTGGTTAGCCAACTTTACGCTGAATGTGCCAACGATTTAAACATCGACGTACCTGCCTTGGGGAATGCCTATGCTCCCGAATTTTCCGTTACAGGTGGACAGGCCATTAAAGGGCAGCGTGCTGGGGATGTTACCATTATACCTGGACGAAGTGGCAAAGTAGTTATTGGCGTATCCAGTGGAGGCAATCGAATTGGATCTGTTGATTATGATATTAGGCCTGTGCCTGCGCCGACGGTGAGAGCATTTAATGGAGATACACCTATAGATTTCCAAAATCCGTTCCCTTTTCCAGGTCCACGATCTCTACAGATTAGAGCTATACCCGAACCAACCTTTGCACAGACTATGTCAAGGGATTCGAATTTTGAAGTTACTTCTGGTGAGGTGCGGTTGGTAAGGAATGACGTTCCGAGGGCATCAGTAAGGATATCTGGCAGGAATGTTTCAACCACTAGTCTGTTAGCAGAAGCCCAAGCAGGGGATAAACTGGTAATAATCATAAACGAAGTAACGCGAACAAATTTCCAAGGAAATAAAATCGCAAGTCCTTTTAATGAGGTTTATAGTTTGTCCATACGCTAACACACAGGTTTTGACGTTACTTATTTAGTAAGTTATTAAAGAAAAGAAATTATGAAAGCAACGGGTAAGTATTCTCTCATTACATCCATCCTGCTTATATTTATTGTGAATCTTGATGTCTTGGCCCAGCAGCCCACCTCGCAATTCGATGGAGGAGACAATCCTAGGTCTATTATGGATACCACCTTTTCGGTGTTGCCCATTCGGGAAGATGATAAAATGTACCAAATGGGGGTGTGGAGAAGAATAGACCTTCGGGAGAAATACAACCTTCCTTTCTATGGAACGGGTGGGCTAAAGCTTGGAGGAATCGTAAGGAATATTTTAGGGGCGGTGCAGTCGGGTATGCTTAAGCCCTATGCGGATGAGGACTTTACGCAAGAATTAGGTATTACCGATTTTGAAACAAATTTTTGGATCAATGAATTGGGTGACAGTATTTTTGTGAGGGATCTTTATTATGTGGATTTTAAGGAAGATTTTCTTTTTGACAAGAATAGAGCCGAGATTAAGTTTGACATCAAATACTTGCAATTGGTTATGCCTTCTGAGACCAACAGTAATGCTGGTGAAAGGACTATAGGGTATTTCAAATACAAGGATTTCTACAATCATTTTAAAAACGACCCTGATGCGAAATGGCTGAACTTTCAAAATACCTCTAAAAACCTCCCATACGATCAAGCCTTTGACATGCGGTTGTTTAAATCTGTGGTTAGAAAATACACTAACCCGGATAATGCGTTAATTGCGGATATGGTGGACAATAGCCAACCCAACGCACGTATGCAGGCGTATCTCAAATCTCTTGAATTTGAATATGGATTGCTGGAATGGGAAAATGATCTTTGGGAATGGTAAGATTTAGGAAGCGGGTTGAAAAACCCGCTTTTTTTATTCAGCAGTCTCCAAGTTTTTTAAATGCTTTAATAGCTTTTCCGTTTTATCCTTTCCGATGAGGGATTCCAATTTCTCTTTTTCCGCTTCCTTTATTTTTCTCACGGATTTGAAATGGGAAAGTAGTTTCTCCGCCGTTCCAGGTCCAATTCCTTCAATATCCGTAAGCTGGGTTCCAAAGGCTTTTTTGCTACGTACATCCCTATGAAACGTGATTGCAAATCGGTGGGCCTCATCCCGTATCCGTTGTAGCAATCGGAGAGACTCGGATTTCTTATCGATGTAAATTGGATAACTGTCTTCCGGAAAATAAATTTCTTCCAACCGCTTTGCAATTCCTATGATGGGAATTTTTCCATAAATCCCCAATGAGCGGAGTGCTTCGACAGAAGCCGACAATTGGCCTTTTCCGCCATCAATTACAATTAGTTTTGGAAGAGGTTTTTCTTCCTCTACTAAGCGTTTATACCTTCTTCCGACTACCTCAGTCATGCTGGCAAAATCATTGGGTCCCTCCACAGTCTTGATATGGTAGTGACGGTACTCTTTGTTGGCTGGTTTTCCGTTCAGAAAGCAAACCATACTTGCGACCGGACTGGTTCCCTGAATGTTCGAATTGTCAAAGCATTCTATATGGTCGGGTAGTTCGGATAAGGAGAGGTCATTTTGTAGTTGCCGGAGAACCCTGTTCTTTTTATCCTCATTTTCCCCCGCAAGTAAAGCTTTCTCTTTTTTATAATACAGAGCATTTTTCAATGAAAGCTCGATTAGTTTTTTCTTATCGCCGATTTTTGGCTGAGTAATTTGAAAGCCATCTATTTCATCTTCAAAGGGTATGTTTGCGATGATTTCCTTGGCGTCACTTTGAAATTGATCCCTTAGGCGGATGATGGCCGTAAGCAGCAATTCCGAAGGTTCTTCATCCAGTCTTTTTTTAAGTTCGACCGTTTTGGACAGAATAAGTGCTCCGTTTTTGATTCGCAAGTAGTTGACGAAGGCAAATTTTTCATCACTTACTATGGAGAAAACATCAAGGCTATTAACAGACGGACTGATGACGAGTGACTTTGCTTGGTATTTTTCCAGTAAATCCAGTTTTTCTTTGTACCGTTGTGCGGATTCGAAGGCCAGCTTTTCAGCTGCTTCTTGCATTGCCTCTTTAAAGTGGTTTTTGGCGACTCCCAAGTTTCCCTTAAGAATATGCTTTGCCTGCTCTATTTCGTTTAGGTAGTCTGATTCTGATTGATATTCCTCACAGGGTCCCAGGCAATTTCCGATGTGGTATTCAAGACATACCTTGTATTTTTTCTCACGCAGTTTGTAGTGAGAGAGGTCCAGCTTGCAGGTCCTTATGGTGAACAAGGACCGGATCAGTTCCAGCACATTATTCATGCCTTTGACGCTTGCAAATGGCCCGAAATAAGTTCCTCTTGAAGGGATTACCCTTCGGGTAGCATATATCCTTGGAAAGGATTCTTTAGTCAATAAAAGGTACGGGTAGGTCTTGTCATCCTTGAGTAGAATGTTATATCTGGGTTGTGATTTTTTGATCAGGTTGTTTTCAAGCAAAAGTGCATCAAATTCGGAGTTCACCATGGTGAATTCGATTCTCTTGATCTCCTTCACCATGCGCCTGGTCTTTCGGTTGATGCCAATATTGTTCCCGAAATAGCTGGCTACCCGCTTTTTAAGGCTTTTGGCTTTTCCAACATAGATTAACTCTCCCTCAGAATTATAGTATCGATATACACCGGGCTGGTCCGGAAGAAGATGGTACTCCGCTGTACTGTAGGAAGGGGAATCTAGGTTAGGATTATTTTCCATTGGTATAGCTGACAACCTCGGGCATAAATGCCCTCGACGCTAGAAGTCTGTAGTATTCGTGTCGTATTCAAACTCATCAAACTGGTTTCGGTCGAAATCATACATAGAGCAATCTATTTCAACGCTCAGGGGTCTCTCGGGTCTGGGGAACGGCCCTTTGGTGATTCCCAAGGATGCATCCTCATATACCTTGGCCATAAAGTTGGTCCAGATAGGCCGTGCTGTACGGGAGCCTTGACCACTAATCCAACTTCGAAAGTGAATAGCACGGTCATCCCCACCTACCCAAACTCCACTGACCAGATCCTTGGTGACCCCCATATACCAACCATCGGAAGCATTTTGGGTGGTTCCAGTCTTTCCGCCGATTTCGTTACCTTGATCTCTAAGAGCCCAAGGAACGCCCTGGCTGGTGCCACCTTCCTCTTCTGTTCCACCCCGAAGCATGTATAGCATCAAGTAAGCGTGTTCTTCACTCATTGCGGGCTTCTTTTTGGGGATAAACTGGTGTAAAATATTTCCATTTTTATCCTCAATCCGGTCTATATAAATCGGCGTAATATGTTCCCCCTTGTTGGCAAATGTGCTAAATGCGCCAACCATCTCTATTATTGATACATCACTAGTACCCAAGGCCAATGCGGGAACCTCATCTAAATCACTCGTAATCCCCAATCTATGGGCTGTTTCAACGACAACCCTAGGGCTGAGTTTTTTCATCATATACGCGGTCACGGAATTTACGGATTGGGCCATGGCCTTCCGTATCGTCATCCTTTCGTATGTAAACTTATTATTTGAGTTACTCGGTCTCCATGTAGGTTGGTTAGGAATATTAACTTCGACCGGTTGGTCGATCACCATATAGCAAGGACCATAGCCATTCTCTATGGCAGCGGCATACACGAATGGCTTGAACGTGGAACCGGGCTGCCTTTTTCCCTGCTTAACGTGGTCGTACTTGAAATGCTTGTGATTTATTCCACCAACCCACGCTTTGATGTGACCAGTGTGTGGGTCCATAGAGACAAACCCAGCTTGTAGGAATTTTTTATAATGCCTCATGGAATCCATTGTGCTCATCAGCGTATCTACTTCGCCCTTTTCCCAAGAAAACACACGCATTTTTTTCTTTTCATTCAACTTATATTGAATTGAATCTTCATTGGTCTCATATCTCCGTTTCAGGTTCCTGTAAGCATCTGTACGCAACACCGCATTTTCTATAAAATTCGGTATGGCTCTCCCGCGATTGTCTATCCACGGTTCCCTATTGCCAACTTCTGCATCAAATTTATTTTGCAAATCTGCCATATGATCTTGTATGGCATCTTCCGCATACTGCTGAATCCGACTGTCCACGGTGGCATAAATCCTCAAACCATCTCCAAATAAGTCGTAGGTTGATCCGTCCGGCTTGAGGTTTTCACGGGTCCATTTCAGCAAATCCGCCTTTACAACTTCCCTAAAATAAGTAGCCAAACCACGGTTGTGGTTTTCCACGTTATAAATTAATTCTATAGGCAATTTTGAAATTGAGTCATACTGTATGGTTGTGATAAATTCATACTTCCTCATTTGATCCAATACTGTATTTCTTCTTCTAATTGAATTTTCGGGATTGAAAACCGGGCTGTAGTAGGAAGGTGCTTTGAAAAGTCCTACCAAAGTCGCCGATTCCTGAATATTCAAGTCATTTGGTTCTTTGTTGAAAAAGGTCTTTGCCGCAGTCTTGATGCCGTATGCATTACTTCCAAAGTCTGAAGTGTTCAAGTACATGGTCAAAATCTCATCTTTGGTATATGATTTTTCCAGTTGCGTTGCTACGATCCATTCCTTAGTCTTAATGATGAGCATATTCAAGCCTGGAATTTTATTTAGGAACCCCTGCGTGTCCCGACTTCGGGTTTTAAATAGGTTCTTGGCTGTCTGCTGGCTTAGGGTACTACCCCCACCTGCGCTTTTTTGTCGCAAAAGTATCGTTTTGAACAGGACGCGAGAAAGTCCTCTAGCATCAATCCCGGAATGTTTTTCAAAACGGATGTCTTCAGTAGCTATAAGCGCATTGATTGTATTTTTGGATAACTCACTGTAAGTTACTGGGCTTCTATTTTCTCTATAATATTTACCCAACAGATAGCCGTCGCTGGAAAACAGCTCCGAAGCCAGCTCACTTTCCGGATTTTCAAGTGACTTGAATTCGGGCATTTCACCAAATAAACCCAAGAAATTTGAGCTTACGGCTAAAATAAAAAGCAGGAAACCAACTGTTCCTACTATGAAGATTCCCCAGAGATATCTAATGATTTTGTTAAAATCAACGGAGGAGTAAGTGTTTTTTTTCTTGGCCATTTTTAGTTCAGTAAGACTCTTTATAAAAAGCCTTATATTCATCTATGTCTTTCCTTTTGTTTAACTGTTGAAAGTTTTCAATGGAAATCACAAAACTACTCATTTTTAGTTCTTCGGATAAATTTTCTGTGTTAAAACTCTTTAAAAACTCTTCCCGGTATTTTGTAGCCTTTTCTCCATTGGAAAACGGACTGATGATTACGATCGTATTTTCCCGGGTCAGGGAAATGGTTCCCGTTCTGAGGCGGTCATTGGTGAAGTTTTGTGCGTGGAAGTTTTCCAAGTCGGCTGTAAGATTTTTTGATTCGGATGCAATTCTAGGCTCAATGGCAAGTATAAATACATGCGTCTGATTTAGATTTAAACTATAAGGTGACTCTTCAGCTGGGGTTTCCGGTGTTTCATCCAACGATTCCGTACTTTCTAGGTCATCCTCGGAGCTTCCCTCAGTGGCCATTGTAGTGTCAGCTAGGGTGCCATCTTCAGTTCCTCCAAAATTTCTAAGCATATTCTTTGCCAAATACAGCAACTCCGGATCATTTACGTTTAAAATGTATGATTCCAGGCGATGTATAAATTCTTGTGTATTGCCGGTTTTTCCAGAGATCATGATGTCCAATAGCAGAAGTCGGTCCGTGTTTTTGGAAAGCGGATATTCGTCTAGCGTTGATCTGATAATACTCCTCGACTGATCAAACTCACTTGATTGATAAAGGATATAGGCCTCCCGATAGTTCCTTGAGGACTCAAAATTGGCCTGGGTACCGGACACTGACTCGGGGTTGTTTACCGACTTGGTATATTGGGAATCCGGAAATTCCTCATTTAGCAAATTAGCATAACGAGCAGTGTTTTCGTTTAACTCCTTAAATGCCAAATACATGGTATAATAAGCTTCGGGTTTCTTAACTGAATTGGGATATTGAGAAACGAGCTTTTCCAAATAGTCAATAGATTTATTAGGTTCCTTTAGGTCAAAAAACAATAACTTCCCTAGATTAAAATAACCATCCTCCATTTCATCCAGCATATTTTTAATAGTGGATTCGTCCTTTGGTATTCGTTCTAGAAGTGAATTTCTATCAGGTAAAGTTGGAACCTGCCCATCAGTCTGTTCCCCACTATCTACAGCCTGTTCAGTGAGGGGTTCAATATTCTGTTCATCCTGCTGACCCATGGAAGATTCTTGAAAACTTTTATTGCTTCTTCTCCAGTGGTCTGTCAGGTCTCTTTTACCCCATACTCTTGAGAATTCTATAGCTCCCTGTTGAATGGCGGTCGGATTATCCCAGTAAAACGTGGAAGCAGACCCCCCACCAACAGATGCAAGGAGGTTTTCAAACGGCCTGCTTGATTTATTGGATTTGGCTGCTTCTGCTTCACGTATTAGACGGGCTTCCTCATTTTTTAAAAAATCATCGACAAACGCTTCCTGTTCTTCAGGCGTTAATTTGCTCAGGGCAATAAGGCTGTCATTTCTTTGAATCAGCTCAAAATTAAGGGCGTAATTGTCGAAGACCTCTTTCTGGGCAGCAAGAGCGGCATAGTTCCGGTCAGTCTCCCGAAATTGCTCCATTGCAGAGTCTAAATAGTATTTTGTGGTTAAGTAGTCATTGTTGTCCTGAAGATATATATCAGCCAATTTCTGGTAAATATATCCTTTCTGCCGTCGGTTTTCCGTGGGCTCTTTGGCGGCTAGAGTAAGTAAACGTATACTTTCCTGAATTTCTTCCTGTTTGTATTCAAACATGGCCTTCTCATACAATATCACATCCCGAAATTCAATATTTTTCCGGTCCTTATACAGGTCATCGTAATAGCTTCGTACCCGTCTGAAATCCTTGCTTTTTTCCAATTCGGCTACCTGTTGAGAAAACAGCTGGGCAAAGAATGTTCGCTCATAGGTGGGGCTTCCTGTCACTGCCTTTTGGTAATACTCATATGCAACAGCATCCAAACCTGCACGTTGATACAACTGCCCCAAAATAAAATTTATCCTGGAAATGTCATTTTTGTTTTCGGCAAATTCTAGCGCTCGGAACAGAGCCGGCGCCACCATATCCTGTTCTTCCTTGGCTTCATAGTAGTAGGCTAATGTTTTATACAGCAAATAGCGATTTTCATCGCTGATATAGGTCTCTTTCGATAGGAAGTCCATCACATATACCGCATCGTCATATTTCTCCAAGTCAACAAATAATCGGAGTAGATGAATCAGTGAAAGATGCCTGACATCATCTTGCTTACTATTTACATTGAGGTATTTGAATGTGTTTTGAGCGTCATCAAAATTTGCCATATAGTAGTCGACCTTACCCAACAAAAAATAAGATGGATCCACCCAATTGCTGATCCGGTGCCAATCAATTGCCTTTGAGCAAAGGGACCTGATTTCATCAAGTTCGGCCTCGCTACTTTCAATTACAGCACTATCCAAGGGGTAAAAAACTGGCAGGATCTGTGAGAAATCTTCTTCATATTCCTCCATGATCTTCCGGTCAAGTTCTTCCATTTTTTCTTTTGCCAGATAATATGCGTTGAACCTGGCCGTTGTGTTGTGGTATAGTCTATTCACAAAAGTATCCTTCTGGGAGGTGCAGGAAAAAACCAACGTCCATCCAAGCAGGTATGCAACTAAAAGAGCCTTTCTATTCAAAACTTTATTCATTTTCCGGTGGGACAAATTACCGCATTTAAAATAAATATGTAAATGCTTCCATTAATATTCTATTTTTGTGGAATTAAATTCAATTAATCAAATTAAAATTGAACGTAAAACAAAAATTAAACGATTGGATTGAAACCAAATTTCTTTTCGTTATTCGAAGGGAGGAGGATTTCTCTGTAATCACTTCATTTAGTATTACGAAGATAAAGATAGGTTTATTGTTATCCTTACTTTTAATGACTTCATTTGGGATTTCTTTGATGCTTTCCAAATCTCTTCTGGCCCGTTGGTTTGATCCCGCCTACATTGAGTCGGCGAATACGGCTAAAATATATGCGCTTTCAGATGCCATCGATTCCCTTATTCTGGAAGTAGAGGCCAAGGATCTATATGTGAAGAATATTCAGCAGATCATTTCCGGTGACGAGTTGCCGGAGGAGCTTCCGCAACCCATAGAGGAAAACAATATTGATGTCAAGCGCAACGAAATCGACCTGTATAAATACAGCGATGCCACCCTTAGCGTTGTGAGCGAATTTGAAAGTATGCCGTTGGATGAAAACAGCTTTGGGAGAATAAGTAGCAGTGCCTTTTCTGACACCTACTTTTTTCCTGCGGTTAAGGGTGTGGTAGTTAGTGGGTTTACTCCATCTTCGGGCCATTTTGGCGTGGATATCGTAGCGGCAGAGAACGAGCCCGTAAAAGCCATTGCGGAGGGAACGGTGATCTTTTCCTCTTGGACGCTGGAAACAGGCTATGTGGTGGGCGTACAGCACTCCAATGAGTTGATTTCTATTTACAAGCATAATTCCGTAATATTGAAGGCTGTAGGTGACGCCGTTCGGGGTGGCGAGATTATTTCAATCATTGGAAACACAGGTGAACTAACCACCGGCCAACATCTCCACTTGGAGCTTTGGTACAAGGGCAACCCGCTTAATCCACAAGAATTCATTACCTTTGATTAAATATGGCAAGCAGTAAAGACGAAAAAGTAAAAACCACTGAAATGGTTACTTCCAGCAACTTGGTTGCTGCCGGAACTATCATAGTGGGGAATATTGCCACTCCCGGAAATATTCGCGTTGAGGGAAATGTGGAGGGATCACTCGAGTCTAAGAATAAAATAATTGTTGGGGAATCTGCCCAAGTAAATGGTAATGTGTTTGCGAAGGAAGTGGAGATTTCAGGCCACGTAAAGGGAGAAATTCGCTGCTCTGAATCTCTCTTTTTGAGAAAGACTGCACTCATTATCGGGGATATTTTCACCAAAAAACTAATCATAGAGAACGGTGCGGAATTGAATGGCAAGTGCAACATGGGAAATATGGCAGAAGATTCCCTGAATTAAGCTTCTTACCAACAAATGGCAACCGAAAAGGAAAAGACATCTGGTAACAAGACCCCCGACTATATCAGATTCATTGGGGTGGCGTTTCAAATGATGGCTATTATCGCCTTAGGCACTTGGATCGGATACTATTTTGATCAAAAAAACACATGGAATTTCCCGGTCTGGCTACTTACCGGTTGCTTGCTGTCCATTGGTGTAGCGTTTTATCAGTTGTTTAAAAGCCTGCCCAAAGACAATTCAAGCTCAAAATAACCTGACCAAACTCCCATTCGACTATGACTCCTACCAAAGCCCACTTGTTACAGTTGCTGATTGGATCGATCATGCTTGGTGGGTTAATTTACTTTCTTCAGCAGATTTTCCCCGGAAAGTGGATCCATGAAAAAATCTGGTCCATAGTTATTTTTTACTTCCTTCTCACGGCTCTTACTGGCTTGGTTTCCATACATTTTCTAAAAAAGGACAAATTAAATTCTGTGTCTATTATCTTAGGTAGCGCGGTTTTCAGACTGCTTGTCAGCCTGGCCTTTGTTTTAGTGGCATTATGGGGCGGGGATAAAAATATCCTTTGGTTTGTAATAAATTTCTTTACTATTTATTTGTTGTACTTATTGTTTGATATCTACAGCTTAATAACTAATTTGCGCCTTCATTTGAAATAGGCAATAAAATTAATGTTGATGGTTCGCAAATTTCTATGCTTAAGCGCCTTATTGTCAGTATTTTTTCTGACTTTTTCGGCTAGTGCTTTCGCGGCATCCGGTGGTGATGAAGACAAGACAAGTTTCATCATGCACCATATCAAGGATTCTCATGCCTGGCACTTTGCCACCGTGGGCCATACCCATGTTACGCTGCAACTTCCGGTAATTATTTATTCTTCTGACCGAGGGTTTGAGTTTTATTCCTCCGCCAGTTTTATAGATCCAGATACCCACCTATTCGGTAAAGAATACAATGGTTATTATATCGACGAACACGACAAGCTTAAAAGTGTGGATGAAAGCAGGTCTTTTATTGACCTATCCATTACCAAAAATGTAGCCATGCTCTTTTTGGTTCTGGGAATCACACTATATATTCTGCTTTCGGCCTCCAGACACTATAAAGCCAATCCGAATAAGGCACCCAAGGGGATTGCTTCTTTTGTGGAACCTATCGTGCTATTTGTCAGAGATGAAATTGCTCTTCCCAATATTGGGCCGAAATACAAAAAATTCACACCCTACCTGCTTACCCTATTCTTCTTTATTTGGATAGGTAACCTAATGGGCCTTCTGCCGGGAGCAGCTAACCTTACCGGAAATATTGCTGTCACCATCACCTTGGCTATCATTACTTTCTTTGTTACCAATTTTAACGGCAACAAAGCGTATTGGAAGCACGTGGTTGCCACGCCGGGTGTACCCCTTCCCTTGTTATTGATTATCGTTCCGGTTGAAATTATTGGTTTGTTTACAAAGCCTTTTGCACTCACGGTTCGATTGTTTGTGGCGATTACCGCAGGACACATTGTGATTCTAAGTTTCATAGGGCTAATCTTTGTATTTGAGTCGTATGCGGTGGGCGTGGCAAGCACGCTAATGGTTGTTTTTATCAATATCATTGAATTGCTGGTAGCGACTATTCAGGCATATGTATTTACGTTGTTTTCTGCCATGTATATCGGGGCGGCGGTCGCTGACCACGGGCATGAAGAAGCGCATCATTAATAGAAGAATTTCTTTGTTCAATTTTATATAAATCAATCACACGTATGTTAACTTCATTATTATTGACTGCCGGTTTTGCACTTATGGGTGCTGGCATTGGTGCCGGAATTGTAGCGATTGGCGCAGGTCTAGGTATCGGTCGTATCGGTGGACAAGCCATGGAAGGTATTGCGCGTCAGCCTGAAGCTGCTGGGAAAATCCAGACAGCCATGTTGATCATCGCAGCACTTATTGAGGTGGTTTCTTTATTTGCAGTGGTAGTATGTCTACTTATTGCACTTAATGGCAACCTTACATTCTAAAAAAATCAGGGATCAACGTTAGGTTGATCCCTATTTTACAGTTGAACAATCACGAAGTAAAAATATAGCTATGGATCTGATTAGTCCCGATTTAGGTTTGATTATCTGGCAAACGATTGGATTTGCCATTCTCTTTATAATCCTGGCCAAATATGCGTGGAGACCTATTCTTTCTGCCTTGGAAGAGCGGGAAGGTACCATCGAAACCGCATTGTATGCTGCAGAAAAGGCACGTAAGGACATGGAAGGTTTGGTAGCCGAAAATGAAAAAATTCTTCAGGAAGCCAGAATTGAACGGGATGAAATTCTAAAATCAGCGAATGAATATGCTGCCAAGATTATGGAGCAAGCAAAGGACGAGGCGTCAAAACAAGGAGCAAAAATGATCCAAGATGCCAAGGCAATCATTCAAACAGAGAAAGAAGCTGCCTTAACCGATGTTAAAATTCAGGTGGCGGAAATTTCTCTTCATATTGCAGAAAAGCTTCTCCGTAAAAACTTAGCGGAAGTACCCGAACAAAAGAAATTAGTAGAAGAATTTGTAAAGGACATAAAACTCAATTAAGGGATGTCAGAATTTAGAGTTGCTTCCCGATATGCCAAATCCTTGCTAGACCTAGCCGTAGAAAAGCGTATTCTGGATGCTGTACATACGGATATGAATAGGTTTTTGGAAATTGAGCAAATCAGTCCCGATTTTGTTTCCTTGATCAAAAGTCCAATCGTCGGTTCTAATAAAAAACTTTCGGTGATTAATGCGTTGTTCGGAACAAAGACTTCGGAGCTAACCCGTTCCTTTTTCAAGTTGGTTTCCCAAAAGGGTAGGGAATCCTATTTGCCCAGTATTGCGAGAGAATTTCACAAGCAATATAACCTGCACATGGGAATACAGTTGGCCGAAGTGACAACTACATTTCCAATAGATGATGCTCTAAGAACTGAATTCAAAAGCATTGTCAAAGAGATATCAGGGAAAGAGAAAGTAGAGCTTAAGGAGAAAATCAACGAAAACCTTATCGGTGGGTTTGTCCTGAAAATAGACGATAAACAACTCGACGAGTCCATCAGCAGTCAGCTGAGAAAACTGAAGCTGGATTTTACCCAAAATCTCTACGAGAAAAAATATTAATTGAACATAGTAACTACTATATAATCCAATATAATAATGGCAGATGTAAGACCTGATGAAGTTTCCGCAATCCTGAAAGAACAACTTTCCGGTGCGAGAACTCATGCTGAACTGGAAGAAGTGGGTACCGTCCTACAAGTAGGTGATGGTGTTGCCCGCATCTATGGACTTTCTAAGGCGCAGGCCGGAGAATTGATAGAATTTGAGAATGGTATGAAAGCCATGGTCTTGAATTTGGAAGAGGATAATGTGGGCGCGGTATTGTTTGGTGACTCCAAAATTGTGAAGGAAGGGGACGTCGTCAAAAGAACCCGCCAAATTGCCTCTCTGAAGGTAGGTGAAGGCATGCTTGGCCGTGTAGTAGATACCTTGGGTATTCCCATTGACGGTAAAGGCCCTCTGTTGGGTGAATTGTACGAAATGCCGTTGGAAAGAAAAGCTCCGGGGGTAATCTACCGTCAGCCGGTAAATGAGCCGCTTCAGACAGGTATCAAATCCATCGATGCCATGATTCCGATCGGAAGAGGCCAGCGGGAATTGATCATAGGTGACCGTCAAACGGGGAAAACAGCCGTTGCGATAGATACCATTTTAAATCAAAAAGAATTTTATGACCGGGGTGAGCCCGTGTTCTGTATCTATGTAGCCATAGGACAGAAAGCTTCTACTGTAGCTAACGTTGTAGCTGCTTTGGAAAAAGGCGGCGCTTTACCATATACAGTTATCGTCAGTGCGTCTGCGGCCGATCCAGCTCCTATGCAGTTCTTTGCTCCGTTTACAGGTGCGGCTATTGGGGAATTTTTCCGGGATACCGGAAGGCCCGCTTTGGTGGTTTATGATGACCTTTCCAAGCAGGCTGTCGCATATCGCGAAGTCTCTCTTTTACTTAGAAGACCTCCGGGACGGGAAGCCTATCCGGGTGATGTTTTCTACCTTCATTCCAGATTATTGGAACGGGCTGCAAAAATCAATGCTTCGGATGATATAGCCAGGCAGATGAATGATTTACCTGAATCAATCAAACATTTGGTCAAAGGAGGTGGATCATTGACTGCGTTGCCAATTATCGAAACACAAGCCGGTGACGTTTCTGCCTACATCCCTACCAACGTAATTTCCATTACAGACGGACAGATATTCTTGGAAACCAACCTGTTCAACGCAGGAATTCGTCCTGCCATTAACGTAGGTATTTCCGTATCCCGAGTGGGTGGCAATGCTCAAATAAAAGCCATGAAAAAGGTGGCTGGTACATTGAAATTGGATCAGGCTCAATTTCGGGAATTGGAAGCTTTCTCCAAATTTGGATCTGATCTTGACCCTACAACCAAGCGAACCATTGAGCGTGGTAGAAGAAACCAAGAGATTCTAAAGCAGAAGCAGTATTCTCCAGTACCGGTAGAATTGCAAGTAGCTATAATTTACTTATCCACAAAGGGATTCCTAGACAAGATTCCAGTAGAGAATGTGAAAGCATTTGAAGGTGATTTCTATAATTTGGTCAACGCCCAATATCCGGAAGCCCTGACGGCTATCAAAAAAGGAGATTTGGAAACGGCTGGAGAATTGTTAAAAAAGGCTGTTAACGAGCTGACTCCCAAATACGCAAAAGTATAATAATACTATTTTCAGGCATTAGGGAGCAATAAAACCGCATAGCAGTAAATCATGGCGAACCTTAAGGAAGTAAAAGAAAGAATAAATTCAGTCAGCTCGACACAGCAGATCACCAGGGCCATGAAAATGGTCGCTGCTGCCAAATTGAGAAAGGCCCAAGAAAAGATAATACAGATGAGGCCCTATTCCCAGAAGCTGACGGCTATACTTAACAGTATTTCTTCAGGTACAGAGGGGAGTACCGATATCATATATGCCCAAGATAGAGCGGTCGAAAGAGTTTTAATGGTTCCTATCACATCCGACAAGGGTTTGTGCGGAGCTTTTAATTCTAATGTATTGAAATCCGCTACATATGTTTTGGAAACAAAATATCTCGGAAAGCAGGTGACGGTAATGCCGATCGGAAAGAAAGCCTTGGATTTCTTCAAAAAGAGGGAATTGCCCTTAGTAACTGATTTTGCTTTTCTCTTTCAGGACGTTTCCTTTGACAATGTAAAAATAGCCGCAGAATATGCTATGGGTGCTTTTGGGAAAGGGGAATATGATAAAGTGGTACTAGTATATAATGAATTTAAAAATGTTGCTACCCAATTTGTACAGGTAGAACAATTTTTGCCCATTGAAAAGAAGGAGGTTGATCCCTCCAATACCAGTCAGGTGGATTATATTGTTGAGCCTTCACGTGAATATATCATTGAGGAATTGGTTCCAAATTCCCTGAAGATACAGTTTTACAAAGCTATTTTGGACAGCAATGCGTCTGAGCATGGTGCCCGTATGACCGCTATGGACAAAGCAACTGAAAATGCCAACGATCTACTCAAGGAGTTGAAGTTGGTCTATAACAGGACAAGACAAGCGGCGATTACCAATGAAATTTTGGAAATTGTAGCCGGTGCTGAAGCGCTTAGCAGCAGTAAATAGAGTTTTTAGAATACATTTACATAAACCCCCGAGATCTTGAAAATCTCGGGGGTTTTTTATTTTTCGGAGTAACTGTGGAACGCTTAAATGAATTAAAATCCTTTATTCAATGCGAGTTTCATCATTCGGGGTTTTTTTATCCAACATTCCAAGCATTTTACCTTTTGCGGATATATGTTTTCGATGCTTTGGTGACCCTATGATTTGGGAGTTGTAGATACCAGCATGTCCGCTAAACATATATGCAACTACACAGGCAAGCCCTATATAGGTACCGGAGGTAGCACCAAACAGTTCGATTCCCATAAGGGTGCATGCCAAAGGGGTGTTGGTGGCACCTGAAAATACGCCAACAAATCCCATTCCTGCTAGAAGTGCCACGGGAAGAGGGATAATATCCGACAGTGCGTTGCCAAGAGTTGCTCCGGTATAAAAAAGCGGAGTAACTTCGCCTCCTTTAAATCCAGCTCCCAAGGTAAGTGAGGTAGTCCCGATTTTTACCAAAAAATCATACCAGGGTAGGTCTTCTGAAAATGCATCCAGTATGGTCGGAATGCCCAGTCCTATATATTTCGTAGTTCCGGTAAGGTAAACAAAAAGAGCTATTAAAATGCCCCCGACTACCGGCCTAAGTGGTGGATAAGTGATTTTTTTAGTAAAGAGAATTCCCCAAAAATGAATCGCTTTGGCGAATACCCGGCCAGCTAGTCCAAAACAAATGCCCGCCGTTATTATCCATAGTAGGTTTATCAAATCCAACTGGGGGATTTCAGGGATGATATAATGTGTGTGTGGAACCATCCATAAGGTTGCGCAGGTATAGTTGGCTATATATGCGGCCAAAAATGCGGGTAAGATCGACTCGTAGCGAATCCGTCCAACAAGAAGCCACTCAAGTGCAAACACTGCTCCGGCCAACGGCGTACCAAATACGGAGGCAAACCCGGCAGCTACACCCATGGTGATCAATATTTTTCGGTCAGGCGCATCTAATCGAAACCATTTTGTGAATTGGTCAGCTATGGCACCTCCCATTTGTACGGCGGTTCCTTCACGTCCCGCGGACCCACCCACCAGGTGGGTCATGACTGTTCCGAAAAGGACTAAAGGTGCCATGCGAAGGGGGATTACTTGAAGGGGATTATAAAATTCCTCCAGCAGCTGATTGTTTCCTTTTACTACGGATTCCCCAAATCGGTGATAGGCCCAGCCTATAAGAAAACCCCCTAAAGGCAATAGAGCAATGATCCATAAGTTGTCTTCCCGAAAGTCGGTGGCCCAGGTTAATGAAATTAGAAAGATGGCTGAGGCTGATCCGGCAAGCATTCCTACAATTATAGCCATAACCAGCCATTTTGAAGTGAATAACAAACTGGGAGTTAATTCAGCATTTAAGAATCTATTCAGCTTAAGGGCAGTAGAAATCCTCTTCAACATAAATCAAGCATTAGTTTGGAATAAAAATACGCCGGCCGATTTTTTTGGTATTGGCCAGGTGTAAGTTGAAGTAGGAGTCATCAACCAAATTCTATTGGCAGTTTGTAAAAC
This sequence comes from Lunatimonas sp., assembly GCA_035460985.1. GTDB lineage: Bacteria > Bacteroidota > Bacteroidia > Cytophagales > Cyclobacteriaceae > Lunatibacter. The sequence goes on from DATHWC010000114.1 coordinate 64,228, forward strand.
AAGTCATTCAACCTGTTTTGAGGTGGAACCCCATCACCGGTGTCAAATATAAATATACCTTTTCCAAAATTGCAATGCAGAAACTAATTTCTCCAACTAATTCTTAAAAAAACGGTTTGGTTATAGAGCATTTGGTTTAGGTTAAGTTAATTTTCGCTTTCAACCATAGGTGGAATGCTTTTTGAGTTTAATTTGGATATGGCCGTTTTTCTAAGCGGTCCCTTTGGGAAGGTGCCCTATAATAGAAAAAAAATTATGAAGAATATATTGATTACAGGCGGATCGGGTCTTATTGGAAAGGAGATCACGCAAATATTAGAACAAAAAGGTTACAAAGTGGCTTGGCTAAGCAGGAGCCCGGACAAGAATAAACAAAAATCATTTTTTTGGGATGTGAAAGAGCAAAAAATGGACGAATCAGCACTGCTTTGGTGTGACAGTATTATACATCTGGCAGGTGCTGGTGTCGCTGAGAAGCGGTGGACTGACGAACGGAAGCAGGAAATTCTATCCAGTAGGGTAATGTCTACGCTGCTTTTATATGACCAGTTAAAGTCTATGAAGAAAAAGCCCGAGTCAATTATAGCCTCGAGTGCCGTCGGTTATTACGGGATGGACACACAAGATGAACTTCAACATGAAGGAAATCCGCCAGGAAATGATTTTTTGGCCGACGTTGTAAAAAAATGGGAAGCGGAATCCGAAAAATTTTCTACTTTAGGCATTCGAACGGTTAAGCTCCGAATCGGGATTGTATTAGCAAAAGGGGGAGGGGCACTTCAGGAAATGCTAAAGCCTCCTGTAACTGCTCCACTTGGCAATGGGAGACAATATATGAGTTGGATTCATATTCAAGATCTGGCAGAAATGTTTGTTTATGCCATGGAAAACAATGGTATACAGGGAGAATACAATGCGGTAGGACCTGTACCTGTTTCAAATACAATTCTGACCCTTAAGGCCGCCAAGGCTGCTGGAAAGCCATTTATCAACATAGGCGTTCCTGGATTTGGATTGAGGTTGCTATTGGGTGAAATGGCTGATATGGTCTTGGGAGGTAATAGGGTGTGTAATGACAAGATTCAATCCTCGGGGTTTACCTATCGTTTCCCGCTGTTGGATATGGCCTTGGCCGACATTTATAAATAAGTTTTCTATTTCATTTATCTAATTCTTATGGACCGAATTGTACTTTGGCTTTGTATTTTTTCTTTTTTCATTTCTACCTCTTTTGGTCAGGATACCGGTTTAGATTATTATTTGCCTAGCGGATATACCTATTCACCAGAGGTTCCCACTCCGGCTTCGGTGCTGGGTTTTGAGGTGGGTGAATGGCATGCCAGCCATGATCAAGTGGTGAATTACTTCCGTAAAGTGGCAGAGTCCTCCGACCGGGTCACGCTGGTGGAATATGGCCGCACCTATGAAATGAGGCCCCTAGTCATGTTAGTACTTACTTCTCCTTCCAATCACCAGAAGTTAGAGGATATTAAAGCTAAGCGTAACTCCCTTCGCCATGAACCGGCAGCTGCGGATGTAGAAGGAACCCCCATAGTCATGTATATGGGGCATTCCGTTCACGGAAATGAGCCCTCTGGCATTCAAGCTTCTCTGATCTCTGCGTACCATTTTGCTGCAGCGGAAGAACTGGAATCAGACTTGGAAAATATGGTTCTCCTCATCGACCCTGCCTTGAACCCAGACGGTGTTAACCGATTTGCCTCTTGGGTAAATACCCACAAAGGATATCACAGTACAGGAGACCGAAACAGTAGAGAGCTTAACGAGGTATGGCCGGGTGGTAGAACCAACCATTATTGGTTTGACCTTAACCGGGATTGGCTTCCGGTACAGCATCCGGAATCGCGTGGTAGGATTGCCCAGATCCAACAATGGAAACCTAATATCGTCTTGGATTTTCATGAAATGGGTCCCGACAACACCTATTTTTTTCAACCCGGAATTCCAAGTAGAAACCACCCATTAACTCCCCAAAAGAATTTTGAACTAACGGAAAAAATTGCCCAGTATCATGCCAAATACCTGGATGAGATTGGATCACTTTACTACAGTCAAGAGAGTTTTGATGACTTTTATTATGGGAAAGGTTCTACCTATCCAGATGTTCAGGGAGCAGTTGGGGTTCTTTTTGAGCAGGCCTCTTCCCGAGGGCATTTGCAGGAGAATCAATATGGTAGTATTAGTTTTCCCTTTACGATTCGCAATCAAGTCAGGACGGCTCTTTCCTCTTTCGAAGCTGCCAAGGATATGCGTGTGGAGTTAAACCAGTACATGGCCGACTTTTATTTGGAATCGATGACTGAATCAGATGGAGATACAAATAAAGCCTATATTTTCGGGACGAAAGAAGATTATGCAAGGTCATATCATTTGGCTGACATGATCCTCCACCATGATATCAAACTTTATAGCCTCAAAGAGGATGTTGTACTTAACGGTGTGCCGTTTGAGGCAGATAGATCGTTTATTGTACCTCTGAACCAGCCCCAGTATCGATTTATCAAATCGATGTTTGAGACGAGAACAACTTTTCAAGATAGCTTGTTTTATGACGTTTCAGCATGGAATCTGCCTATGGCATTTAACATGGATTATATGGCGTTGAGCAGCCGTATCTTAAACTTGGCGGATGTGATAGAAGTGCCTAAAGGGAGCCCTATGAACCATGGGAAAGTAATTGGATCTTCGGGAGCGGTCAGCTATGCCTTTGAATGGGCGGAATATTATGCTCCCAAAGCCCTTTATTATCTTATGGACAAAGGATATCAACTGAGGGTGGCTCACGAGCCTTTTCAAAATGACCTGGGTGTAAACTTTGGAAGAGGGACTATCTTAGTCGAAAAGGGAAATAGTGGTGCTTCAGATGAAGTATTTTATCTGGATATAGAGGAAGCAGCTAGTACGTCCAGTATTACTATACATGCCCTCACTACGGGATATACTTCAGGTGTAAATCTGGGTTCTCCTAGTATCAGTTTGTTAAAGAAACCCACAATAGCGCTGATGGTGGACAAGGGAGTGGCCGGAAATGAAGCGGGCGAGATTTGGCATCTGTTCGACCAGCGGATAGATGTTCCCATTACGCTTTTGCCAACCGATCGATTTACCGGAGCAGATCTGGACCGGTATTCAGTGATTGTTTTTCCGAGTGGATCATATGCTGCCCTGGGAAAAGAAGGTGCGGATAAATTAAAAGCTTGGGTTCAAAATGGAGGGACGCTAATTGCAAGGGGTAATGCGATGTACTGGCTGGCCCAACAAGAGTTGGCTTCATTTTCCTTTGTCAGTTCCGAGCAGCAGGACTCGACAGTTACACAAAGAGATTATTCCAACCTAACTAGGGATCGGGGAGCAAGGGTAACAGGTGGTGCGATTTTCAAGGGTAAATTAGACATTACCCACCCCTTGGGGTACGGATATGCTGCTCCTGAAATTTATGTTTTCAAAAGTGGCAACCAATTTCTCACTCCATCTAAAAATCCCTACGCAAATCCCTTAGTGTATACCGACGATCCCTTAGCAAGTGGCTATATCCATCCGAGCAATCTGGCAAAACTACAAAATACAGGGATTATTCAAGTAGCTGCATTGGGCAGAGGAAGAATTATCGGATTCGTGGACAACCCGAACTTTAGGGCATTTTGGTTTGGTACCAACAAGCTGTTTTTGAATGCGGTATTTTTTGGACAGACAATCGATGCCAATTCTGCCAGATAGGGGCGTCCTATTCCTATTTTGGGGTAATTCATGTGTGAAAATACACACCACATTCCGGAAAGTATTTTTCCTTTTCGGAATGTGGTGTATTTCTATACCGATTCTCGATAATTTGATATAAAATTTAGTCCTCCACTTCTATCACCATATCTATTTCCACAGCGATATTATTGGGCAGCGAGCTCATCCCAATAGCCGCCCTTGCATGTTTTCCTTTCTCACCAAACACCTCTACCATCAGGTCAGAAAATCCATTGATAACTTGGGAGTGTTGTTTGAAGGATGGATGGGCATTTACCATTCCCTGTGCCTGAATGATGTTTTTTACTTTGTTCAAATCCCCAATTTCGGCCTTTAAGGAGGAAAGAAGGGAAATGCCGGTAAACCTAGCCGCTTCATAACCCGCCTCAAGTTCCAAGTCTTCACCAAGACGACCGATCACTTGGGTTCCATCCTGCTTGTCGGGACCATGACCTGCCATATAAATCAAATTTCCCACCCGCTTTGCTTTCAGGTAATTTGCGGTAGGAGGGTTAGGGAGTACCAATTTGATTCCCAATTCTTCGATGCGTTTTTCGGCATCAATACCGTCGTTGGTGGAAGTAGTGACTTGGGCTTCGACAGTCTCGGTTTTTTCGCTTGTGCAATTCAGCATCAACAGCAGTGACAGGCTTCCCAAAAACAGGAGTTTTTTCATGGATCTAACGTTTAGATTAGTGGTTTGATGTGTATAATTAATAGGTGCAAAGAAGTAAATTATTTTCAAGGTTTTTGATGCAAGTTAATTCCCCGCCAAATCGATCATCTTTTAAACAGGATGAGCTTGCGTTTTTCGTCGCTGTTTAATTAAGTCGCTAGAGGTGGACCATCGGGTATTAAGATGGGTTTTCTATTGGGACTGTACGTTACCCGCTTTGCCGTAAAGGTCGCAGTTTGATATTCTCCCAAATGAATATTTCCCGTAAGAGTATCCCCTGCAAGTTTTCCGCTAAACATGTACTGCACTTGTTTACCGGGTTCCCTATATGTACTGTGGAGTTTTACCTCATTGCCTTCGATTGTTCCTAGGATATCCTGACTTGTAAAGTCACTTTCATGCCTC
>DATHWC010000115.1:0-5004 GCA_035460985.1 Lunatimonas sp.
ACATTCCTGGAAGCGGATATTTCCAGTTCAGTGAAAAACCTTCCTTCCTGAATCGGAACTTCATAGACCTCTTTGTGGTTAAACACTACACCTTGAAGGGAAGCGCGCTCGTAAGAGTTGCTTGCCTGCTTTACGGTGGTATTGGCCTCCGCAAAGATTGTGACAGCTTCTGCGTTTTTCAGCCGTTCATTCAAAAAGGTATACTCTGCCAGAGTACCCGGTGGACGGCGGAAATATTTCCACCAAGGATAATTTTGAGGTCCGGAGGCAAAAGGAAAACGGTCCACACGAACCACATTTGTTCCTAGAAATGTGAGACTGTTCTTAATGTTGTTCTCAAGGGAATCCACCAGCGTAAAAACGGCTATGATGGCAAAAATACCAACTGTTACTCCCAATAAGGATAGTATGGTTCGTGTCAGGTTTGATTTCAGTGCCTGAAGGGCAAATCTGAAACTCTCCCAGATAAGTCGAAGTAATAACACAGCTTAATGGGTTAATTTAAAACTATTTGGCAAGTTAGATACATTTCGGCAATATTCTTGCTATCTTTGCATTTTTTATGACCTATTCTAAGTAAGCATTCATCAGATAAAATACCTAATATCATACACATGAAATCGAGCATGAGGCAAGCGTCACACACCGGGATGATTATAACCCATGCGAGATTCCACCCCTATAAACCGGGGCAAGTTATGACCATTGAAAGAAAATTATAAACATATGAAATTATCAGATTTCAAATTTGAAGTTCCCAAAAAATTAATTTCCCTTTATCCTACGGAAAACAGAGATGAATCGCGTCTTATGGTGGTTCACCGATCTACAGGACTTATCGAACACAAGGTATTTAAAGATATCATTGACTACTTTGAAGAGGGGGATGTGTTTGTCACCAACAATACCAAAGTATTCCCTGCGAGGTTATACGGAAATAAGGAAAAAACGGGTGCCAAAATAGAAGTTTTTCTGTTGAGGGAGCTGAATAGGGATCTCAGATTATGGGATGTATTGGTAGATCCGGCAAGGAAGATCCGGGTTGGAAACAAATTGTATTTTGGAGATAGTGATTTGGTTGCTGAGGTGATTGACAACACCACTTCCAGGGGAAGGACCATCCGATTCCTATTTGACGGTACTGACGAGGAGTTCTTTAAGACTATTGACATCTTGGGGGAGACACCTATATTAAAAGACTTTATCGAACGGGAAGTGGAGACTTCTGACCGGGAACGGTATCAGACCATCTACGCCAAACATGTTGGAGCTGTGGCGGCACCTACCGCAGGGCTACACTTTACCCAGCATTTACTGAAAAGACTTGAAATTAAAGGAGTGGCTGTAACGCCGATAACCTTGCACATTGGATTGGGTACTTTCCGTCAGGTAGATGTGGAAGACTTGACCAAGCATAAAATGGACTCTGAAAACTACGACATTTCCCAGGAAACCGTAGATTTGGTCAATAAAGCACTCGACAACAAAAAGCGTGTGGTGTCTGTAGGTACAACTTCGCTTAAGACCATCGAGTCTTCTGTTACTGCCAATGGACGTCTGAAAGAGAGCACAGGCTGGACTGACAAATTTATCATTCCTCCCTATGAGTTTAAAATTGCCAATGCGTTGGTGACGAATTTTCACCTTCCGGAGTCCACACTGTTGATGACTACCGCTGCATTTGGCGGTTATGATCTGATCATGAAAGCCTACCAAGAAGGCATCAAAGAAAAATACCGGTTTTTCTCCTACGGAGATGCCATGTTGATATTATAATAAGAGGCGCTTCAAGCGCCTTTTTTTGCTTTTAGCTTCAACGTGATTTCTTATACAACATGAAAAAAGCAGCCGTAATCGTAGCGGGGGGCAGTGGAACCCGGATGGGGGCATCCATGCCGAAACAGTACCTCCCAATAGGAGGGAAACCGATTTTGATGCATACCCTAGACGCTTTTTATAAATTTGATCAATCGCTGGACCTCATCCTGGTCCTTCCGGATTCAGATCATGATTTATGGAAATCCCTTTGTCAGTCCCATTCTTATCAGGTACCCCACAGTGTAGTGGGAGGTGGTAGTTCCCGCTTTCAGTCCGTTAAAAACGGACTTCTCAGCTTGACCTTAGATACGGATTTGGTCGCTATACATGACGGCGTTAGACCATTCGTTGCCCTAGAGGTCATCCGTGAGAGTTTTGATACTGCCCTAACGACTGGTAGTGCCATTGCGGTCATACCTTTAAAAGAATCTCTTCGCAAAGTTGGAGAAAATGGAAATTCTATTTTCCAAGACCGGCAACAGTTTCGGTTGGTGCAAACTCCTCAAACATTTCAGACAAAAAAAATCCTTCAGGCATTTGAAACGGATGAGCTTCCCCAATTTACCGATGACGCCACTGTCTATGAGCATATGGGGTGGGAGGTAAGCCTTATACCTGGCAATTTGGAAAACATCAAGATCACCACCCCAGACGACTTAGCCTTTGCGGCTTATTTGCTTCAAAAGCACCAATCAGGGAAGTGACATTCACCGATTAATTCCACTTGTTTACCGATTTTTTGGTTTGCCTTACCTTTTTACGCTTGCCATCCTGATGGGCAAAGGCTATTTTTATCAAATAAACCAATCCAGACATACAATGAACAACAACAACAAAACTTTCGGCATCCTGGTACTAGTAATCGGGATTTTGCTTTTGCTCAAGCAAGTAGGTGTCTATTTTCCACATTGGATATTTTCATGGCCCATGATTTTGATTGCCATCGGGGTAATCATTGGAGTAAAAAGTGGATTCCGGAATTCTGGATCGCTTATTTTGCTGATTATCGGATCTTTTTTTCTGCTGAGAAATAACGATCTCCTGCCAGACCATTATGGAAGTTATCTTTTGCCCGTTGGATTGATTTTGTTGGGGATAATTATATTATTCCGTAGGCCAAGCCCAAAGGGCTTAAATTGGGAAGGGAATTTTGACCGTTTTGAGAGAAAGCTCAGAACTGGAAAAGCTGGAAAGAAGCCGGAGGAGGATGCTTCGGATTTCTTAAACGTGGAGGCCATCTTTTGCGGAATCAAAAGGAGATTGATAACCAAACAGTTTAAGGGAGGTGAAGTAACTACAATTTTTGGAGGTACGGATGTTGACCTGAGTCATGCCGATCTGGAAGGTACGGCGGTGTTGGATGTTTCTGTAGTCTTTGGAGGGATGAAATTAATCGTTCCATCCCACTGGGACGTAAATTTCGAGGTGAGTAATATTGCGGCAGGAGTGGAGGATAAGCGTTTTATGCAGCGGGGGCCGGTAGATGCGGATAAAAAGCTCATTATTACAGGGTCTGTTATATTTGGAGGAATAGAAATATCATCCTATTGATTTGACATGAAGACGATGTCAAACGATTTGAAAAGCAAGCAGTTTAATAAATGGTTTTGGATTGGATCCTTGGGGGTACTTATCTCAGGCATGAGTTTCCTGATCAGTTATTATGGACAGGAATGGATGGTGGCTGTGCAGGACGGTTTTGTATATGCTACACTCTTACTAATCGGTACTCAGACATTACTGACGGTTTATCCCTATGTCCGCCCCTCATTTACGGGATATAAAGCAGCACTCGTTTTCCCTGCCATACTAGCGATATCAGTGGTATTTATCGGTCGAATTGTACTTTCATGGTTATTTAAAGAAGATGGGGCCTATTTGGAATTTTTGGATCACTCCCTACCGCTACGGATGGCATTTGTGCTTCTCTTCCTGTATGGCATCTCCGTGCTCATTCTTTTTAGGAATGAAGTGGAATTAGCGTGGCAGCGGAAGGAACACGACTCAATGACGGATAAAATGACAAAGGAAGCAGAGCTGTTTTATTTGAGACAGCAATTGCAGCCCCATTTTTTGTTTAACAGCCTCAACTCAATCAATGCCTTGGTTGGGAAAAGACCCGAAGAGGCAAGGGACATGATTCAATCGCTTGCGGATTTCTTCCGTTTGACCATTCAGAAAGACACGGGTATCAGCGAAAGTCTATCGAAAGAATGGGAGCGGATCGTATTATATTTGAGAATGGAAAAAGTGAGGTTTGGAGATCGCTTGGAAGTGAATATGGATATGGAGGAAGGCGCTGATGCCCTTTTGCTGCCACCCTTGCTGCTACAGCCCTTGGTGGAGAACGCCATAAAATTTGGCTTGTACGGGGTGCTGGAAAAGGTCGTAATCCGCGTAAATGCTTCCCGAAACAGCAACTACCTTCAGGTAGCGATAAGTAATCCCTATGACCCTTCTAACCGGTTTCCCAAAGGAACCGGGTTTGGTTTGGAAAGTGTTCGGCGAAGGCTTTATTTGCTGTTTGGAAGGAACGATTTGGTAAAACATCAGGCCCATGGTGACTGGTTTGAAGTTACTCTCAAAATACCCCAACTATCATGATACGCGTGGCAATCATCGATGACGAACCGCTGGCACACGAGATCTTGCAGGAATATTTGATGGAGGACAAGGATATCGAACTGGTTGGAAATTACTACAACGGGTTTGAAGGAATCAAGGGGATCCAAGAGACGCATCCTGATTTGATTTTCCTTGACATTCAGATGCCAAAGATCAATGGGTTTGAAATGCTCGAACTGATCGACAAACCGCCTAGCGTTATTTTCGTTACGGCTTATGATTCCTATGCGGTAAAGGCTTATGAAATACATGTTATGGATTACCTGGAATGTTTTATTTGGCAGATATTTTTCAATTTTTCATTTAAGGTTTAGATGACCGATCTCTTTCTGAGCATGATTTTCCGAGATTGGCCAGTCCGTCTGAAAGCCACCTGAATTCCCGAACAAGTCATTTTCATGAATTCATTTTCTAGGTTTGGCTTTTACTTTATACTATTTACCTAATTTAGGAGAAATTTTCAGCGACAATAGTTGTTGGGTTTTTCGTAAACAAAAAATTGTGAAATTAAATTTTATTTCTAAAATTTTAAGAGAATGAAAGAAGATTCTTTAGCTAATA
>DATHWC010000116.1:0-20110 GCA_035460985.1 Lunatimonas sp.
TAACAAGATCCTACCCTATCTGAACGACGACCTGCAGAATATTTCCCTACTGGGAGCCAACGAAGTTCTGTTTGCCGCTAAGGATGGGTTTATTTGGTATAAACTGGGAAGTAACGCCTTGCCAACCTACAGCTACCCCACTTTGGTTCGCTCCGTGTTTTTAACGGGATCAAGCGACTCGTTGGTTTCGCTAACAACCTCTGCCTATTCTAATTCGGATAATTCGTTAAAGGTATCATACAACCAAGCCAATTTTCGATTCGAGTATACGAATGCAATTCCCAACCAGGAGAATAATACCCAATTTCAGGTTTGGCTGGAAGGCTTGGAAGAGGGTTATGGAGAATGGACAAACAGCAGAGTGAAGGAATTCACGAACCTGAGAGAAGGCCAATATCTGTTTCATGTAAGGAGTAAAAATATTTATGGCCAACTTGGGGTAGAAGATTCTTATTCCTTTATAGTCAGGCCCCCTTGGTATCGGTCACAAGTGGCCTACTTAGCCTATCTTTTGTTGGGACTTGCCGGTGGAGTATTAGGGTATATGTGGATAGAGAAAAGTTACCGGAAAAAAACCGCAAGGTTCAAAGCGGTTCAGCAAATAGCCCTTCAACAAAAGGAATCCGCACTAAAGACTTCCAAGGAGGAAATAGAGCGACTGAAATTTGAAAAACTGCAAGTGGAAATTAAGGGGAAAAACAAGGAATTGGCTTCGGCTACTATGCACCTAATCAACAAAAACAGTTTTATCGACCATGTTAAACTACATCTCAACTCTATCATAAAGAAGAGCAAAAACAACGAAGTAAAGAATGAACTGCAAAAAGTAGTCGTCAGTATAGACAGGAATATTGCCGACGATAAGGAATGGGAACAGTTTGAGATTCATTTTGACCAGGTCCATGGTGATTTTATTCAAAGGTTTAAAAAATCCCATCAGACCCTTAGCCCGCAGGAAATAAAACTCAGTGCTTATCTGCGGATGAATCTTTCCTCCAAAGAAATTGCCGCATTGATGAATATCTCCACCCGGGGAGTGGAAATTGCGAGGTACCGGTTACGGAAAAAACTTGAAATGGAAAGGTCTGATAATTTGCAGGAGTATATTTTGAAGTTTTAGGGAGGAAACTTTCTTTTGATCCGAAGATCTTGGCAGTTTCAGTGTTGGAAAAGGGGTTTTTTCAAACTACTTTATCTAAGTTAGCGTTATTCCAACTAGTGCAGTTTTAGTTAGTTACCTCTTACAAGTAATTTAGATTAAAAAACAATTCCCCTTTTGTAGGGCGACCTATGAAAATAGCACCTTTTAATCAAAAGATTTTGAAAACAGTAACTATAGAAATTATCAATGAAAAGGCCATAGAGCTACTAAAAGACTTAGAACTTTTGCTGCTTATCCGAATTAATTACGAAAATACGGCACCCAATGCTGTTAATTGGGGGGGATCTCTACAAAGGGGCAATGTCCAAACAGCCACTCGATGATGTTGAAATACAACTCAAAGAGCTACGTGGGGAACGGGAGCAAATAGCAGGATTAACTATAACAGAAAAGCATTTGCCTACGATTTTAAAAAGACATGAAAATACTACTGGACATTAAAGACGATAAAGCCTTGCATTTGCCGGAAGTACTCAAAGGACTTTCATAGGTGAAAACCAAGCAACTTACCGATGCCAAAGCTCATATGATGAGTGAGATCAGGGAGTCAGTAGAAGAAATGAAGAAAATCCGAGCGGGTAAAAAACAGGCCCGTGACGCAGAAGATTTTATCAATGAGTTATTTTCCATATCATGAAATTGAGCATGGCACAAGCGACCCACAGTGGGATGATTATCATAGCGAGATTCCATCTGACCGTAAAAAGACAATTATAAACAGATGAAAAAAATTACGATAAACATACCCGATAATAAGTATTCCTTCTTTCTGGAACTGGTCAAAAACCTTGGACTGGAAAAGGTGAAGGAAGAACCAGTAGATACAAATCAAGATGCTTTGAAAGGACTTGAACAGGGCTTCAAGGAAGTAAAAATGATCCAAGACGGTAAGATGAAGGGTACACCGCTTAACGAATTTCTTGATGAGCTTTAATGTAAAGGAGAAGGATTTAAACCCCCAATACAATAGACGCTTCAATATCCAATTTTCGGCTTATTTTACGGGCAACTTTTAGGGTTGGTTCACTTTTACCGTTAAGATATTCGCTAATCCTAGAACTACTTACTCCCAAATATTGGGAGAGTGCTTTTTGGTTTAATCCCCGTTCATGCATTCGAAGCTTTATGGCTTCGGAGAGTGTTGGAGGCTGAATAGTATGATACTTTTCCTCGTAGTCCGCAACCATATCGGACAGTAAATTCAGCTCGACGTACCCTTTGGCCTCTGGATTTTCAATATTTTCAGAAACAAAAAGTAATTCCTCGATTCTTTTTATGATGGCAGTATATTCGATTTCTGACTTGATCATGGTTCAGATATTTTTAATGTCCTTTATTTTATCGTATTCCGAAAGCGTGCCAATAAATCGAATATATACTTTCTTTGCATTAAATGAAATAATGGCAATCAGACGGTAGTCGTTACCTTTGATGTTGAAAACAAAACGATGATTACCTACATAATCTACCGAATTGAAGTCCTTCTTAATATCGTTTAACGATGTCCAATCTTTTTTGCTTGTCACCGAATACCAAAATCGCAAGGGAATTTCAGCATCTGAATGTTTTTCCGAAAATTCTCTTATCCGCTTAAAAGTGACGATTCGCATTTCGATGAAATGTGTCCAAACAAGTTCTGATATTTGTAACAAAGTTACAAAATATAAAATTCACCATCAATAGCACCTTTAAAGTTTTAGGCACATTAAATTAAATAATTAAGGGATACGGCATTTTTATTCGGACGAGGGTAGGAATTATCACTTCGAACCATCAGGCAATCCCAGACAAACCTACCACCTCACCTTCTCAAATTTCCATTCGGGATGGTACTTCTGCATTTCCACCTCATCATCCCTGTTTGTCAATCCACAGGCCAAATAGGTTTCGTGTAATTCCTTGAGAGCTGCTCTATCGAGTTCTACGCCTAAACCCGGACCACTAGGAACAGTAACGGCACCTTCTTCAATGGGCAGGTGTCCGCCTACGATAATCTCTTCCGACTGCCAGGGATAATGGGTATCCAAGGCATATGGAACCTCCGGCAAAGCTGCTCCTAAATGAACCATGGCAGCCATGGAAATTCCCAAATGGCTGTTGGAATGCATGGAAAGATCCCTGCCAAAGGTCTTACATAACTTACTCAGTTCCATTGACGCCCGCAATCCACCCCAAAAATGATGGTCACTAAGAATAATATCCTCTGAACCCAATTGGATACTTCTGGGGATATCTTCAAAGGAGGTGGTACACATATTGGTCGCCAAAGGGGTTTTTAACTGCTTCCGTAGATTGGCCATATTTTCCTGACCCCTCACTGGATCTTCCAAATATTCCAAAATCCCTTCCATCTCTTTGCCGTATTTGAGACCGGTCTCCGGTGTCCAGATGGCATTTGGGTCAAAACGTAATGGAACCTGATCGCCAAATGCTTTATGTAAGGCCAACATACAATCTGTTTCCAAACGGGGCTCAAAAGCACCTCCTTTTAACTTGATCGATTGAAAGCCAAAATGTTTGCACATTGCAATGGCCTGATCTACTATTCCCTTAGGATCTACAGCGGCTTCTTGGCGCGCCGCAGCCCAGCCTGTCGCTTTTGGATCTTTCCCTTTCCCCCAACTTCCTCCTGCTCCTTCATACTTGAAAAACAGATAAGCGGCAAAGGGTACCCTATCTCTCATTTTACCCCCAAGCAAATCAACTACCGGACGGTTCGTTAGTTTACCGATAATATCCAGACAGGCGACCTCCAACGAACTAAAAACATGGACCAGCTTACGCTGATCCCAAGGAGCATCCCCCCGCTGGGCGGCTGTTTCCGTTCCGAAATGTGCCTCAAGTTCCCGCTGCAATTGGTTAAGGTGATACGGGTCTCTACCGATCACCAAAGATCTGGCAGATGCCAAAGCCTCATCAATGGCCTTATTACCAGGAATTTCGCTGATGCCGGAGATGCCGTCCTCTGTCACCAATTCCAATACAGTTCTGAGGGCATATGGTGCGTGAATTCCTGCTGCATTAAGAAGTGGCGGGTCCGTAATGGCTATCGGCGTAATATGCATTTCCCGAATTTTTGGAGCCTTTCCGGGATTTTGAAATAGTGGATTCATTTGTCGGTTGTTGGAGGGCGGATGATAATTATATGTTGGCAAGTTGCTCCATCAGTAGAGCTAGGGAGCTGTGATCGTATTCTCCTTTGCCGGAGGCCAAGACCGCATCCATATGACTGGCCACCAAGGCGGATCCATAAAGGGGAACAGAAAATTCTTTCCCTGCCTCCAAGGCAATATTCATATCCTTTCTGTGCAGTTTGATTTTAAAACCGGGGTCAAAATTACGGTCAATGATCCGCTGTCCGTGAAGATCTAAAATCCTAGACTGGGCGAAGCCGCCTAGCAGAGCTTCCCTCATTTTTTCCAAATTCACTCCAGCCTTTTTGGCCAGGGTAAAGGATTCTGCCACTGCCTGAATAGTCATTCCCACGATCATTTGATTGCAGGCTTTAGTCATCTGTCCTGCTCCGGCGTCACCTATCAGGACGGCACTTTTGCCCATCACCTGAAACAGCGGCATAACCTTGTCAAAAGCAGCTTGACTTCCTCCACACATGATGGAAAGGGTGCCTCCCTCTGCCCCTACTTGACCACCGGATACTGGCGCATCCAATACTTCTACTCCCTTTTCTTTTAATGAATCATACACCTCACGAGCAGTAGAAGGGGCTATCGTGGACATATCTACGAAAATAGCTCCAGACTTAATCCCTTCCAAAATGCCGTCCTTTCCATAGACCACTTCCTTTACCTCGGGCGAGTCTGGAAGCATGGTGATAACAATATCTGAATTAGCGGCAACTTCTTTGCAGGTGGAAAAAGCCTCAGCTCCCTTGTGCGTCAGATCCCCGGCTGATTTATTGGTATCCAATACAATCAGGGAGTACCCCGCATCCATTAAGTTTATTGCCATGGGCTTACCCATGATTCCCAATCCTATAAATCCTACTTTCTTCATTTTTATGTGGCTTTAACTCAAAATCTAAATTTCATTATATCTATTCAAGAACAATTTCAACAAAACAAATGACTAAAACGAATATAAACGCCAAAATTGGCCGATTTCCTTACAGGTTACCGACCAATCTTGAAATTTTTAAAACATCTTTTTTAAATCAGCCTTCCGTAGACACTGCCTGTAGCAATGCACTGATGTGCCCATACGCAAAGGAAAATGCTTGAAGGTTTGCTCCTGGCGCATCAGAATAGGGGACATGGTCCGGCATAACCATGCCGTCAAACTCTACATCCCGAAGGGCCCTCATGACATGGAAGAAATTCATATCCCCATTATCAGGATAGACTTCCTGGAAGTTATTCCATCCTCCCTTGATATTTCTCAAATGAACATTGAAAATCTGCTTGCGCTGACCCACCCACTCGATGATGGGGAAAATTTCCGTCGCCGGATCTTTAAGCCCTTCGGCGATGGAGCCTATACAAAAGTTAAATCCATGATAAGGACTGTCGTATAATTGGGCAAAACGTTTGATACCCTCAAATACATTCGGGCTGTTCCAGCGTGTAATTCCCCGGAAGCCTTCCGGAGCAGGTGGATCAGCGATGTGGTTGGCAAGCTTTACCTTATACTCTTCGGCAACTGGAAGTATCCGGTCCAATAAATAAGTAATCCGCTCAAACATATCGTCAATACTCACGTTTCCGGCTACGGTCAATGGTTGCTCTTTCTTTATGGCTTCCTCATAGACCCAGGTACTGTAGGAGGCATTTCCCCTTTTTGAATCAATGGTACGCTCCGTCCGCAAAACGGGTAAAATGGTTGTGTTATAATTTAGGACCTTAATACCTGTTTTTGCGGAAACTTCGATCATTTGCTGTATCATTTCAATTTCCCGATCCCTTTCAGGGCTTTTTCCAAGCATGATATTGGGGACTGAAACCCGGTCTATGCCAGCGGATGTAAGAGGAAGGTGATAAGCATCCAGATTAATGTTGTATTTTTCGCAGGCTTCTTTTTTGCGTAAGGAATCTTCCAGGTCCCATCCTTTGCCTTCTATCATAGCCGGCATTCCTCCATCCAAGTGGTAGACGCCATGTCGTGCTTTAAATGCCAGATTTTCTTCGGATGTTCCGCCCGATTGACAGCCGAGTTTCATCAAAACCTTTTTCTTGGGTTGTGATGTGGACTCGACCTGATTTTCTTGAGGAGAAGCACATCCGCTAAGGGATTGCCCCAGAGCAACAGCTCCAACTGAACCTGCGGAAAGCAGCTTCACAAATTTTCTGCGCTGAATATTTTCAGCTTTTTGTTCAGATGATGTTTGGGTTTTCATAGCTATTTATTGTTAATCGTTTTATAGTTCATTTTGATTTATATCAGGGGAAAGAGCTTGGCAGCAATAAGTATAGTCGCCAAGCCCGCAAATCCCATTATGGTTAAAAGAGGGGAAAAGGTGCGCAAAGCTTCCTTTTCTGTCAAGTTGCTCATTTTGCATACAATCCAAAACCCGCTGTCATTCATCCACGGCACCAATTTGGAGCCACAGGCGATTGACAGACCCAAATAGAGTTGGTGGTAATCCAGAGAGGTAGTTGCCATTCCCGCCAGAATTCCTGATGCAGTAATCATAGCGACAGTGGCTGACCCCTGTGCCGTACGTACCAGCGCTGTAATGAAGAAGGCTAACGGTATCAATGCCATCTGATACCCTTCCGTCAATCCGGCAATCCGGAGGCTGATACCTGTTTGTTGCAGCATGGCGCCGAAGGCACCTCCAGCCGCGGTAATCAATATAATAACCCCGGCACTGGTCAGTGCCGCCTGCACGGATGAAATCACCAATTCTCTGTCATCTCTCTTCTGAATAACTACAGTCAGCAAGGCTGCTCCCGCGCCTAGGATAAGTGCCAGATTTTTCTCTCCCAAGAAATTAACCGAATCTACCAACCAACCTACAACCAAATTCCCCTCCCCTGTTTCCGTTCCGATGGCAAATGATTCCATCGCAGCTTTCGCGCTTATAAGGAAAAGGGGAATGAAAATCGGGAGTAGGGATACTCCAATTCCCGGTAAGAGTGAAGTACTCTTTTCAGAAAGGGTTTGAATGTCTTTCAATGGAGCTTCCAAGGAATCCCTCAATGGAATTTCCCAACGCCTATTCGCCCATACAGCAAAAGCATACCCTACCACGATAGTGACCAAGCCTACCAAGGTTCCCCCTACCATCATCATTCCGATGGGTATATCCATCTCTACAATGAGAAATAAGGGGCCGGGTGTAGGCGGAACCAGGGAATTTGCCATGGCAGCACCTGCGGTCACACACAGTACAAGGAGCAGGTAACTCTTTTTTAGCCGCATGGCCATGGCCTTTGCTAATGGTATCATAAGGTAAAACACGGTATCAAAAAACACCGGAATCCCCAAAAAGAAGCTGCTACTTAGAAAGGCCAGGGGGGCGTTTTTTTCCCCGGTGACCCCTAAGATGGATCGGACAATCCGCTCCGCCGCACCACTGACCAGCATGCATTTGCCGATAATTGCGGCCATAGCGATTAAAATCCCGATCTGACCAGCTGTGGTACCAAAGGCAGTAGCAATCCGATCTCCTATGGCACGGCTAGACAACGCTTGAGCGGCATCTTGGCTCATTCCCTTGCTTAATCCAAACTCCACAATGGAAGCAGCCGGTGTCATCCAGGCTACCACTAGCGCAGCAATCAATAGTGCCAAGAAAGGATTTAGCCGAAAACCGATGATCCCTCCCACAACGATGACCATTCCAACCAACAAAATAACTAAAGGATCATGCAGCATAAAGGCTTAGTTAGTCCCGTGGGTGGTTTTCATCTGATTTAGCTTTTTCGCCAATTCCGCAGCCCCGTTAGCTACAAATGTGGCATCTGAACCGCAAGCAATAAGCTGTATTCCCATTGCTTGGTAGGACTCAAAATCCTTGGGATCAAAAATTAGGATTCCCGTGGCTTTACCTGCTTTTTTTGCAGCCGCTATAATCCTGTCTAACGCCTTGATAAATAAGGGATGATCGAGTTGACCAAATATCCCAAGAGACATCGTCAAATCCGCTGGACCAATAAACAGCACATCGACGCCGTCAATTTCAGCAATGGTTTCCACATTTTCCAGTGCTTCCACCGTCTCAATTTGGATGATGCCTACAATATCGGCTTGTGTATTAGCAACATAGGAGTCGAAATTTTTTCCGAATCCAGTTGCCCGCACCATTTTGGCCACTCCTCTGTGACCAAAAGGCGGGTAATGCATTCCTTTCACTGCGGTGATGGCGTCTTCTACGGTTTTGATTTGAGGACACATCACCCCTTCTGCCCCCACATCCAACACCCGGTGAATTCGTTGTTTGGCAACACTCTCTACCCGAACAACTGGGGCAGCCGCAGTGTTGCTCAGTGCCTGAAGTTGGTGGAGCAGGTCTTTGGGTTCTCCTGCTCCGTGCTCCAAATCCAGTAAAACCCAGTCAAATCCGGCTAGCCCGACAATTTCAGCTGTCAATGGGCTGCCCAGATTTAACCAGCATCCGCTCAGAGTTTCCCCAGCGGCCAATCTTTTCTTCAATCCTTTCATCTGTTTATTGTTTGTTTTTCAGCGGTCAGATGGAATCGCAAAATCAGATTTTCATTTTTATGAATGTTTCGATTAATTGCGATTCCATACTATTGGGTTTATGATTATTTGTTCGGCTTATAAATTAGCAATTAAATCTATAATTCACTATCTCACATCCCACCAAACCCTTGTATCCATGATATTCGGTCCCTGACGGCTGATAGCGGCCTGAACGTTTGCCGCATTCACGTTGGATTCCGCATCAGTATAGCTCAACCTCCGAATAAAATCCTCTGTTTGTAAATCACTGCCACCAAAGGTATTTGGTGAAAGCTCGGGGAATCCCGACCTCCGGAAATTAGCCCAAGATTCAGGCCCATGAAGGAATGTCGCCACCCAGTATTGGGTATTAATTTGTTCCAATTCCCTACCTGTTTCCAAGGGGTTGGCATCCAAATAAGTTTCAATAGCAGGCCCTGCTATTTCTGTGTTTTGACCATAGGCTGCCAATTGCTCCATATGTGCTTCGATACCTTGCCTATATGCCTCCGCAGCACTCCCAGGAGCCCAGTTTCTATGCCTCGCTTCTGCTAGCAGCAATTGTGTCTGCCCATAAGTCACCAAAAAGCTTGGGGCCTGTATTGCTGCCATCCGTGTCCGGTCCAGCTGACTGTAATCCCAAAGACTTGCCAACCCGCTCGCTTGTACCGCTGTTGAAACTGTGGTATTGTCATAGCCCAACGGCATTCCAATCTGCACGCTCGGATCTCTATTCGCATTTGCCGGAACTTGACCTGCTCCACTGGTAGCACCCACATAGCGGACAGCAATTGAGGCAAGTCTTGGATCATTGTTGTCCTTTAGGAAGGAAACAAAATCCTCTGCCAAATAGAAAAAAGCAGATTGACCACCATTAAGCTGGGCACCGATGTTGTTGGTGAAGTTAGCCGTATGCCGGATAATCGCATTATCCTCATTCGATTGCATAAGCCCTCCGGCTACAGCTTTGGCCACGTATTCCGCAGCTTTAGTAGGGTTAACTTTTGAATGCCGCATCGCGGCACGCAGCAACAGCGAATAACCAAGCCGCTTCCATTTGTTTAAATCTCCGGAGTATAATACCTCTGCCGAAACAGGTGCACCTGCAGGATTTATTGAAGCCGATGCGCTTTCCAATTCTTTAAGAATGTCGTCATATACCTGCTCTTGCGGATCATATACCGGATTGGTAATTCCCTCCAGAAATACCCTTCCCGCCTCAAAATAGGGTATGTCTCCATAGGTATCAGTCAATACCATAAAAGTGTACGCTTTATAAATACGGATGATATGCCGGAGGTTTTCATATTGGGGCATTCCCTCCGTGCGGTTAAGCGCATCGGCCAGGTTTTTAATCCCTTCCCTGTAGCCACGCTGCCAGTTTCCCGCGGCCACACTACGGTTGTCCTGATTGAAATTAGCTGCCGCACCTACCCCGCTAAATGGGGTAATCATCTGTTTTACAATGGTCGTTTCGTAACTTAAATTACCGTATTGCGGTGCGGAGGCAACCATCGCTGTATTTAATTGAAATACAGGCTCCACTGAAGTCAACGCATTCGGGTTGATGTTCATTTCATCAAACCCACTGTCACAGGCAACCCCAATAATCACCAGGACTGCGATAAATATATATTTTTTAAATCGTTTCATCTTTTTGGATTTTGGGGTTCATTAAAACTTGAGGTTAAGGTTGAATCCTATGCTTCTGGCTACGGGCAATCCAGTAGCCTCCAGTCCCATCAGGTTGTCTGAAGGAAATCCAAACTGATCGGGATGGATATGAGGAACCCATTTTTTGATTACGGCCACGTTATTGGCCACCGCATTCAACCGAACTCCTCTTACCGGAAAATTGGAAGGGAGCAATTTGGTGAAATCATATCCCAAACTGATTTGCCTCAACTGCCAAGACCCTGCATTAAACACCGATAGTTCCGAAAGCAACAAGCTTCGCATGGACTCATAGTATAGCTGAACTGGAGCTTGCGTGGTATTTATTTCACCGTTTGGATTTACGCCTTCACCTATAACGTAGCCTACATCTCGGCCTGGCAGCGTTGCCTTATCCAATCCATGCCTATAGGCATTCATGTGTGTTCCGGAGATCATTTTGTGTCCCAATTTGAAATCTATCAAAAACGACATATTTATGCCTTTATAATCAAACCCGTTAGTTATTCCTCCTACCCAAGTAGGAATTGCACTGCCAAACTCCATTTGCTGAGGATTTCTAAGAGGTCGTCCATTTCCGGGATCATGAACTATCCTACCCTGGTCATCCCGCATCAGTCCAAAACCATAGAGTTGTGCCATGGGCCTGCCGACAACATGCCGTAACTCACCGTGGAAATCCGCGGAACCTACGGTAATACTATTATCACTTACATCCGGACCCAGATCCAGCACCTCCGTAATGTTATAAGCCGCATTGAAGCTGGCGTTCCATCGGAAGTTTTGGGTAGTAATTGGGTTTAGGTTCAGCATCATTTCTACACCTTCGTTTCTACTTTCACCTACGTTGATCAATTGGCTGAGAAATCCAGTCGCATCGGACATTTGAGCCTGCAGAATCTGGTCCTTGGAAATTTTGTGGTAATAACTCACCTCAAATCCTACCCGGCTGTCAAACAATTGCATTTCCAACCCAAACTCCCTTTCCTGTACCATCATGGGTCTTAGGTTAGCGTTTGGCACAGTGGATCCGGAAATACTGGCCAATGGCTGAGGAACTCCGTTGGAATTAGGGAACTGCTGGGCATTGATGCCGTAAAATAAGTTATTGGAATAGGGCTGTACATCGGTATCACTACCCACCTCGGAGTAACCGGCACGGATTTTACCAAAAGTTATCCATTCCGGCAAAGAAGCTCCAAATGCTTGGGAAAACACAAAACTACCTGTAATAGAAGGATATAGAATGCTGCGATTTGCGGGTGATAGGGTTGAAAACCAGTCGTTTCTAACTGTCCCGTTTATGTAGAGAAATTCCTTGAAGGATATTTCCGCAGACCCATAAAGGGAGTTTACCTGTCGTTCGGAAAACTGATATATTGGATCCCTTAAACGGCTATTGCCGATGGTATATAGGTCCCTAGAGAAAAAATCCTGCACAAACACATTGTGCCTGCTAAATCTTCTGTACATCTGATTGCCTCCGGCGTTGACTAAGAAACCAAAATCGCCAAAGGTTTTATTTGCGCTTACAAGAAAATCGGCATTTATTTCCCGAACGTTAGTTGCATCCTGTACATATTGCCCATTAACAAATCCTGCTGGAGCAGGTACCTGCCGTTGGGTACCGTGGGGAAGATTATATTCTTGCTCTCTGGCATAGAAGTCCTGACCGACACGTCCTTGGACAAACAACCAATCTGCCAGATCGTATTTTGCAGTAATATTTCCAAACACTCGATCCCGATCAATATTATCGAAACGCTTGAGTGCGAAATAAGGGTTGGTTCGGTTAGTAAATCTTGACCATACATTCTCATTGCCATTCGGGGCTTCTGCATTATCCCTTAGTACGTCCATTGGCATAGAGTTAGCCAATGTATATATGATCACGGGGCTATAGTCCTGCTCGGCTAGGTTGGGTGGGTTTCTTCGTTGCTCTTTGGAATAATTGATGTTACCCGAAATTGTCAGTTTTTGGGCCACCGTCTGCGTGAACCCGAAGTTGACGGTTTTCCTGTTAAAATCAGAATTTGGCATGATTAACTCATTGTCCATATTGGAAATCATCAGGTTGAATCCGCCATTTTCTCCCGAAGAAGCCATGGAAACCGAATTTGTCCAAGTATATCCTTTTCGGTAGAATTGATTGAACTGGTCTCTCTGAGGTTCATAGGGCACTTCCAAGCCGTCAAAGAGAATGTGTGTCATACCTGGTTGGAATCTTTCACCAAAACTCCAGACCCCCGAGGTGGGAAATGGGGAGGTTGGTCTAACTCCATTTTCTCCTTGCCCGTATTCAAACTGATAATCCCTGTAGTCCATAGGTGTATCATGGGTGAAGTTAGAGTTTATCTCCAAGCTTACCCCACGGCCGGTACCCCGATTTTTGGTTGTAATCATAATTACGCCGTCCTTTGCACGTGAACCGTATAGTGCTGAAGCGGCTCCGCCTTTTAGTACCGTCATAGACTCTATGTTGTCCGGATTGATACTGTTCAACCCATCCCCACTGTCCGAGGTCCGGTTACTGCCCCTTTCGGAAAAGTCACCCCGCGCTCCGAAATTCGTGTTGTCTATGGGTACGCCGTCCACTACAATCAAAGGAGAATTATTGCCTCCAAAGGATGATTGACCCCTAATTCGGATTTTGCTGGTTCCAGAAGGCCCGGATCCCAGGGAAGTGATGTTTACTCCTGCCATTTTTCCTTGGAGGGCATTCATAAAATTTCCGGTTCGGTTGATAGTCATCTCGTCCTGACTGACGCTGGAGGTAGCATAGCCCAAGCTTTTTGCCTCACGCTTGATACCCAAGGCAGTGACCACCACCTCATCGAGTCCGGAAATATCTTCCAACATGGTCACGTTGATCACGCTTTGGGTGCCAATAACCACCCGCTGATTTCGAAATCCGATAAAGGAAAATACAAGAGCACCACCATCAGGCGCAGTGATGGCGTAGTTACCGTCCAAATCGGTCACCGTTCCCTGCGTTGTTCCCTCCACTAGGACAGAAACCCCTGGAAGTGGAACGCCGTTCGCGTCTACGACCTTGCCGGTGACATTGATGTCTACTGCATTATCCAGCAAAATATCATTTGACCCAATAACAAGTCTAACATTGATCTGCTGGTTAACCTGCTTAAATCTAAAATCTGATTGGGAAGAAATATTTTGCAGTAAGTCATACACTGAAATCGAATTTTCGTTTAGCGAAATCAGCGCATCAGATTGAATAACTTCCCTGTCAAACACAAATTTAGCCTCGGTCTTGGCTTCCAAAATCCCAAACAGTTCCTTGGCACTGACATTCTCCACATCAATGGATACGTTTTTCTCCATTAATGCAGATTTGGAAGACACTTGAGTTTTGGTACTCGAAACGGCAAGCGCGGTGACCCCCTGCGCTAAACCTACCTGTGGCAGCATGATTTGGAGAACCAAACCAAAGATCACTGCCCATTTTAACTTACGATGGGATGGTACATCTTTTTTCATAATTCTGGGTTGTTAATTGATAAATAAGATAACTATAACCTGGCCTGATTAAGCCGGGTATTTGCTTCACCATGTGAAGCGGTTTGAAGATTGCTTAATTATTTTTCCACATACTAATCATATATTTTAATCCAAATATTTTTTCCTTTTATCTGATAATCAATGTTATATACAAATTTTAATCCTAATAGAATATCCTCCAGCATTTCGTTTTCATACCGGGCGTTTATTTTCCAAGGTTTGCCGGGCCTGCCAAAAACCTGAATGTTCACCCCGTACCATTTTTCCAATCGACTAATAAATTCTGCCATGCTGGCATCCTGAAACAGCATAATACCATCTTTCCAACCTACTATCTTTTCAACTTGAAAGGGTGAAACTGTGAATTCACCCGACCTTAAATCTAACTCTACTTCGTGTCCGGGGGAAAGTATTTGGTTTTCCAAACCATCCCGCTGATTTAAAAAATTGACCAAAACTTTTCCCCGAACTAAGGAAACCCGGGTTTGGTAGTCCGCCTCCGAAGCCAACACATTGAAACTTGTTCCCAATACTTCAATCGACATCCCCTCCGTCAAGACAATGAATGGCACACTATCATAATGGGCCACGTCAAAAAATGCCTCACCAACCAATTCTACCCGTCGGTCCGTACCCGCAAATTGCCGGGGAAAGGTAAGGGAGGATTCATAGTTTAGATGCACCTCGGTACCATCAGGCAATGAAAAGGTAGATTTTACGCCCCTTGGGTTTTCAACGGTTCTGAGTGGGATTTCCACCGAGATGGGTTCTGCCTCTAAAGTCGGATATACCCGCTCTATGGCAAACCCGACCAAAAAACTTACCAACAAAATAGCTGCTACCCTTATCCATTGATTCTGGACCATCCGGGGAATCTGACAGTGAGGTTTATTCCATTCAGGTTTATAGTAAGATTCCTTGGCCAACACCTTACCTAACAGGTCATCCATTTCATCCGGCAACAAATAATCATCTTTAAACTGTAGCCGATGTACAAATTCTCTCGCTTTGAGAATTTCATCGTGTGAATCTGAATTGCTTTGACTCCAGTTTTGCCAAAAAATTTCCCTTTCCTCATTGGGATGATTGACCCAAAGAACAAAATCCCTATTGGAAATCAACTGAATGAAAATATGGTTCGACGGTGTTATCACAGATAATAATATGTTCTATTTATATAAGGGAGAAATCTTGAAAATGATACCGGAGTTTTTAAACTTTTTCCTAATTCTTTTTTGGTAGCATGAAAATCAATGAACAGATAGGTAAATATTTATGTTAACGCTGCAATGGAAATCGGATTAGGATTTAGGATTTCTCCGTTTATATTAGTATGCCTTTAGAGGCTTAATTCTAATAAATGCGCTGTTCATAATGGTCATCCCATAGATTATCCGTAATTTTAATTCTCAAAGAAATTATTATCAGCATGGAAATAAAACTGTTTGGAATCACCAAAGAAATTGTTGGAAGAGACACGTTGCCGGTGCCTGCAAACATTCAGGTGCTTACAGTTAAGGAATTGAAAGAATGGCTATACAAACAATATCCCGGATTGGAAAAACTCTCCGCACTCGCCGTAGCCGTAAACCATACCTATGCGGTGGACGGCACAGCTCTTGATTCCACTAAAGAAGTAGCACTAATCCCGCCGGTAAGCGGTGGATGAGCCAATGATCAAACTAGTTACCACCATAGACATCAACGAGGCCTATTCCGCCCTTCAACATCCCGAAGCGGGAGGGATAGCCCTATTTATTGGAACCGTGCGAAATCACGCATCCGGGAAAACCGGGGTTACCCAACTTGATTTCGAAGGTTATGAACCCATGGCGCTAAAAGAAATGGACGCTTTAGCTGAAACCGCCAGAGCCAAATGGCCCATCAAAAAACTGGTTATGATCCACACCCTTGGCACCAAAAAAGTCGGAGAGCCTGTCGTTATCATCGGAACGTCTACAGCGCACCGAAAAGATGCTTTTGAATCTTGTGAATTTCTGATCGATGAGTTGAAAAAATCTGTACCAATATGGAAAAAGGAGCACTTCGAAGATCAGACAGTCTGGGTAAATTCCCATCCTTAATTTCCCCAAACGGTATTTCCGCATACAATTAACTCTATGACAAACAAACTAATAGATCAATACGGAAGAACATTGAATTACTTGCGTCTATCTGTAACGGACCGATGCAATTTCCGGTGCTACTATTGCATGCCGGAGGAAGGGATGAACTTTGTGGACCGAAAGGAATTGCTTTCATATGAGGAACTTGAATATCTGTTGGATATTTTCAGTTCCTATGGCGTAAACAAAGTGCGGATTACAGGTGGCGAACCCTTTGTCCGAAAAGGCATCATGGAATTTTTGGGAAACATAAGCCAAATAGACGGGATCAATCAAATCACGGTCACCAGTAACGGCACGCTCACCAGGGATCAAATGGCCGAGCTTAAACTTCTAGGCATAACCAAAATAAACATCAGCTTGGATTCCCTAAACAAACAGCGATTTTTTGAAATTACCAGAAGGGATAAATTTGATGAAGTTTTTCAGTGCATTTTAGATCTTCTTGAGTTGGGATTTGAAGTCAAGCTTAATGCCGTGGTGGCAGATGAAAAAAACATTTCCGATATTATACCCTTTGTGGAGTTGACGAAAAATCACCCCCTGTCTGTGAGGTTTTTAGAGGAAATGCCCTTTAACGGGTCCGGGAAATTTGAAATACCAAAGTGGAACCACATCGTGTTGTATGAATATATAGCAGCTGCATATCCTACAGTTATGAAGCTTTCGGATGAAAAAAACAGTACTTCAGCGAATTATCGGATTCCAGGATACATAGGTAGTTTTGGCATCATTGCCTCTTTTAGCCGAACTTTTTGTGGGACATGCAACCGCATCCGCTTATCCGCCACAGGTGAATTCCGAACCTGCCTTTATGGACCCGCAGCTGTCAACTTGCGGGACGTGCTTCGGTCAGGTGCAAGTAGGGAAGAATTGATTCAGGAAATAATCCGCGCTGTAGCCAAAAAAGAAAAAGACGGCTTTGAAGCAGAAGCCCTACAGGAAGAAGCACCGAAAAAATCCATGTCATTCCTTGGCGGTTGAAGCATGCAGACCGAAAGTAGATATATCCGACAAATTCAACTCCCCAATTTTGGAAAGGAAGGGCAGGAAAAGCTTCGCACGGCAAAAGTTCTAACTGTTGGCGCTGGGGGATTGGGCGTTCCCGTGCTTCAATACCTGGCAGGTATGGGAATAGGAACTTTGGGCATAGTAGATGGGGACACGGTAGCCGTTAGCAACCTTCATCGACAGGTAATTTACGACATGGAAGATGTGGGGACATTTAAAGTGGAAGCTTGTATGAAAAAGCTCTCCCGGCAAAATCCTGAGCTTATCATGCGGACCTACCCGTTTTTTTTGACCGTCGAAAATGCATTGGGAATAATGTCCGATTACGATGTGATCGTGGATGCTACCGACAATTTTGCCGCCCGATATTTGATTAATGATGCGTGCGTGATACTTGGGAAGCCTTTTGTGTATGGAGCACTTCAATACTTTGAAGGGCAGGTCAGCGTGTTCAACTTTCAGGGAGGCCCCACCTATCGCTGCCTTTTTCCCACACCTCCCGATGCCGGACAAATACCGGATTGCAATCAGGCAGGTGTATTGGGAATTGTCCCCGGGATCATCGGTTCCTATCAAGCTCTGGAAACAGTGAAAATTGTGGCCGGTTTGGGAAAGGTGCTCTCCGGGGAACTACTTATCCTTGACCTGTTGGGACACCATAACTATAGGATGAAACTGAAAACAAATCCGGAAAACCATCGCATTTCCCGATTGGCACTTGATTACGATTCTCCTGTATGTGAATCTATTGCCTCTATCAGTCCAGAGGAACTAATGGCTTGGTATGAAACCAAGCAGTCCTTTTTCTTGATTGATGTGCGGGAATCCCATGAGTTTGCCCAAGGTCACTTGGAAAATGCCCAATCCATTCCGCTTTCAATGTTTGAAAGCATCCCATTGGACAATCTTAGGAAACAGCCTGTGGTCGTCATGTGCCAAATGGGATCAAGAAGCGAAAAGGCAATTCAACTTATTCAAACCAAACTTCCTGATGCAACTTTACTTAACCTAACTGGAGGTATTAACCAATGGTATCAGGAAATCGGTGAAGCATATACCCAATAAAAATGATTCAAGTAAAAGAAGCCCAAAACCTAATTATATCCCAAGATCTCCCTAGCTCAACCAGCCAAATTCACCTTCAACAGTCGATTGGTCGGATCTTGTCAGAAGACATCGTCGCAGACAGGGATTCCCCTCCCTTTGACCGGGTGACCATGGATGGTATTGCCATTCAATCGGCCCTGTTTTCCCCAGGGAAACTTTTTTCCATAGAAAACACCCAGGCGGCCGGTCAGCCGCCGCTTACACTTTCCAACCCGGAAAATTGCTTGGAAGTAATGACAGGGGCAGTTTTACCCCTTCAGACAGATTGTGTCATTCCCTATGAATGTGTGGAAATCGCTGACGGGAAAGCACGTATTGAATTAGGAGATGTAAGTGCCTTTCAAAACATTCATTGCCAAGGTACTGATGCCCGCAAAGGGGACGTACTTATCCCAAAGGGAAGCACTATCACTGCTGGTATTGTCGGGGTTATGGCGGCTGTTGGCTATTTGCAGGTTGCTGTGATCTCTCCTCCCAAGGTGGTGGTTTGCGCCACTGGGGATGAATTGGTGCCGGTGGATCAAACGCCTTTACCCCATCAGATTCGCAATTCCAATTCCTATATGCTGCAGGCAGCTTTGATGGATTTAGGAATAAAGGCCGATACCGTTCAGATTGCTGACGACAGGGATAAATTACGGGATGGATTGAAAAAACTTATTGGAACCTATGACGTGTTGATGTTTTCCGGTGCGGTATCGAAGGGTAAATTTGACTATCTCCCCGAGGTATTGACCGAGTTGGGCTTGAATAAAATGATTCACGGGGTAGCCCAGCGACCCGGTAAACCTTTTCTTTTCGGAACTGTCGACAAAACCCTAGTGTTTGGTTTTCCCGGGAATCCCGGATCCACCTTGGTTTGTTTTCATGCTTATTTTAAACCTTGGCTACGGAAACATCAAGGGCTGCCAGAAAAACATCTTCATGCAACGCTTTCGACTGAAGTAGTTTTCAAAAAGCCCCTCACTTACCACCTACTGGTCACATTGGAAGACAAAGATGGCGGCCTTTTGGCTACCCCGGTTGGTCATTCAGGATCCGGAGACCTGGTACATCTGGGGCTAGCGCAGGGATTTATTTCTCTTCCTGCGGAAGAAGATTTTTGGAAAGGGGGCAGTCTTGTAGCACTAACTCGATTTGATTAAATTGCTGCAAGCAATTTTAATTCTTTGTACAAATTGAAAAAGTATTTGCATTAAGCACCCAATCGATGAAAGAGATAAAAGAAATTATCCATGCCTTTGGCAAAGCTCAAATTCTGGGAGAACAGACTGCATTGGCAACGGTAGTCAAGGTAGACGGCTCATCCTACAGGCGTCCGGGTGCCCGTATGCTTGTAACGGAAAATGGTGCCCTTACCGGTGCCATTAGCGGGGGATGCTTGGAAGGGGACGCGCTGAAAAAAGCCCAACTGGTAATCTTTCAGAAAAAATCCATGGTGGTAACCTATGACACCACCGATGACGATGATGCCAAATTTGGGGTAGGTCTCGGATGTAACGGAATCATTCATATCTTGATAGAACCAATCGATCCCGAAGCGACTGACCATCCCATAGCATTGCTGAAGCAAGCTATGGAAACTCGGGAACCAAAGGTATTGGTGACGCTTTTTGATCTAAAAAACAAGCGGGAAAAACAGTTGGGTACGTGCCTTCTTTTCTCTAAAGGCAATTTTTCCTCCGTTCCGACAGTGGTAAAGCCCTGGCTGGAGGAAATAGAACATGACATATCCGATGTACTCAAAGTCAACCAATCCATTATCAGCCAATATACAGGATCTCAACCTATCAATGCATTTGTAGAGCTAATCCAAGCACCCATATCGTTGGTAGTAGTGGGTGCAGGAAATGATGCAATGCCCCTGTGC
>DATHWC010000117.1:0-5274 GCA_035460985.1 Lunatimonas sp.
AATCCAAAGGAATATTTGTATCTTATCTAGAAGATGAAAGGCCATCGTTTGACAACCAAAGGCAAAAAAACATTCACATGGGGTAGGAAAGCCTTATTCTTTCTGTAATTTGGTCAAAAGAATTAAATAAGTCAACTAACGGTCTTTGGTGAACCCATATATTTGTCTAGATACAGAAGTCAATCCCCAGCAAAAAAGAGTGCTGGATATCGGTGCGGTGGCCGAAGACGGCGGTACATTTCATGCCAATGATCCGGCAGGATTAATTTCATTTATAGGTAAAAGACGTTTTCTCTGCGGACACAATATTATCCATCACGACCTTCTTTATCTTAAATCAACGTTTGCCCAAGCGGGTGGACTGGAGCGGTTTAAAGTGATAGACACCTTATACCTTTCACCCCTCCTTTTTCCCAACCGCCCATACCATGCCCTGCTTAAGGACGACAAACTTTTGACAGACAGTATCAATAATCCCTTAAATGATGCCCAAAAAGCAAAGGATCTTTTTCAGGATGAATGTACGGCCTTTCAACAACTGTCCGAAGGAGTAAAGCAAGTTTATTACCTGTTGCTGAAAAATCAACCTGAGTTTAAAGGTTTCTTTTCGTACATAGAATATGACTACAATGGGAATTCATCAGAAGAACTTATTTACGAGTTTTTCAAAAATGAAATCTGCGCGTCAGCTCCCCTGGCCAAACTTATCAAAGAAAGCCCTAGGGAAATGGCCTATTGCCTAGCCCTAATACAGGGAGGGGATATCCGTTCGGTGACACCCCCATGGGTGCTGAGGACCTTTCCAGAGGTAGACCGTGTGATTACCTTGCTTCGAAATAGGCCTTGTCTTGCTGGATGTCCCTATTGTGAAGAGGCATTGGATATCCACAAGGGGCTTAAAAGATTTTTTGGCTTTGATGCGTACCGGAAATTCGGTGAGGAACCCCTGCAGGAGTCGGCGGTACAAGCGGCAGTCATGCAAAAGTCAGTACTAGCTGTATTCCCCACCGGGGGAGGAAAGTCTATCACCTTTCAAGTGCCGGCGCTGATGAGCGGTGAAAGTGAACGTGGATTGACGGTAGTCATTTCTCCACTGCAATCCCTGATGAAGGACCAGGTGGATAACCTGGAGGCTAGCGGCATCACCTTGGCCGTCACCATCAACGGCCTTCTTGATCCCATCGACCGGGCCAAATCCTTTGAGCGGGTAGAGGACGGTTCGGCGGCCTTACTCTATATTTCCCCAGAATCCCTGCGCTCCAAAAGTATAGAACGTCTGCTTCTTGGGCGTAAAAT
Organism: Lunatimonas sp.; assembly: GCA_035460985.1. Lineage (GTDB taxonomy): Bacteria > Bacteroidota > Bacteroidia > Cytophagales > Cyclobacteriaceae > Lunatibacter. The sequence continues at coordinate 1,297 of DATHWC010000117.1, forward strand.
CAGCCGTTTTGTTATCGATGAGGCCCATTGTTTCTCATCTTGGGGGCAGGATTTTCGGGTAGACTACCTGTATATAGGGGATTTCATAAAGGAGCTGCAGAAAAAAAAAGGTCTTTGTGAGGGGATTCCCGTTTCTTGCTTCACAGCCACTGCCAAGCAAAAAGTTATCGAAGATATACAAAGCTATTTCAAAGAAAAGTTGGGTATACGTTTTAGCATATTCCGTTCTGGAGTCTCCCGTACCAATCTCAATTATAAAGTTTTTGAACGCCGGGAAGAGGAGGATAAATATGCGGCGCTACGGGATTTGATTTCCTCAAAAGCCTGCCCAACTATCGTGTACGTATCCCGAACCAGAAAAGCCTACGAGCTTTCCCAACGCCTGAATACGGACGGGTTTCAGGCCAGGCCTTATCACGGCAAAATGGATAAGAAGGAAAAGTCTGAAAATCAAAATGCCTTTATCTCGGGCGAAATCCCCATAATGGTGGCCACATCTGCTTTCGGAATGGGGGTGGACAAAAAGGATGTGGGACTTGTCGTCCACTATGAAATATCAGATTCCCTGGAAAATTACGTGCAGGAGGCTGGGCGTGCGGGAAGGGATGAGGCCATCGAAGCGTCATGCTATGTGCTCTTTGATGAGGAGGACCTAAGTAAGCATTTTATCATGCTAAACCAGACCAAACTGAGCATCAAAGAGATTCAGCAGGTATGGAAAGCCATCAAGGAGGTAACGCATTTTCGCAGTACCGCCTCCAATTCGGCCCTGGAAATTGCCCGGAAGGCGGGGTGGGACGATAGCATTGTAGATATAGAAACCCGGGTAACCACCGCAATCGCTGCCTTGGAAGATGCCGGCTACCTCAAAAGAGGCCAAAACATGCCCCGGATTTTTGCCAACAGCATCCTGTCAAAAAACGCCCAAGAGGCCATTGATAAGATCCAAACGTCCCCTCGGTTTGATGATAAGCAGAAGGTAGCGGGAACTCGGATCATTAAGAAACTCTTTTCAAGTAAAAGCAAAAAGGCAGCGAGTGATGAACCGGCAGAATCACGGGTGGATTACATCTCAGACCATCTGGGGATTGTGCGGGAGGAAGTGATCAATATCATCAACTTGCTTCGTGAGGAAAATATTCTCGCCGATGCCAAAGATCTAACCGCTTTTATAAAGCAGGGCGAAACGGCCAACCGGTCTGTGGCTTTGGTAGAACTTTACAGCAAGCTGGAAAAATTCCTCCTCACCCAAATCCATGAGGAACCGAAAATTTACTCGCTAAAAGCCCTTAATGAAGAAGCGGCTCTCGCTATGGGAGAGGAAGTATCTACCCAACTGGTCAAAACGCTGATCAATTATTGGAGTATTAAACACTGGGCAAAAAGCCAATTGAGCCGGCTTTCCAAAAACCACCTCAAGATTGAATTGACTGTGGACAAGGTACAACTCAAAGATAAACTGGAAAAGCGGCACGTGCTGTCCAAATTTATCATTGAGCACCTTTACCAAAAAAGCAGGCAACAGGGAGAAAATGAAGCCAAAAACGAGGTATTAGTAGAGTTCTCCGTTCACGAGCTGAAAGACGCTTATCAGACCCATTCCGCTCTCTTTATTTTGGATATCAGCATCTCTGATATTGAAGACACCTTGTATTATCTTTCCAAAATCGAAGCCATAAAGATTGAGGGCGGATTTTTGGTGGTCTATAACCGCTTGACTATCGAACGGCTGGAAACCGACAACAAGCGGCGGTATAAAGCGGAGGACTATGAGAAACTTCGTGAGTTTTACGAAAACAAAGTGCAGCAAATCCACATTGTGGGGGAATACGCCAAACGGATGATTCAGGATTATCAGGGAGCCTTACAGTTTGTGGATGATTATTTTCAGTTGAACTATCCTTCCTTTCTCCGAAAGTATTTCAATGCCAGCCGACAGAAGGAAATCAGGCAAAACATCACACCAAAAAAATTCAAACAGCTTTTTGGGGAATTGTCACCGGCGCAGTTGGCCATCATCAAAGACAATAAGGCCCAGCATATTGTAGTTGCTGCGGGACCGGGCAGTGGTAAGACACGGGTATTGGTGCACAAGCTTGCTTCCCTTTTGCTTATGGAAGATGTAAAACATGAGCAGTTGTTGATGTTGACTTTTTCCAGAGCCGCAGCGACGGAATTCAAGAAGCGGTTAATCGACTTGATAGGCAACGTGGCCCTTTGGGTGGATATCAAAACCTTCCATTCCTACTGCTTTGATATTTTGGGGAGGGTGGGAAATCTTGAAGGATCTGGGGATATCGTGCGGCAGGCTACCGAAAAAATCAGTAGCGGGGAGGTGGAGACGAGGGAAGTGACCCGTACGGTGCTGGTAATCGATGAAGTCCAGGATATAAATGCAGAGGAATTTGCGCTGATAGAAGCCATGATGGCTCAGAACGAAGAAATGAGGGTCATCGCTGTAGGTGACGACGACCAAAATATTTTTGAGTTTCGGGGTTCCAGTGCCGTTTTTTTGGAGCAATTTATCACCAAGCAAAAAGCGGTCAAGTATGAACTGGTTGAAAACTACCGGAGTAAATCCAATTTGGTGGCATTTTCCAACCAATGGGTGGCCACGCTACCCAATCGCCTAAAATCCACTCCCATCATAGCCAAGGAGCGGACTAACGGAAAGCTGTCCATTACCACTTATATGGAGCAATCGTTGATTTCACCTGTTGTGGAAGATGTGTTAAGTAGTAGTCTTAGCGGGACAGTGGCTGTGGTTACCCGCACCAACGAAGAGGCCATGCAGATAGCGGGGCTATTAATCAAAGGGGGATTGCCTGCCAAGCTGATACAGACCAATGATGGGTTTAGCTTATTAAATTTGTATGAGGTTCGGTACTTTTTGGAACAATTGCATTTGCCGGACGATGTATTTACCATTCCGCAGGAGAATTGGAAAGCTGCGAAGGACCGGCTAGGAATACATTTTGAGCGAAGTACAAAGCTGGAAATTTGCAGACAGATGATTGCCGATTTTGAGCAGATCTACCCCAAGACCCGATATCGGTCCGATTTGGATACCTTTATCCGGGAGTCAAAGGTGGAGGACTTTTTTCCGCAAAAGGCCGAGACGGTATTTGTTTCTACCATCCATAAGGCCAAGGGCAAAGAGTTTGATAATGTTTTTATTATCCTGGAAAGGACACCGAATTTAACACCTGAATTCCGCCGCATGCTCTATGTGGCCATGACACGTGCCAAGCAGAACTTAAGCATTCATCTGAACGGGCAGTTTCTGGCTGGGATCTCCGTCAAGAACCTGGTTTACCAGCACAACAATCAGTTTACCTTTCCTCCCCAGCTTTTGGCAAGGCAACTGACGTTTAAAGATGTTTGGTTGGGATATTTTATGAGAAGGCAGTCATCGATCAGATATCTACGAAGTGGGGATATACTCATGGTCAGGGAAGGGGAATGCTTTGACGCACGCGGTCAGTCTGTGCTGAAGTTTTCGAAAAGCTTTCTAAGGGAACTGGAGGAAATGGCCGAAAAGCCATATCGGTTGTCAAGTGTAACCGTCAATTATTTAGTCTATTGGAAGGATGAGGAACAAAGTTGGGAGGGGCTGATTATTTTGCCTGAATTGATGTTTGAGCGGATTTAGCTGGATTTCACTCAAATCTCTGAATCCTTAAAAGAAATAACTATAAACTGTCCCTGCTAGAAAATCGGTGAATATCGGTCGTCCCGATGGGACTTTCACCATTCATTCCCTACCTAATCCATGGGTTGAAACCCATGGTTACTATGTCGGCCGCTCCTATGGAGCTTTTGGAATCCAGATTTTTTAAAGGCAACAAAGCGTAAGGACTCTGATCTATGAAATGCACGCCAATTGCCTTCAAAGTCATGACAGCTTTACACAGTGCCGTAGGCACGACCGATTTAGTAACCGCCGGTTTCAACCGACGGACGTAGGAGGTAAACTTC
>DATHWC010000118.1:0-14747 GCA_035460985.1 Lunatimonas sp.
CTTCCTCCAACAACCGCAGGTACTTGTGGATATCCGTAAAAAAGTTATCCAAGTCCAAAATAGGGTAACCCACCAACTGTCCGGGACCGTGATACGTAATATCTCCTCCACGGTTAATTCTATAAAATCTTGCCCCTTTCTGTTCCAATTGTGCGTCATCCAGCAGTAGATGGGAGGAATCCCCGCTTTTCCCCAACGTATACACATGGGGGTGTTCAACAAACAGTAGGTAGTTGTCGGTAGGAACCTGCTCAGATGCTAGTAAAGACCTGTTGCTAATTTTCTTGGCGACAATTTCACCAAATAACTTCTCTTGAAAATCCCAAGTTTCCTGGTAATCTTTTTGGCCTAAATCGATGAATTTTACCTTTTTATTTTTAAATTGACTCACGTAATCTGGGTTTGCCTGCGGATTAGAACATCTTTCTCTAGGGCGAAGTTCTTACAAAGATTGCTTGATGAAAAATTAGTAAGAAAAAACTTTTTCTCAAACCTCGAATTTTTAATCTATGGCGGCTCATAACGACATCGGACAGGAATCAGAAAGTTTGGCCATGGAGTGGCTGGAATCCAAGGGCTATATCTTTCAGGAAGCAAATTACCGGTACAAACATGCGGAAATTGACCTGATTATGATACACAGGGGAATTTTGATTTTTGTCGAAGTCAAATTTCGCAGCGGTACGGGATATGGCTATGCGGAGGAATTTGTTGACTATAAAAAACGTCAGCTTATTATCCGGGCTGCGGACAACTATATCCATGAAAAGGATTGGCTACGGGATATCCGGTTTGATATAGTGGGTGTTTACAAAGACAAATTTGGCAATGTGCGGTTCAAGCATTTTGAAGACGCCTTTTACTAGCCATCGTTTCTGTAGACAAGGTTTCCCTCTTTGTCCCACTCCGCACGGATAAACGGCCTGAAATTTTTAGAAAAGGGCTGCGGCTGGTATTGTATTTCCCTCCTGCGGATTACTTTGTCACCTTTCGTATTCCAAAATTCAGTCCACAAACCTACCCGCTCGCCGAATCGGTATTCACCGATTACAGCCACCTGACCATCTGGATAGAAATGATAAAAATTTCCTTCTTCCAAATCATATTCGATCGGTGTGAGCTTTTCAATTTCCCTTTGTTCCCTGTTGTAATAGGTGACACGGGATTCTTTTGGCCATCCTTCCGAAAAGTGGGATTTATTTACCAGAATATTTTTGCCGTCATACGTCATCCATCTGCCGTGCTTTGTGCCAAAAAAGTACATGCCCGTTTCAATTATATTTTCACCGACCCGCTTTTCGTAGGGGCCGTGTAACAAAACCCCTTTTGAGGGATTGAAGTCTCCCTTCTTTATGGATTTTGTGCTGGATTCGTACCAGTAGATGTCTCGGATATAACTATTTACAAGTCGGTTCTTAATGGTCGTATTAAAGGCTTGAATAGTCACCTGATCCCGAAAACTCGTTCGGATCATGTTTCTTTTGGTTCTTTCTCCAAAATAAATATTCTTTTTGACCTTCTTTTTTTTCTTTTTCTTTTTGTCCTTTACCTCTTCTGTGGCATCTGTAAATAATAATATAGGTGTGGTGGTCGGTAAAAGGCGGTTTTTAACCACGCCTGTAGAGTCAGGGTCTGCCTCAACACTCTCCTGTGCGAATAAATTGCCTCCTAGTAAACAGAAGCTTATAAAAAGAATTGGTAACCGAAAATTCATCATCTCAAAAACGCTGGAACCAGCAAGTTATTTTATCGACTAAATATATCGCATCTATTTTTTGCAAAGGTTTAGAATTCATAGGCATTATCCTTAATTTTGGCCGAAATTAAAACAGCAATTAAGATAATTAAATTCTTTTTCTTGCAATAACACCTAGTAAGGGTCTAAAATAGCCCAAAAACGAACATAATCAAAATTATCCATGAATTCTATTTTATCCGATCGTATCATTGCCATGGAAGAGTCAGCAACACTGGCCATGGCAAAAAAAGCCCGAGAACTGAAAGGTCAGGGTATTGACATCATTAGCCTGAGCTTGGGAGAGCCGGATTTCAAAACCCCGCTTCACATACAACAGGCCGCTAAGGATGCCATAGATGAAGGGAAATATTTTTCTTATCCCCCTGTGGCCGGCTATCAGGACCTGAGAGAAGCTATCGCAAAAAAACTGAGGGATGAAAACGGAATCGCTGAAGCAAAAGCGGAAAATATCGTTGTGTCTACAGGTGCCAAACATTCCATCGCGAATGTCTTTATGTGCCTGATCAACGAAGGAGATGAAGTTGTTATCTTTTCACCATATTGGGTTTCCTACTCCGAAATTATAAAACTGGCGGGAGGTATACCTATATTGATCGAAGGCACACTTGAAAATAATTTCAAAGCCACAGCCGATCAACTGGAAGCAGCAATCACTGATAAAACAAAAGCTGTTATCTACTCTTCGCCTTGCAATCCCACCGGTTCAGTATTCAGCAAAGAGGAGTTGGAAGCCATTGCCGAGGTGGTGAAGAAAAAAGAGGATATCGTGGTAATTGCCGATGAAATCTACGAACTGATTAATTTTACCGGAAAACATGCCAGCATTGCCTCGTTCCCGGGAATGTTTGACAGGACAATCACTGTTAACGGTTTCTCCAAAGGATATGCGATGACAGGATGGAGAGTTGGGTATATCTGCGCTCCGTTGGAAATTGCCAAAGCCTGTGAAAAGTTACAGGGACAATTTACTTCTGGCGGAACAGGCATTGCACAACGTGCTGCTTTGGCGGGTCTCACCGGCGATCAGGCTCCTTCAAAGGAAATGGAATCCGCATACCTCAGAAGAAGAAATTTGGTGCTGGATTTGTTGCGCGATATTCCCGGGATTAAAACACACGTTCCCGAGGGTGCTTTCTATTTCTTTCCAGATGTAACTGCATTTTTTGGCAAATCGGACGGTGACATGGTAATCAAAGATGCGGATGATTTTTGTCTGTATATATTAAAGGAGGCACATGTGTCGTTGGTTACCGGTGCGGCGTTCGGCGCTCCAGATTGCATCCGGCTTTCCTATGCAGCTTCTGATGAAGAGCTAAAATCAGCTTTAAAAAAGATAAAGGAAGCTACAGCAAAATTAAAATAATTATAACCTCAACCGCTTTCGGCTACTTATCTCCTCCGCGGGGTAGTGCCGAAAGCGGCTTTTTTTGTATTTCAAATGTCTGCACTCGTCATTACCCCTGTCAAAGATGCTCTAGCGGCAACCCTTCAAACGGTCAACGCTATTGTGGACTCTGATCAAAAAGTACAGTATAGGGTGTACAACGATTACAGTTCTTCAGAAACGGAACAGGCATTGGAAAAGGCAGCGGGAGAAATTGGATTTACTCTTTTTCACCTTAGAGATCTCACCTCCACACCGTCGCCCAATTATAAGACTGTGCTTCAGCATGCCCAAAAAGCTGCTTTAGAGGAGGGTTTACCCTTAATTATTATCGAGTCAGATGTAACTGTTAAAAATGACACGATTAGTAAGTTACTGGAATTTGCCCAAGCGCATCCGAAATCGGGATTGGTGGGTGCAATTACGGTCGATGAAAGGAATCAAGTGAACTTTCCCTACCTCAAGTTCAAACAAGAAAAACTGGCCGTAATCCAAACCAAAAGAAGCTTGAGCTTTTGCTGCACCCTGCTTACGCTAGACTTTTTGAAGTCCTATAGTTTTACCGCCCTGGATGAATCAAAAGACTGGTTTGATACCCATATATCCAAAAAGGCCATTGAGCTGGGATTTGAAAATTATGTCCTTACCGATGTAAAAGTCACCCATCAGCCCCACGGGAGCCGACCCTGGAAAATGCTAAAATATACCAACCCAATTTCCTATTACCTGAACAAGTTTTTTAAGGGGCGGGACAAGATTTGATTTGGCGGAAGAAATTTGTTAAATTTTCACCTAGGATTTCAAAAGCCACTATGCAGCCGTTCTTCATTTTCCTTCCATCCTTACTGATGGTCTTATTCTCCTGTTCTCCACCTTCTGAGAAATACATCTACCGGGATTTTGGTAAATATTACGATTTGTTTGAGGTTGAAGGTACATTTGTTCTTTATGATTTGAAAAAAGAAACATTTATTGTCCACAACGCTGAATTCGCAGGAAAACCTTTTACGCCTGCCTCAACTTTTAAAATTGTCAATTCTCTTATCGGGTTAGAAACTGGAGTAATATCCGACGCTTCCTTTATAATAGCCTGGGACAGCGTGGTCAGAGATCTACCTATCTGGAATCAGGATCAAAGTTTATCTTCTGCTTTCAAGTATTCCGCCGTCTGGTATTATCAGGAAATGGCAAGGAGGATAGGCGAAGATCAGCTTAAAACTTGGCTTGAAAAGCTTGAATACGGAAATGGGAATATCTCTTCCGGTGTGGATAGATTTTGGTTGTCAGGAAGTCTACAGGTCACACCGCAGCAGCAGGTCGATTTTCTAAAACGACTCTATGCAAACAAGCTTCCGGTTCACGACCGATCCAGCGAAATCGTGAAGGAAATCATGGTAGAAAAGGATTCCCTTGGATATGTGCTTCGCTCCAAAACAGGTTGGGGTAATCAGGACGGCAAAGAGGTGGGTTGGTATGTGGGGTACTTTGAAACTGGTGATAATGACTATTTCTTTGCCAACTGCATCCTTACTGAGGATAAAGAAAACAGGACCTTTTTAGCCGCCAGAAAGGAAATTGTCAACCTCATTATGGAGGAGCTGGATTTACTTTAAACCGGAATGCCCAAGAAGCGGTAAATGGTATTAATTGGTTTAGACCAAGTTTTACTTTTGCGAATTGGGCCATGTAAGTGTTGGTATATAAAATCTTTGTGCTTTTGATTGATAAAGGAATAGGTTAAATGGCGTCCCTTCTGATCTACTGACTTTCTTCTGGATTTATTTTGAACGCGATAATAAAACCCGACAAAAGGTAGTTGAATCACTTCACCACCTTCTTTGAGCATGGAAATCCAGAATTCCCAGTCCTCAAATCCCCAAGTCATCTCCTCAGCAAATCCCCCTACGGACTCCCAGTCTTCTTTCCGAAACATCGCCGAGACAAAGATCATATTTCCTTGGGCCAAATAAGGCCGGCTAAAGGGCTTAAGTTTCCAGGGCTTGTTTTCAGCACCGAATTTTTCTGCTTGGCAATACACTACTTTTACCTCAGGCTTTTCCTCCAGAACGGCTACCGCACGGGAAATATACTCCTTGGATATCAAGTCGTCACCGTCTACAGGAAGGATGTATTTTCCTGAGGACTTCCGGATTGCATGGTTTCTCGCAACTGAAGGTCCTCCATTGGGTTGGCTGTAAACGTGAATACGTTCGTCTTTATTTTTCCATTCTTCCAAGACGTTGCGGGACGAATCGGTCGATCCGTCATCCACGATGATAATTTCAATGTTGGCAAAGTCACTTCCAAGAATTGAAGTTATTGTTTCACTAATTAAAGCTTCTTGGTTGTAACAGGGTATGATTATACTTACCAAAGGTGTCTCCGCCATCAATTTATTGTTTTCAAGGGCTCAAAATTAATTATTTTTTGGAGCCTCCGGTAACAAAGCCTAAATAATTCCTTTGAGGAACATAGCGTAGTGTTTTCGATTTTTGGATTGCAGATTTTTTTCATCCTTCTAATAATTTAAAAATGAAAATATTGGTTGGTGAATACTGGCTTAATTGAAGTGAAGCTCGCATCGCAAACTTTGACTGGCATTTCAAGCTAATAACAGCGAAAAGATTAGATCCATTTCCACATTTAAGCATACGGAAATTAAAGATTTCACCCTTTCCCGTGCTTAAAAAGTAAAATAGCCTTACTTTTATCCTTTATTACTCGCACAAATTAAATCCCATATGAACAAGATATCTTTTTATGACGGCCTAATCCAAGCAGTGGGTAAATCCCTATTCAGTTTTGCACTGATAGCTTTCACCTTTGCTGTTCAAAATCACTTGACCGCCCAGTCCGATAACAGTGATATAATCGGCAGATGGAATCTCACGGTTACTATAGACGGTAAAGAACTCCCTTCCTGGATGGAAGTAAAACTCTCGGGCTACAGTACGCTCGTGGGCTATTTCGTGGAAGATCACGGAAGTGCCAGACCTGTATCCCGTGTAAATTACGACAAAGGAAAAGTTTCCTTCAGCATTCCACCACAGTGGGATCAAGGAAAAAAGGACACCAAACTGGAAGCGACCCTTACCAATGGAAAGCTAACCGGTACAATCACCACAAGTTCGGGTAAAAAGCACTCTTTTGTAGGTGAAAAAGCCCCATCTTTAGCTCGAACTTCTCCGCCCACTTGGGGAGAAAAGATTGAAATTTTCAACGGTAAAAACCTCGACGGCTGGAAAGCTGACAAGCCGGAAAATCAATGGGTTGTAAAGGATGGTATCCTGACCTCTGACAAAGCTGGCGCAAACCTTATTTCCGAACAGAAATTCGATGATTTCAAACTTTATGCCGAATTCCGCTATCCAGAAGGAAGCAATAGCGGCATCTACTTGAGAGGCCGTTATGAATTGCAAATCGAAGACAACAAGGGAACCGAACCATCCAACGTGTACTACGGAGGCATCTATGGATTCTTGACACCAAATGAAATGGTGGCAAAGGGTCCTGGAGTATGGCAGACTTATGAAGTAACCCTAATCGGAAGAAGAGTAACTATTGTCGGAAACGGCAAAACCATCATCTGCGACCAGATTATTCCAGGCATTACTGGTGGTGCACTGGACAGTAGGGAGGCAGAAGCCGGACCGCTTATGCTACAAGGTGATCACGGCCCCATAGAATTCAGAAAGATCGTGATTACCCCAAGCAAATAGTAAATGATTCAAATACCTATAAGTTCTATCGTGTTTTATTTAGAATTATAGGGGTTTCCCGCAGATTTCGCAGATGTACGCAGAATTTTTCAGCGAAAATCAGCGCAATCTGCGGGAAATAATTGCGCAGCTAACGGTAAAATAATCATTAATCCTGGCATATAATGAGACAAATACCTTAAAGTTTTCCAGTGTAGTATCAAGAATTAGAGGTTTCCCGCAGATTTCGCAGATATACGCAGATTTTTTCAGCGAAAATCAGCGCAATACCAACCGTTGACTTACATCATATAGCGGAAACATTTCAAAATCCGACTTTTTCGATCCCTGTCCTGAGGAAATCCCTTTAAAAACTGGTATCTGATTGAGATTTCGTGTGCTCCATGCGTCTCCATACCCAACCGTGAAATCATATAATCAAAACTATATCCTATCAATAAACCGCTTTCAAGGCTTACTCCCACCAAGGCGATAATTGAATCCCTGTTTGGAAGGTCCCCAGAGCTCGGGATTCCCCTAAAGCCTACACCCAAAACCAGCGAGTTGTAAATCAATTGAGTTGATAAATCCAGTTGCTGAAAAGGACCCTGCTGCTTATAATTAGCAGCTAGAAACACCATGTTGTCCCCGTCACCCTCATACACCGAAAGCCCAGACCGGAGGGGCAACTGAAGTCCTGCATGTGCATTCCATTTCACCGCTATCCGGTCACCTGAGGCACTGCTATAAAAGCTCAAATTCGGCCTGTTTACATGATAGGCACTTGCGCCAAGCCAGTAATTTTCTCCGGTAAACATTGCACCAAATCCAAGGTCCAAAAAGCTATAGGGCTCAAAAGGAGGGAGGTCCTCTAGGGTAACAGGAGCCACAGTTTTCGAAAAAACATCAATCTGGTCGCCAAGTAAAAGATGGTCCATGGCCGAACTCCTTCTTCCAACTCCAGCCTGCGCGCCAAACCGCAAACTGTGGATATCGGAAAGCATCAATTGGTAGGAATAATACCCCGAAAAATCCATAAGTTTAAGGCCGAGGTTAGACTCTTCAAAAGCATTGAGGGAAATTCCAAACCCACTTTTCAGATCAAAGCTATAATGATCCAAAAAAGCGGAATATCCCTGAAAATCATAATTTAGGCCTGGCCACTGTTTACGGTAGTTAAGGCCCATTCGGGTTAATTCCGTCATTCCTGTCAGAGCGGGGTTTAGGTAGAGGGGCGCTGCGTAAAATTGGGAGTACTGCAGGTCCTGTGCTGAAGACGTTTTAATTAGTGCAAATAAAACCAGAAACAAGATTGCTTTTTTCATGTGTTTACAATTTGTTTTTCAGAGGTCACCCCGATGAGTCGGGGCAGGCTATGGAATCTCGCTTCTATAATTATCCCTAATTTCCACGATCTCGTCATGCTCGATTTCATATCATCTAATCAAAACGAAAACATTTGTTTCTTCTTTGACTCTGCCATCCGGAGTCGTATACCTCAGTTTATATACATAGTTACCGGCAGGTGCCGCCTCTTCCATGTATGTACCATCCCAACCTGGACCATTTCGGTCCGTACTGTGATAGATGGCCTCTCCCCATTTATTAAATACCCATAATTCCAATTCGGTTATGTAGTTGAACCTTGGAAAAAAATGGTCATTCATCCCATTTGCATTTGGGGTAAAACCATTTGGCATTAGGATAAATGCCTCTTCGATGTTGATGTCATAGACCTGGCTCAATTGGCAACCATGAATATCCGTAATAGTAAGCTGCACAGGGTATAATCCCTCTTCCGTAAAGGTATGAGTAGGATGCTGGTCTTGGCTGCTTTCTCCATCTCCAAAACTCCATTCGTAAGCAATTACACCGCCGACTGTGATAGGCGTGAACTGAATCGCATAATTTACCAGATTGGATGAATATTCCGAAAAAGACGCTGAGACAAACTCGAAATCCACATCCAACGGGCTTGGATTAACAATCTCAGTAGAAGTTGCGACACAGCCTTCACTATCTGTTATCTGCACGACATAATCCCCAGGAGTGGATGTAACCATCACCGAGCCGTTTTGCTCTTCATTTCCTGCACTCCAAGATATTCCGTAGGGAGGAAAACCACCGGAAACTTCCACAAAAAAGGTGGTTTTCAGACCTCTAGTCCCGCAAGTAACCTCTTCTGTGCGGGAAACCGATACAGCTAATGGCAATTGTTCTTCCAGTTCATACACCTCACTAGCTACGCAGCCATTTCCGTCGGTGACGAAGACGGTGTAGGTGCCTCCAGATAGGTTTTCCAAGATAGACTGCGTTGGTCCATGCTCCCACTTGTAGGTAAAGGGTGCTTCCCCTCCCACAGGAGTTACCTCGATTCTTCCTGAATTGGCTATCTGGCAATCAACCGCATTAGAGGTACTTCCTGTCAAATAATAGGGGTCGGGCGAATCAATGGAAAAGGAAACCTCTTTCATACAGCCGTTGGCATCTTTTACCTCAGCCACATATTCTCCCGGGGAAAGATTATTGAAGACCATGTCCCTGTTGTCTTGTGTCGTTATTGAAGTCATAGAGGTTAAAGTACCGTCATCATTTCTCTGAAAAAGATCACCCGTAAGAGGTTGTACCCCGCCCACTATATCAATGACATAAACACCATCCGAAAGTCCAAAACAGGAAGCGGTAAGAGAACTCCTTCCTATATTTGGGTTCAAAACCAGAAGTTCGGGTTCGTCTACCGTGACTTCAGTACTCACCTGGCAGCCTTTGGAATCCCTTACAGTAACGCTGTAAGTTCCCGGAGGGAGATTTTCCAAAGTTTCTGTCGTGCTATTATTTTCATCATCCCAACGTATGGAATAGGGGGGATTGCTGCCGATAATCTCCACTGAAATTGATGCATCAGCAGCTCCAAAGCATGAGATAGCGGCACCGTTATAATTTGATGTAACCGATGCGGTAATGGTAATCGGTTCGTGGTTAATCGAAAATTTCTGAAAACAATCATTTTCTCCCCTTAGTACGGCAAAATAATCTGTCATACCATCCTGCACCGGAATCGGGTTTCTGGACGTGTATTCGACGCTGGTAAATGAAATAGGAAACTCATTGAAAAAGCGGGTATCGGGAGGAAATGCAGCTGATATCTCATTAATAGGTAGGAAGGGGTCCTCATAATTGCAAAAATCAAACACCCGAACAGTTTCCTCCTCGATACAATCTTCAGCGGAAAGTGCTTCTGGATCTATTGTAAAGAGATAGGGATCTACTATCGGGCTGCTACTACATTCAGAGGTGTTCAAATAGCCTTGAATGATTTTTATTCCGGAAAAAGGGGCTTGTGTTATCATATTTATGCCACTAATCTCCCCGGCTACGCTTACTGTCGGGTCACAGGAAAATCCGGAAAATGCGGCACATGTTTCGGCGGCTTTTAAGGTATACTCCAATTTGGCAAGGAGAAGTTCAGGGTCTTGACTAATGGGAAGGTCACCAATTTCCCAAACTATGGAACCCCCCGCCCCCAAAGTCTCGTCGTAGTAAGGCTGGCTTGCATTATTAGGCGTAAAAAATGCTTCCATGGTTGCCTCTTCAAAAGTAGCTGCTAGAGGAATAGGTATAACTACCTTCCCTGCTGTGATACCTTCACTTCCTTTATTTCTAATTTCAAGTGAAAACTTTAATTCTTCGCCTGGAGAAATAAAAAATGCCATTTCGTCTTCTGATGATGGATGGGTGCTTTCCAGTTGGTGCAAACCTTCCACCAAGGGACGGTCCGCATCTATGGCAAAGGTAATATTATAAATCACATAGGTGTCAATTGTCGACCCATACCTAAACCGGGTAGATGTTTGTCCGTTACCTATGACACCGTTATCCGGATTTGGAATCGTAAACATGGCGATATCAGTGCCCGTGTTATTTTCCAATTGGGGATCTCTATCATTTCCCCCCGTATTGATGGTCGCATTAAAGAAATTATCCGGTTGATTTAAGGAATGGGATAAGCGCAAAAAATCATTTGTCAAAACACCCCGCTCTATCTCAAAGTAATCACCAACACCTCCCCGATCACCCTCACCAGCCATAATTCCCATTTTAACGTTAACGGCTCCTGCTTCCATTGCGGAAAAACCATTCAGTTCGAGAAAATATTCCTCATCAAGATAGGAAGCAACAAAAGCAAAGCCATCGAAAATCACAACATCCCTTTGTTTCATCAGGTGATTTTCATAGACTACCACCATTCCCCAGCCGCCATAGTAACCCACAGCCCCTCCCTGTCCCTCTGCCAAAGCGATATCCGCTACGGTATAGGAACCCGGACCGGAAGCCTTTACATAATCGGTTATTTCCACAAACCCGGCAAACATGCCATATTGGTCTTCCATTGAGGTAGGATACCAAATGTCATTGGGAGAAGCCCTCAATTGTAGATATTCCGTCTGCCCCGGACCTTTGATTTTTACTTCCTGCTTATGAAAAGTCTTAGTGATACCATCCTTTTCCACTTCAAAAGACTGCTCAGCGAACGACCTTCCACTCCAGTATAATCCTGCAAACAAAATATTGGTACAGGCGGGGTCAGCATTATTTTCAGTGGAAAAGTCCAATGTGGCTGATGAAGAATTAAAGGTAGTTGGATCATCGTCACTATCCACAAAAATCATGGGCATGTTGTTTTGAAGATCCAGGGAATAATTTTCCAAGGTTAGGCTGGTGTTTCCCAACATGGTAAAGTCCCCGTTGATATTATAAATCGACCTATTAGGAGAATTGGCAGACGATTTGGGAACAAAAGGCCTAAGTACCTGCCCGGATACCTGTGTATAAAAAGTACCTGTGACAAATAGTAGTAAAAGAATTATTGTCCTGTACACCCTCATCGAAGTCTTAAACGAGAAAAACAAAGCAAATAACATGATTTGACAATAAGATCTTTCAATGTTAGGCAAAATATATTAGGTCCTTTTCTATAAAACTTAAATAAACGGTTACCAAATAAGTTTTTAACAAGCCTTTACCCGCCTATTACAAAAATACTGAATCCTTACTACCTATTTTCTAAGTGACTTTACTTCATCTTTTGGTAACGCCTTAATTTCTCGTCCCCCTTTACCCTTCATATCTTCAGCAGCAAATAAAGCATTGATTATTGCCTCCTCTGTTGCCTCTATTGTAGCTAGAAAAAGCGCGGACATGTCGTCATTAGGCAAAGGCCTCAACGATTGGGAAGTTTTGTCTGATTTTTTGTGGGAAACACGCATCGCATCATGGGTTGAGAATGAAATTACATAATCACCACTACCATTAGACGCTATTCCGCCAGTCTTGGCCAAGCCCATCATTGCCCGCTTCGCAATCCGTTCCAGGTTACGGGCGTCCAATGGAGCATCCGTTGCTACCACCATCATGCAGGATCCATCTACTGATTCCAGATTCTGACGAAAACTATATTGATTCAACAACCTTCCAACAGGCAGACCGTCTATTTGAAGGACTCCGCCAAAATTTGCCTGTACCAGCACTCCCACTGTGTATCCACCTAAAGACTCGGGAAGGACACGAGAGGCTGTCCCAATTCCCGCCTTAAATCCAAAGGCTACCGTTCCGGTGCCAGCACCTACATTTCCTTCATCTATTTCTCCGGAATTTGCCTTTTGGATGGCCTCTAGGACATGGGCTGCTTTTACATGGCGACCTCGAATATCATTTAAACCACCGTCGTTAGTTTCCCCTACTAGTGCATTTATAGATTGCACATTTTCATTTTCAGGAAATAAAAATGTGTAGTCGATGATGCCTTCGATTCCGGCAGCCACACTCAATGTGTTTGTCAGTATGATGGGACTTTCGATGTTTCCCAATTCCATCACTTGTGTGCTTCCTGCCAACTTGCCGAAACCATTGCCTACATAAATTGCCCCTGAAACTTTTTCCTGAAAGATATTTCCATCGTGGGGCAGGATTGCCGTGACGCCGGTTCGTATGTCCGTCCCTTCAATCAGGGTCAGCTGACCTACTTTTACACCGGAAACGTCCGTAATTGCGTTCCATAATCCAGTGGGCAGTACCCCAAAAGTGAAGCCATAATCCCTGGCCCTTTCTTGTGCACAAATATTCCCAACTAAGCAGATGCCTAATAGGCCAGCGAGTATATATTTCATCCTATTTGATTGTTAGTGGTTTGCAAAGGAATTACTTTTCTGGAAAAAGAATTTTCCCCAAATTAGCCGGGGAATAATCAATTGATTTTAGGGTTTTCCGGTCGTCTTTCCTGTATACCAAATATTTGTCACCATCCTTTTCGTAAAAGCAATCCACGCCTTGCTTTTGGTAATGCGCGACGGTTTTTTCTGCCTCGGTGAGATCCTGACACGCTTTACTCATATTTGATCGTTGCACTTCCTCGAAGAGTGCTTTGAAGTGACCTCCCAAACCAAATTCCAATATCGCTCCGGAGAGTACATATTGGAGATCGCAGAATGCATCTGCAATTTCCACCAAATCCCCGTCAGCTATAGCCTGCTCGAGTTCTTTAAGTTCCTCAGTCAAGAGAGAAAGCCTCAAGGCGGCGCGTTTCGACGGTGGTATAGTAGGTTTGTCTAATATGGGATGTTTGAACGTCTCGTGAAATTCCGCGACGGACGATAAGCTTTTGGGATCAGTCATTCCAGTTTTTTAAAGGCAATAAAACATCTAAATTTCAAGACAAAAAATATCAAAAATGGCCCGGAGTAACCCCGAGCCAAATGTTCTTTCCGAATTCTTTTTTTAAAATCAGCTTTTGATCGAGTCGTATCGTTCCGACACCTTCGCCCAGTCAAGCACATTCCACCAGCTTGAGATGTAGCGTGGGCGTTCATTTAAATATTTGAGGTAATAGGCGTGTTCCCATACATCTATACCCATGAGCGGAGATCCCTTTAGATCTGAAATATCCATAAGTGGGTTATCCTGATTGGGAGTTGAGCCCACCTTAAGGGTATTCCCGTCTAACACCAACCACGCCCAGCCTGATCCAAACCTTGTTTTTGCTGCCGTTTCAAATTCTTCAACGAAGGCATCGTAACTACCGAAATCATTGTTTATAGCTTCTGCCAAAGCACCTGAAGGTTGTCCCCCACCATCTGCAGACATGATGCTCCAAAATAACTCATGGTTGTAGTGGCCTCCGGCATTGTTTCTCATTTTAGTAGAATATTTCGAAATGCTTCCCAGTACCTCTTCCAGCGGTTTGCTTGTATCAACATCTTCTTCTCCTGCCGCTTCGGTCACGTTGTTAGCATATCCCGCAGCGTGCTTGGTATAGTGAATTTCCATTGTCATGGCATCAATATGCGGTTCTAAGGCACTATAATCATAGCGCAACGGTTTTTGAGAAAATCCGGTAATTATCGGTTCTTTTTTCGATTCTTCAGACGCGCAGGAAGAAAATAAAGCGGAACCTATCAAACTGCTTCCAAACCCCACCGATAAGGATACTTTGGTACTCTGCGATAGGAACGTTCTTCTAGATTTATTAAGAGATGGTTTTTTCATCGTATTGGTTTAATTTTAGTGTTTTTTTATTAGCTGACTTAATATTAATTAGCTAGCGCAATGCTAAATTAGCCAATAAATCCCTAAATCGTATAACCAAGCGCAGAATAAGTAGTCAAAAATAATTTTCACATTACCTATTCCGCTTTTTATTCGCTTATTATTATGATTATCTTTCATTATACTGACTATTGGCACATTTTCAGGACTGTGGTCTATTAACAAAAGGTGAATAGGCCTAATTATTGTTAATAATAGCGGTAGGGTAGCAGGTATTAATACAGGTTTAGGCCATATATTCAGCCAAGTTGCTTATTTTTGTGGATCGGGCTCCATTTAACCCTGGACCGATTGTCTTCAAACG
>DATHWC010000119.1:0-6681 GCA_035460985.1 Lunatimonas sp.
GGATAGATTCTATTCAGCATCTCCTGTTTGCTCCCCTACCCGTGGGAGCATTATTACAGGCCGTCATCCAAACCGCTACGGTACATTTACCCCTGGGCATTCCATCCGACCGGAGGAGATCAGTGTGGCTCAGTTGATGAAAAAGGCAGGGTATGCAACAGCGCATTTTGGCAAATGGCATCTTGGACCAGTGAAGGCCTCATCTCCCACCAATCCCGGTGCTATGGGCTTTGACGAATGGGTGTCCCATGACAACTTCTTCGAGATGGACCCGCCTTTATCGGTAAATGGTGCCGATCCGGTTATATTTAAAGGAGAGGGGTCCAAAGTCGTTGTAGATGAAGCTATTAAATTTATCCAAAAGGCAAAAGAAAATAACCAGCCTTTTTTTGTAGTGATTTGGTACGGATCGCCTCACGAACCCTATAGCGGGTTGGAGGAAGATTTGGAACTGTATAAGGATCTTCCTGCTGATTTTGGTGATAAAATGGTAAAGCTTACCTCCAATGAAACCGGAGGAACTGTGGAGCGTAATCAGCGGGAGGTGTTGATCGAACGTTTTGCTGAGATTACCGCCATGGACAGATCCATTGGAGAGCTCCGGGACTATTTGGAATCTGAAGGATTAAGGAAGCAAACCCTGCTGTGGTATTTTGGAGATAATGGAACCCCTCAGGAGGGAGTTGCCACTATGCCGTTTAGGGGGCAAAAGGGGAATGTCTATGAAGGGGGGATTCGGGTTCCCAGTGTGCTGGAATGGCCAAACAGGATCAAATATCCCTTAATTAACGCGGTTAACGGGGTAAGCACCGATGTCTTGCCTACGTTATGTGAAATTGTCGGGCAACCGCTTCCAGAGCGGCCAATTGACGGAGTAAGCTTAGTCGGTATGTTTGACAATATCCTGATCGAAAGACCGAGTCCCATAGGATTTTGGAATGGCAGTGACCGAAGTGGGCAGGACCTCTCTCCCTATATAGAACCTGAACTACAGGTAGGGACTACTCCCCTTGTGAAATTGATGGGAGGGATTGCTACCAGAAACTTTAAGAATTCCCACCGCAATGATATTATAGAGGAAGATTTTGCTGGCCCTCGGGCTTGGCTGGACAACCAGTACAAGCTGGTGATTCACGGAGATAAGGGACCAACTGCCAAAAGGGAGCTTTTTGATATATTGGCCGACCCGGAGGAGCAGTTCAACATGATTGAAACCAAACCTGATTTGGCAAAGGAAATGGAGTCAGAAATGATGGAATGGCAGCAGTCGGTATTGGAAAGTCTGACGGGGAAGGATTATAAATAGTGATCTTTTGAGGCTGGGTGTACTGATGCTAATCATATACTATTGGCATGCATCTGCGTAGTTCGTGAGTGGATATCAGTATTTTAATAGTGTCAATAATCGATTACAAACTCAGCCCCTCCCATAGGTATAGTATTCACTACACTCACCTATCAGAATTATCTTAACTGACGTTATTATTTAAGGGCCATTTGCAATGGCCTAATACGGATCTATTGAAGCCTATCTAGCAAAATGCCAGTTCGAAGTGAATTATGTGAGAATTTCCCACTAATTTTTTAGGATTAATCAGATCTTTTCTTTTACTTTCATTCAGGGATACCTACTTAGTAACATCATAGGGAACATCAAATGATCTCCCTGTGGATATTATTAATTACCTAATAAGTATAAACTAACTTATTTCTAAAAATCAGTGTTTTATGAGAATTCTTTTAAATAGAACTGAAAATAGCCGTTGGTACTTTTCACCGTTTCTTATTATCGGTTTTTTAGGGATATGTTTTTCATTGTTTTCCAGCTGTAACGAGAAGAGTGAAGAAACAGTAACCAAAATACTCCAAAATGCCGAAAATAAGCTGCGGATTCCTCTGGATGACCAAACAGGCAACTTTAGTATTGGACTTGGTTATCTGGATGGAGAGACTCCTTTTCTATTTAATATTCAGAATGCTCGAAATGAAATCCAAGTCTATGACATGGATCGAAAGGAGCTGGCCAAAACCTTGAAATTTGAGCGGGAAGGAAATGAGGGGGTGGGTAATCTCTCTGGATTTCACGTTCATTCCAAGGACAGTATTTTTATTTTTTCCACCCATCCGGGAATCATCTACGTAACAGATATAGAGCAATCTTATCTTTCGAAGATTTCATTTTCAGCTCCCGAAGGATATTCGGATCCAAATTTCCGAGCGTTTCCTTTTAATTCATATCCGATTATCCGTGGGACTAAAATGCTCGCAAAAGTACTGGTTCCGGGGAATCCTATGGATATGGAAGAAAAAAGCCTATCCACTCAGTTTCTTAGCGTTGAATTAAATATGAATTCTGGAGATATGGAATTTACATCCCATAATTATCCGGAGGGTTACCTGTCAGATGGCTTACGCATACCGTATTACAGTATGGCAGCTTCGCCTGACCAGGTTGTATATTCCTTTTTTGCGGACCATAACCTTTATGCGGCATCATTCGCCACTGACAAGCCGGAGATTGTGCCAGCAAAAAGTCGATTCTTACCGGAATCGTTTCCTACCCTTTCCAGAACGGCGGAGAGAAACGAATACTTTACCTATGTATTTTCTTCTCCCCGGTATGAAGGGTTGATATATGATGCCTACCGGGAAGTGTTTTACAGATTTTGTTTTCCAGCAATAGAAATCGAAAGTGAAGAGGAACTGGAACAGCTTCGAGGATTTCCCAAGGATTTTTCAATTATGATTTTGGATAGTGATCTTAAAGTTTTGGGAGAAACCAGATTTGAAGGCTATAACTATGTAACCAATAATGTGTTTGTGGCCAAAGAAGGCCTTTATATATCCGTCAACCATCCGGACAACTACGACAATGAGGAGGATTTTTTGAGCTTTGTATTGTATGAGTTGGTTGATGCGAAAAAATAAAGGGTTAAAGGTTGTGTGTGTATTTTTGGCACGATTACGGATGATCATAATAGAAAACTACGATCGATTTGGATATTAGATCTTCTTTAGAGCGCATTAGAGACATTATTCTTGGTGATATTGAGAACATTGAGAAGCTTGCTATTTCTTTGTTTTTTGGTATTGTCATCTTTTTGGGGTTTTTTTTTCTTTCCCGTTGGATAAAAAGGCTTGCCAATTTAAAAGTAAAAAAGAATACCGATGATCCCCTTTTAGCAGATTTTATTGGATCCATAATTAGAATTGTTGTCATGCTTTTTGGCTTGACCGTCATTTTTCGTCTTTTGGGATTATCAGGTGCTGTCGGAGGCATTTTAGCAGGTGCTGGTATCACTGCTTTTGTAATTGGTTTTGCCTTAAAAGACATAGGAGAAAACTTCCTTGCTGGTATTTTGCTAGCTTTTAAGCGTCCATTCCGAGTAGGGGATATTGTTGAAATCAATAACCTTCGGGGTAGAGTACTTGTTCTCAATTTGAGAGACACCCAGTTGAAAACAGTTGATGGTAAAGACCTCTTTATTCCAAATGCCAATATTATAAAATCTCCTTTGATAAACTTTACAATTGATGGATTTCTCGCTTATAGCTTTGATCTACTAATACCTTTAGAAAAGGACTTGGATATGGCCTTAATTGTCATTTTAGAAACAGTCAATCAAGTTTCTGGGATATTAAATGGGAAGCGAAAACCGGAGGCTTATGTTACAGATATTTTGGGAGCCTCGACTAAAGTCACAGTGACTTATTGGGTAAACACCTACAATCGAGAACAACCCGACCGAGAGATTAAGTCAAATGCAATTACTGCAGTAGTCGGTAAACTGAAGGTTCTTGAATTAATATAAAGCTATCTCTACGCTACCTAAACAAAGAGATAATCTGTGATCTAAAAAGAAAACGCGAGGCTTGACAGTATCGGGTTTATCTATTAATATCCAATATCAATGAATATCATCTATTCAATATTTCGGCCGTAGGCCATATTTCCACCATATATCAATTTAATAAACAACCCCTAATTGATAAGGTTTTTGGCATTTAGCTCTCTTCCTAGGTGCTGAACAAAACGATTTTGTAAACCACTGTGGGTATTTAACGAGTGCCCATAGGTGCCTACTTTGGCCATCCACACTTTTTCAGATTCATTTCTGTCAATCAGAAAGCAATGGTATTCCGCATTGGGTTGTTTGTAAACAGTACCATCAAGGATGAGATCATTATTCCAAAAACCCCTGGTATTAACGACCAGAATAGCATCAATTTTGGTATTGTCGAGTCCGGACATAAAATCTTCAAAAGAAATGTGTTTTTGGAGGGGGAAATAATCTTCCACCGAACGGATACGGGTACGTATCAATTGATTGCGTATTTCTTCCGTCAGCCTCTTCCGGAGTCTTGCCTGGTCCAGGTTATTGATCCTACCCATTAGGGTATATTCGTAATTTTCTTCATTCCATTCAATAAATTCATCCTTGGCATTTGTAAACAGAACCAGAATTTCACTGTAACGGGTGGGTTCACCCAGCATATATGAATTCATATTTATCGTGGCACAAGAAGCTAGGACCAACATTAGCGGAAGCAAAAGCATATGTCTTTTCATACTATTATATACTAACAACTTAAGGATTGGGTTGCCGTAAGTATGTTAAGTTTTCAAAGTGTGCTATTCGAACTACGTTAAAGATAAGAGGTGTTCTCTTTTACTCTTTAAAGTTGAACATCGCTAAATATTTGGGGATTATATGGTTATAGGTTTTTTTCTCCTAATTAATTGCGGGTAAATTCCCTAGACTCAATTATCAAATAGATGCAGTTATTCAAAAAAAAAGGAAGGACCTGACAGAATCGGGTTTTGACGGGAAAGAATGGCCTTGCGCAACCCTCTCCGCTGCCAAAACAAAACCTACCTAATCATTCAAATCCCGGGGTTGAAGTCCCTGTCATTATTTTATTGTACCGTCCAACCTCCATCGACAGCGATTGCCTGTCCAGTAATAAATGATGCGCCATCTGAACATAGGAAGACTACGGTTTCGGCAATTTCTTCGGGCTGTCCGATCCTACCCATTGGTTTACCAGCCTTAAGTTGTTCGATCGCTGCTTGATCTCCACCTGTAAACCTGTCGATCATCGGTGTATGAATAACCCCCGGGCAAACCGCGTTTACCCTGATGCCTTGCTTGGCATAATCTAAAGCAGCATTTTTGGTTAGGCCTACCACACCGTGTTTGGAAGCCACGTATGCGGGCATATTCCCAAAGCCCACCAATCCGGCAATAGAAGCATTATTTACAATGGATCCGCCACCCGTTTTAAGCATTTCAGGTATTTGGTATTTCATACAGTACCAAACGCCCTTTAAATTGATGTTGATTGTTTTATCCCAATTTTCGTTGGTACAATCAGTTGCGGGTGCTGGTGTCCCTTCAATACCCGCATTGTTAAAGCAAAAGTCCAATCTACCGTAGTGGGCAACAGTTTCAGCCACTAAATTTCTCACATCTTCTTCTCTGGACACGTCGCATTTGACAAAAATAGCATCATTACCATTTTCTTTGATGGACTTTTCGGTGTCTTCGTCCGGTATATAATCAGAAAGGACCACCATGGCACCACGTGCGGCAAAAGCTAATGCAGTAGTTTTTCCAATACCGAAAGTGCTTCCGGTTATTATAATTACCTTGTCTTTGAAGATTTGTTCCATAATGTTTAAATTTTAAAACTCATTAAAAGTTTTTTGGGATAGATACGCAGCTTTTTCCAACCTTTTCCGGGATAGCTTGATTTTACACCCAGGCCCGCTGAAATAGAAGAGGAAATAAATATGCTCTTCATCGTGAATATAAATTAAAAATTCGATTGTTCCTATAAAGACACTGCGCATAAAAAGGGAATTGTAAGAAACCTTTATCGATCCGAAGAAGGCAAAAGAAAGAAGGAAAGCCTTTCGGGATGAGCTCGATAAAGAAAATATAATTTCTGATGAAGACCTAAATATTGATGATATTATCCGGAAAAACCTTCGGACCTTATCTTATAACACGCTGATTGCGGCAAAGAATAATCAAAAAGCAGTCAAAGCTTACTACAATATTGTCAACGCTTATCAATTGTATGAGTCGGGAAAGGAGCACTACGGGAATATTTGTTGCCTTTCAATTGATAGTCAGAAGTTTCCGAAATAACCTTGAACTTTCGAATTTTTCCTTTTACTAATTCTTTACTTTCAAATAGAGAAAGCAAATAATAAACAGTAGAAAAGGTTCAAACAAAGATTTGAATTTCCCCTTTATCAGCAAGCGTCGCCATTTTTACGGCAGAATTATATAATGGTTCTCGCTCACCCAGTAGATCTTACCAAAATCAGTATATTCTAACCTTCTGCAAATGCAGATAATTTCTACGTAAGGAGAGCTGGATTATTTTTCAAACTTTGTATGTTTGTCTGATAAAAGCAACAGATAAACGTGAAACCCATAATTTTTTCCAGACCCGCTTTTACTTTTTTATTAACCCTTATAATTTCCCTTCAATTTACTTTCAACACCCTTGCCCAGTCTCCAGATTCATCTCTGGATGAGGGGATAAACAAAACACGTTTTGCAGTTGTGGTAGGAACAGGAACAGTGGCCTTTACCGGGGGGCTGTTATATCTTTCTGAAGTTTGGTATGCTGATAGGGATCGGGTTCCTTTCCAATTCTATAATGACA
>DATHWC010000120.1:0-9961 GCA_035460985.1 Lunatimonas sp.
ACCATTGAGGTAAAAGCACTTCAAATAAAAAACTGAAATAGGCAGTGCCTATTAATATTTGAGTTTTTGTGAAAATGAACGACTCTCTACTTCTGTATATCGACCTGAAAACTTGAAGGGTAATTCCCAAAACCACCGGCATTGCCAACAAATCGTCCAAATAACTGTGAATGAAAGGTATAAAAATATGCTGAACCTTTTCGAGGTATTGATTTACCCAAAAAAGTAAAGCAGGTATCCAAAAGTGGGGATTTTTTAAAACAGACATCAGCCAGGCAAGGCAGCTATAAGCCAAGCGATAAAGGTAATGATGGAAATGTATACAGTATAAAAAAAGTTGCCGACTTTTTTCATTCCTTGGACAAATTCATTATCATCTTCCTTAATATAAAAGATCCAATTTTCCCTATTTTCCTGTTCTTGGGCTGCTCTTTTTTCCTGATAGTCGAGGTCTCTCCCTCCCAGCGTTTTTCCGCAGTTTTCGCAAATATCTGTAAATTGTTGGTTCCAATTGGACCATTCTCCGCAATGAGGACATTTTTTCTCTCCCATAGTGTCGAAAGATACCAAAACCTTGCCAAAATTCTGTCAACAAACGACCAAAACGTGGCATGGAAGGTAAAGTTAAAAGCCGAATCTCAGTTACCGTTTCAATTTCCGTATATTTGCACCTTCATTTAATCCGAACGACATGAAGTTGCATTCCAATACAGTACAGGGGGTAATAGACGCCTTGGATGAAATCTTTCACCATCAGGCTTATGCCGATAAAGTCATCGAACGGATCTTTCGTGCCCATCCTAAATGGGGAGCAAGAGACAGGGCATTTGTCGCTGAGACCATATATGAAATGGTGCGCTGGTGGAGGCTGATAGGTGAATTGAGTCCTTCGGATAATCTGTATCACCTATTTGGCACCTATTGGATATGGAGGGGAAAAGAACTGCCCGATTGGAAGGAGTTTTCAAGATTAGATCCTAAAAAAGTATTCCAAAAACTTCGGACGATTACGGATAGGGCCACGCTATCATCTATTCCTGATTGGCTGGATGAGCTTGGTAAAGCATCTCTAGGAGACAAATGGCCGATGGAACTTGCTGCCTTGAATGACCAAGCTGATGTAGTGCTCCGGGTTAATACCCTGAAAATTTCCAGACATGACCTAGCAAACAAATTAAATGAGGAGGGGATCATTACCTATCAGCCCCGGGATTATCCCGATGCATTGGTGTTGAAAGAACGTCAGAATGTATTCCGATCCGCTTCCTTTAAAGAAGGACTATTTGAGGTACAGGATGCCTCCTCCCAACTGGTAGCTAGGGCATTAAATGTAGAACCCGGTATGCGTGTGGTGGATGCCTGCGCAGGTGCGGGGGGTAAATCCCTTCACTTGGCTGCCCTCATGGAAAATAAAGGACGCATTCTTGCCATGGATGTGCTCGATTACAAATTAAAAAACACCAAGTTGAGGGCACGAAGGGCAGGAGTATCCATCATCGAAACCCGAGTAATAGAAAACAGCAAGACTATCAAACGGTTGAAAAATTCCGCCGACAGGCTGCTTCTGGACGCCCCCTGTTCGGGGCTGGGTGTGCTGAGAAGAAACCCCGATACCAAATGGAAGATCAGTCTGGAGGAAATTGAGCGGGTCAAAGGTATCCAACAGGACATCCTTCAGCAATATAGCTCAATATTGCGCCCCGGCGGACAAATGGTCTACGCCACCTGCAGTATCCTGCCTGAAGAAAATGAACTTCAAGTTCAACAATTTTTGGCGTCAGAGGCTGGAAGAAACTTTCATTTACTGAGGGATAAAAAAGTGCTTGCCCACGAAAGCGGTTATGACGGCTTTTACTTTGCGACATTGGAGAGGTCTGAAGAGGAAGTGAGCAAATCTTAATTTTCCCGGTCTGATAGTTGGACGTTGGGCTAAAATGGCCTTTACTCAATCACAGATGTTTCATTTATAGAAATCAGTACTCTTTACAATTGATGATAGCGTTTAGCGTAGCCAAAGAAAATTCCCCTGGATCAGTCGATTTATTACAAAACTGATAGATATTTTTAATAATGTTTGATTTGCATAGGAAAAACATAGTATCTTTGACGTGCAAATACGGTTACGTAACCCTTTTGCCATGAATCGAAATTCTGATAAATTCCTTTACGAAGCACTCACCTACGATGACGTGCTGTTGGTTCCCGGATACTCTGAAGTATTGCCCCGAGAAACTGACACTTCCACATTCCTTACCAAAAATATTAAGCTGGAAATTCCATTGGTTTCTGCTGCCATGGATACAGTTACCGAAGCGGAGCTGGCCATCGCCATAGCTCTAGAGGGAGGTTTGGGATTTATTCACAAAAACATGACCATCGAAAAGCAGGCAGCCCAGGTCAGGAAGGTAAAGCGCTCTCAAAGTGGGATGATTCTGGATCCCATTACACTGGATATTAATTCCAGGGTGAAGGATGCGGTAGCCATAATGCTTGAGTTCAATATTGGAGGTATTCCGGTAGTGGATGCAGACCGGTTTCTCAAAGGCATCATCACCAACCGCGATCTCCGGTTTATCAAAGACATGAATCGACCTATCCGGGAGATCATGACCACTACAAACTTAATTACAGCCAAAGCAGGTATTAGCCTGGAGCAGGCTGAGGAAATTCTCCAAGAATTTAAGATCGAAAAACTTCCTATCGTTGACGATGAGCGAAGGCTTACCGGATTGATAACCTATAAAGATATACTTAAACGAAGGGATAAGCCCCATGCTTGCAAGGACGAATTTGGCCGTTTGCGGGTCGGCGCAGCTGTAGGAGTTACAGCGGATATCGTAGATCGGGTGGAAGCATTAAAAAATGCGGGGGTCGATGTGGTATCTATCGATACCGCTCATGGACATTCAAAGGGCGTCATTGAGGCTTGCAAAAAAATAAAAGCCGCTTTTCCAGATTTGGATGTGGTGGTTGGAAATATCGCTACTCCTGAAGCCGCAAAGGCATTGGCTGACGCAGGTGCAGATGCGGTCAAAGTGGGTGTGGGTCCGGGAAGTATTTGTACCACGCGGGTAATTGCCGGTGTAGGCGTACCTCAGCTTTCTGCGGTATTTGAATGTGCTGAGGCACTGAAAGGTACAGGCGTTTGTGTCATTGCCGATGGAGGAATTCGTTATTCTGGTGATTTGGTTAAAGCTATTGCTGCTGGAGCCAACTCTGTTATGATTGGATCCATTCTGGCGGGATCGGAGGAAGCACCTGGAGAAATCATCATATTTGAGGGCAGAAAATTTAAATCCTACCGGGGAATGGGTTCTTTGGAAGCCATGGAATCCGGCTCCAAAGACCGGTATTTCCAAGATGCGGAAGAAAACGTGAAGAAATTGGTGCCAGAAGGAATTGTAGGACGTGTAGCCTTCAAAGGGTTGGTCTCTGAAGTTCTGTATCAGCTGGTAGGTGGACTTCAAGCAGGAATGGGATACTGTGGTACTCCTACCATCGAACGCCTCCAATTGGATGGAAAATTTGTCAAGATCACAGCTGCCGGGGTGCGGGAATCCCATCCTCATGATGTAAACATCACGCGTGAGGCACCCAATTATAGTGCGAAAATGTAAAAATTATTAGCGCAAAAAGGCCTCAGGATTAATTCTGAGGCTTTTTTGGTTACTAGCGAAATATTTTTGGCCAATATTTGGTTATACTACAGATGAAAAAATCGTTCATACTCAAAACGGAAAATCTATCTGTAAACATCGGCTCCCCATTTTGGATTTGGTTGTTAGTGGTCATTGGTTTCGGCGGCTGTCAGGCAGATTATCTTCCCCGGCCAAAAGGTTATAACCGTATAGACCTTCCCGAGCCAGCCTACAGCCAATTAACCGAGGAGTTGCCTTACACATTTCAGCATTCCCAATATGCCCTTATTGAGCCTGATTCCTTTAGTTTGGATGAGAAGGATTGGATTAACCTTCATTATGAGGGATTCCAGGCTAAAGTCCATTTGACCTATAAGCCGATAGAGGGGAACCGCGACAACCTTAAAGTTTATTTGGGTGACGCCATGTCATTAACTTCAAAACATCAGATCAAAGCGTATGGGATAGATGAAATGGTCGTGCGAACCCCTGAAGGCTATACCGGATTAGTGGCTGAACTAGTCGGTGATGTACCTACTCAGTTTCAGTTTTTCGTCACCGACTCCACTCAACATTTTTTAAGAGGTGCATTGTATTTTGAGACAGCGGTTAAAAACGACTCCCTTGCTCCGGTAATCGAATACATAAAATCCGACATCATGCACTTGATCAATACGCTTGAATTTGGAAGGAGGGAGAAGGTAATAAAAAAGTAAAAAACAATAGATAAACCATTGTGAAAACACCGACGGAATAAAAAAAAAAGCAGGATTAATCCCTGCTTTTTTTATGGCAAATAGGTTTTATTTATTTTCCAAAATATCCTTAATTCTAGCCAAGCAATCCTCCAAATGGATCTTGGATGACCGATCAGCTGTTCGCGATATGGCCGCTGAAATTTGGCGTTGTAATGTATTCAACTCAGCCCGTGCCGCGGGTCGAATATCTGATTGGGATGCCGTGATAGCGGGTCCGATCCGTGCGGCCAAAGCTGGGGAGATACTGGGAGCATTTCCTTTTAGCAAATATTCCAAACGCTCGATATGCGCACGCTGCAAACTTCTCCGATATACATCTATGGATCTACCGCCGGGGAGTTCTGACCACAGCCCTTTTCTCAAATCCTCCATGAGCGTTAATAGTCCATAGGCTTCGTCTCCATTCAATGCTTCGTTTTCTATGACTCTACCCAATCGTCCCCAATCTAAGAGACCGTTTAAAGTATTCACCTGGAGGCCACGGATAGTCTCTAACGCTCCAAAATCTTTGGTTCGCCGTGCAATTGCATCATCCAGCATCCAATTAGGGGTTTTGAAAAGATTTTCATGTATGAACTGTATAGCCTCCTGCTGAGTCGCCTTATCCACGTGCATATACACCTCTTCCCCCTGTCCGGAGGATTTATATATTTCATAGACGCCACCTACATTGGTGCGAACATGACCCATATACCTGCCAAACTGTCCGAAAACCTGACCCTGCAGCTCCTGCAAATCATCGTAGTTTTTGAACGGCTTGTCCTCTTCGGCAGACCATTCCATTAGATTGGGTAGAATTCGTTGAAGATTTTTTATTCCATACATGGAGGCTTTCATTGCGTTATCGCCCAAGTCTTCGCTTTGCGCACTGGGATCATACTGATTTCCTTGCCTACCATATCGGTAGATTGGATCTCCCTCTTTCTCCAAAATCCATTGATCTAGAATAGGTTGCTCATCCTCGGGAGTTTGAGCATCGATAATCGGTCTATACCCCCAATTTATCGCATATTTGTCATAAGGACCGACATCTGGCATCAAACTTACCCCTTCATCCTCCGGTTGAGCAATGTAATTGAATCTGGCGTAATCCATGATGGAGGGGGCTGTTCCAAATTCGTGGGTAAATGTCGCTGAGCGCAGCGAATCCACAGGATAGGCAAAAGAAGAGGCAAAGTTGTGGGGCAATCCCAAGGTATGACCTACCTCATGCGCGGACACAAAGCGGATTAACCGGCCCATTACCTCGTCACCGAATTTTGGTCCCCTTGCTTCAGGGTTTATGGCTGCGGTTTGGACAAAAAACCAATTGCGCAGCAAGTTCATGACATTATGATACCAGCCAATATCTGATTCCAATATTTCCCCAGACCGCGGATCTGAAACATGCGGCCCATATGCATTTTGAATATCTGACGCAAAATAGCGGATGACCGAGTAGCGGGCATCTTCCGGACTCCAATCGGGGTCTTCTTCAGCACTTGGGGCATCCTTTGCCTGGATTGCATTTTTGAACCCCGCCGCCTCAAACGCTTTGTTCCAGTCTTCCACACCCTCCTTCAGGTAGGGAACCCATTTCTCAGGAGTGGCTGGGTCAATGTAATAGACAATGGGCTTCTTGGGCTCTACCAATTCACCCCCTTTGAATTTTTCAAGGTCTTCCTCTTTTACCTCCAACCTCCAACGGTCAAGATAAGTCCGTTTAGTTGCCTTTTGCTCATCCAAACCATAGTCTGTAACCGTTGTATTAAACCAACCTACCCTCCTGTCTGCCAGACGCTGCTGCATAGGCACCTCGGGAAGTAACACCATGGAGCTGTTCATTTCGACAGTGATCAACCCTGTGCTGGAATTAGACGGTGGATCAGTCGCCGCATAGGTCATCAGGTACCTAGCTTCTATATTAATGGGAAAAGGACGAATACCTTCAATATAGGAACGGTCTGTATCCAACCGGCTCACTTTGTACTGAGTTCGGCGGTTTTTGGGCAATCCAATCGCCTGAACATCCTTGGTAAATAAATCTGTGACGTCTATGACCCAGTTTTCCTTATCGGGGTTTTTGGTTTTGATGTCAAACTTTTGCAGAATAGGTTCTAAATTTGAACTTCTCACTGCCTCAAAAATTGGTAGAGAATCTGCAGCAGTGTTGCTGTATGACACCACCTTCAGAAGTATCGTCTCATTTTTCTTGTCCCATCGGAGCATCTGCGTATTGGTGCGCTCTCCACCATATCCAATTCCTGTGGCTGTTTTAGCAATTGTAGTCACCATCAGCATTTCCTTGCCAAGCAGGGAATCCGGTATTTCGTAGAAATATTTACCTTTTACCTCATGGACAGAAAATAAGCCTTCCTTCGTATTGGCTGTAGACGGGATTATTTGACGATAAGGCTTTAGCCCATTTTTAACTTCAGTCGAATCCGCTTTTGGCGTTTCCTTTTTTTCCGGTTCAGGGGCCTTCCTTCTCATACTCCGCTGGGCAAATGCCTGTTCGGAAATAACTGACAGAATTACCATTACCAATAAAATTCGGAGAAAGGGTACCCCGGGTTTCTCAAACATCTTCATGCATACGTTGTTTTATCACTATTCAAAATAAAGGCATATTTTCTTCAAATAAACTATATACAACTCAGATTATTGAAATTGGGTTTTAATTTTCCATGTATGGTTGAAAAAGAAACACGTAACTTTAGCAAAGAAAAAACCGAAGGTTTTATGGACCAAGTCGAAATTGCCATTATCGGAGGAGGCTTAAGTGGATTGGTTGCCGCATATTTGTTGGCAAAATCAGGTAGAGATGTCTTACTTGTTGAAAAAAAATCCTACCCCTTTCATAGGGTATGCGGAGAATATATTTCCAATGAAGTTACTGATTTTTTGGTAAAGGAGGGTCTTTTTCCAACTACTTTGAGACCTTCTACCCTGACCCAGTTCCGCCTTTCTTCCATTAATGGAAAAGTAGCGGAAATGCAGCTTGACTTGGGGGGATTTGGTATTAGTCGTTTTGCCTTCGATCATTTTCTTTATAAAAAATGTAAGGCCATGGGGGTAAATTTTCTCCTAAACACCCAAGTATCGGATGTGGTGGAACTAAAAGAGTCTCTCTTTGAGCTTTCATTGGATACCGGAACTATCGTTACATCAAATATCGTCCTTGGCGCATTCGGAAAAAGGTCTAAAATCGACAAGGCACTCCAACGCCCATTTTTTGCAAAAAGGTCTCCTTATATTGGCGTTAAATACCATGTAAGGACCCTGCACGAGCCGGATATGGTAGCCCTTCATAATTTTGAAGGAGGCTATTGCGGTATCAATAAGGTTGAAGATGATATCTTTAATATATGCTATTTGGGTAATCGGCAGTTGCTGAAAAAACACGGAACAATCGCTGCGATGGAGAATGAAGTTCTGTTCAAAAACCCCCAGTTGAAAAAACTGTTTAACGAGTCGGAATTTTTGTGGGAAAAACCGGAGGTTATAAACGAGATAAACTTTTGCACCAAAAAACCGGTGGAAAACAATATGCTAATGCTCGGCGATGCCGCAGGTATGATCACCCCCCTCTGTGGAAACGGTATGGCTATAGCCATTCATACGGGAAAGCTCGCTGCTGAGGCAATACTTGCGCATAATTCTTTGAAAAAAATTCAAGCGGCTTATTCTGGTTCTTGGAAGCACTATTTTGAGAAAAGACTGTTTATCGGCAGGATGGTGCAACGTCTATTTGGATCTACGGCGCAATCTGATTTTGCTGTCGGACTGGTCAATCAGTTGCCCTATCTTGCCCGTCAGATTATGCGACAGACGCATGGGGAAAAAATACACTGAATTCTTTGTCAATTTTTCAGCATAGAATTCGTTTCCTCTGTATCCAATTTCTGTAAACTGCCTTTATTTCTTCCTTATCTCCTAGTTATTTCCGAAATAGGCAAACGCAACTGAGGTAATTTGAGTGTTTAACTATATTTTTGAGTATCAAGCTGCCTTTTAAAATATCGGATTTATAAACTTTCATGGAAACACTGGATTTATTTTATCAGCACCCCCTTTTAGAGGCCGTGGATTTAGAGAGAATTCGAGCTAAACATCATCGGGTTATATTTAAAAAAGGAGACGTAATGGTGGAGAAAGGACACCAAGCTAATGCCTATTATTGCATGGAAAAAGGCCTGGCACGAGCTTATGTGGTGAGCCATAGCGGACAGGAAATCACTACAGGCTTTGTCGTATCCGGAGAGATTGCGATTGACGTGGTATCAATGTTCACAAGAATCCCGGCGGTGGAAACAATTGTCTGTCTATGTGATTGCACCTGCTACAAAATAAACTTTGATGATTTTCAGGTCCTCTTTCATTCCATCCCAGGACTAAGTGAATGGGGTCGAAATTGGATGTCCAAGGCACTTTTTGAACATCGGAAAAGATCAATATCCATGATCACGGAAAGCGCGCTGGATAGGTATTTGGACTTGATAAAAAACTATCCGGAGATTCTCGAAAAGGCCCCACTCAAACATATAGCCACCTACCTTGGTGTCACCGATTCTTCCCTCAGCAGAATTAGGAAAGAAATAGCAAGACAATAATTAGAGGTAGAATCATTTCTTGTCCTAGGACAAGTGTTTTGTCGGCTTGCTTATCTAATTTTGGGTGGATATAATTCCTTCATCTACAAAAATATCTCTTTTATCTATGAAAGCTGTACACATTTATCTCAATTTCGCAGGAAACACCGAAGAAGCATTTACATTTTATCAAACGGTCTTTGGTGGTGACTTTACTGCCAAAATCTCATACAAGGATATGCCCTTGGGCGAGATGACTCCCCCGGAAAATGAACTGGATAAAATAGCACACATATCCTTACCTCTCAGCAAAGATTTAATATTAATGGGGTCGGATATGATGGAATCGATGGGACAATCAGTATCCTTTGGCAATAACTCCTATATTTTTTTGGCTTTGGAGAGTAAGGAAGAGCTCGATGATTACTTTCAGAAATTAGTTGTAAACGGAACGGTGGAAATGGCAGTAGGCGACGTTCCCTGGGGCTCTTATTTTGGAAGTTTATGGGATCAATTTGGTGTTGGATGGATCTTGGAGTACGAATATCCGCAAGAGTAAAAGGCTGTTGACCCATTTTCGCTTAAGAAATCCCAATCCGCCGAATATGGTTCTCTTTAAAATGACCACGAAGGACGCAAAGAAGGCACTAAGAGCACAAAGTTTTTTAATATTCTCTGTGTACCTCTGTGAATCCTTTGTGACCACTGTGGTTCCTTTTTATACTTCATCGTAAAATGGAACACGGATGACGCAGATGAAACGGAGTATTTTTGTCGAATAATAAAACGACGTCAACAAAGATGATCCGCAGCAATCCGTGAAATCCGCCAAATGGGGTTCTCTCTAAAATGACCACGGAGGACGCGAAGAAGGCACTAAGAGCACAAAGTTTTTTAATATTCTCTGTGTACCTCTGTGAATCCTTTGTGACCACTGTGGTTCCTTTTTATACTTCATCGTAAAATGGAACACGGATGACGCAGATGAAACGGA
>DATHWC010000121.1:0-10923 GCA_035460985.1 Lunatimonas sp.
AGATAGAATGCCCCCAGCATATCTCCATAGCTCATATTGCCCTGATGAACAGGGAATATTGGAAATCCTAATTCCGTATTTTTTTCGTGGGAAGCGAAATGTGTTTATAAACTAGCCATCGCTTTTATTACCTGATTGGCCGGATCGGTCCATGAGTTAAAGTCATCTATCAATTGCTCGAAGGGCACCTGATGGGTTACATACATTTCGGTGGGAAATAACTTTTTGGAAAGGGTATCCATCACAAATAAAAAGTCCTCTTTGGTAGCGTTTCTACTACACAGAATGCTGGTTTCTTTGGCGTGGAGGCTGGGATGGTGAAAACTCAGAAAATCCTTGTATAGCCCAACCAGCAGGTACTTGCCTCCATGGCCCATGAATTCGACGCCTGATTCGAGGGCAGCCTTGTTGCCCGTAGCATCGAATACCACATCGCAAAAGTCTGACTCTGTAAGCGTACTGACTTCATTCTTAGCAGAACCGCCTGCTAAGATGGTATGGTCAGCTCCGAAATGGGTAGCCGCTACTTGTAGGCGCCGCTCATTGAGGTCCATGGCGATTACATTCCCCCCTGCCAGGTTGGCATACCTGATAATTGCCAAACCAATAGGACCGCATCCAATCACCAATATGCGTTGCCCACCGCTAATTTGTGCTCTTTTTACGGCATGTGCAGCTATGCAGAGCGGTTCTATTATCGCTATTTCCTCCCAACTTAAATTCGGGGCAGGAATTATCAGTCGGCTTGAGACAGCTATGATCTCCTGCATTCCTCCGTCTGTATGTACACCTAAGACCTTTAGAGATGCACAGCAGTTAGTTTTTCCCGCACGGCAGGCCAAGCAGGAACCGCAGTTTATGTAGGGAATGATAGCCACCTTATCTCCGGAAATAAATTCCCGATGTCCATTCGGATCGTATATTTCCCCTGCCAATTCATGTCCCAGTATCCGTGGATAGGTAAAAAAAGCCTGATTTCCGGCAAACGCATGTAAATCCGTACCGCAAATGCCGATTCTTCTGATCTTAACTAACACTTCATCGGATGCAGGTGATGGAATTGCATCCGTTTTAAGTGCTAGTTTACCGGGTGTTTCACATACAATATATTTCATAGATAGGGAAGTTTTATTACTTGCCTCCCAAAAGTAAAAAAAGAAGGCGAATTCAGCCTTCTTTGATCAATTCAATTCCGAATTATTTTGTGTTCACTTGGGCTGAACCTCTTCTGCTCCTGCATTTATTGTTGTCTTTTGGAGAATTAGAGGCATTTAGTAAGGCCTTTAAGGAAAGATTGACTTACGCCCGGTTTCCTTTTTTGTTTAGCAATAAATCCTTCAGAATTTGGTCGGGGACGATTCCACCTTTACCGTCATAGATGAAGTTTTGGGTTACATAAGAATAGTATCCCTGCAATATTTCTGTTTTTCTCCCCAGTGGTATCGATGACTGGAAAAGATTTGCTCACGTTTTTATCGGGTATGATATAGGAAGCAAAGGCTCTCCTTTCCATTACAAAATCCGCCAATTCCTGCCAATTGCTAACCATTTTCTCGTAGCCGGATTCTGATTGACCCAAAATCTTTGTAGATTGGGATTTATACCCGGCAAGTTGGAACTGCACCTTTTCAAGGTAATCCGAAAAATGCTTCATATACGGTTCAGCTTTGACAGACCTGAGATAGTCAAATTCCACCGATATAGTCATTTGGACTGGTGGTTGGATTTGGTGAACTTGTATTTTAAAAGGGTAAAAAACACGGACTCAGCTTCAAAGAGAAATGGATCCGAATTAGTGAACAAATAAATAATGTAAGAAAATGGCAGTGGATGAACTTCGAATCACGTTTCGGGAAATGACAGAGACGTTTGTGACAATTTTGATGCAAAACGGTTTTTCACCATCGAAAGCTTCCCTTTGTGCGGATCTTTTTGCCAAATCCAGTTTGGATGGGGTACACTCTCACGGGTTAAATCGTTTTCCTGAATTCATTCGCCTCGTAAAAGAGGGATATGTGATCCCAGCGGCCGAACCGGCTTTGGAATTTTCCTTGCCGGTATTTGAACGATGGAATGGCAATCTAGGTCCAGGCATGCTTAATGCCCGTTTTGCGATGGAAAGGGCCATAAACATGGCTAAATTAAATGGCATAGGTTGTGTCGCCTTGAATAATACCAATCACTGGATGAGGGCCGGAAATTATGGCTGGCAAGCTGTGGAGGCTGGATGTGTGGGGATATGCTTCACCAACACCCTTCCAAACATGCCCGCTTGGGGAGGGAAGGAGCCCAAACTTGGTAACAACCCGTTGGTGCTTGCAGTACCCGCCGGACATCATGGTGTGGTGCTGGATATGGCCATGTCCCAATTTTCATATGGGAAAATGGGTTCTTATCTGCGAAAGGGAGAAGATTTACCTTTTGACGCAGGGTTTGATGGGGAAGGACAACTCACCAAGAGTCCCGCCGAGATCCTAGCTGGAAATCTGGCCTTGCCATTTGGCATGTGGAAGGGATCCGGCCTCTCTCTTATGCTCAATATGATTAGTTCGCTGATTTCGGGGGGTAAGGCAACGCATGAAATTGGACGGGAGAAAGAAGAACACTCCATTTCCCAATTTTTTCTATGCCTGGATCCGGAGAAACTGGGTTTGAATACCGAGCTTTTTAAGGAGAGAGCAGATGAAATTTTGAAGGATTTGGTCGATACTAAGGTGTTTGAGGGGAAGGAGGTCCATTTCCCGGGACAGCAGTCACTGAGGAATCGAAAGGCAAACCTTGTAAATGGTATACCTGTTGAAAATTCGATCTGGGAAAGTGTCGTTCGGATGGTCAAAGAAAATAGTTAATCCATGCAAAAGCTGATTTTGGTGATGGGTTTACCGGGTTCGGGGAAAAGTTTCTTTGCGGAACGGCTGGCTTCAGCATTAGGAGCCGAATATTTAAGTAGCGACAGGGAAAGAAACCGCATGGGTAGGAGAGACCACTACTCTCCGGAAGATAAGCTTAAGGTTTACCGGCAATTAGAAAGGTTAGCCAAAGAGGCACTAAATCAAGGAAAGACTGTTATCATCGACGCAACCTTTTACCTTCAGCATATGCGGGATATGTTTTCAAATTTAGCGTTTGATGCGGGTGCTGACGACTTTTATTTTTACATTAAAGCGGATGACGAACTGATTCGGGAGAGGCTTCGTCAACCCCGCACAGAAAGTCAGGCAGATTTTTCCGTATATAAACTGATTAAGGAGAAGTTTGAGCCTCTCGCCATGAAGGTTATGGTATTGGAATCCAAGAAAGACAATATCGCACTTCTGTTGGAAAAAGCTTTAGACCATATCGGCCATGGAGAGAACTGATGTCCAAGAGTTGGTGCAACATGCCGCACTCTACAACCAAAAGTTTGATGTGGATTTTCAGGAAACGCACATTTCCTGGGTGTTGTTTACGGCAGACTTTGCGTTGAAAATTAAAAAGCCCGTAAAGCTGACCTTTCTCGATTTTTCTACCTTGGAATTACGCAAACATTTTTGTGAGCAGGAAGTAAAGCTAAATAGTCGTTTTTCGGAGATATATCTTGGTGTGGAATCTCTTAACCGGGAAGGTCAAAAATGGGTTATCGGTAGTGAAAGTCGCCAAGTGTGGGATTACGGAGTTGTCATGCAAAAGCAGGATAACTCGCTTCGGATGGATAGCCTTCTTTCCAAAAATCAGGTAAGCAAGGCAGTAATTGACAGATTGGCCTATCAGGTGGCGGATTTCCACAAAGATGCGGTTGTTATCTCAGCTCCATTTGAACTGAATAAAGCGAAAGAGCTTTTTAGTGACCTTCAATCTGTATCGGTTCACTTTGAAAAATTGCCAGATAAAGAGTGGGCCGACTTGATTGAAGACACCATCGGGTTTAGCGATGAGTTTTTGACAGAAAATCAGAGTCAATTTATTGCTAGAATAGAAGCAGGCAATGTTAGGGATGTTCACGGTGATCTACATAGCCGAAATATTTTTTTGAGTCCAGAACCGGTCATTTTTGACTGCATCGAATTTAACGATACATTTCGTCAGATCGATGTCTGGTATGAAGTTGCTTTTCTTTGTATGGATATAGAGTCTTATGGACATAGGGAGCTTTCAGAAGGTTTTTTTGACATATATACATGGCAAAAAGGAGAGTTGGTCAATAATGATGAGATGCGAATTTTCACCTATTTCAAAATGCTTCGGGCCAATGTCCGGGCTAAGGTTTTGGCCATTCAGGCGGGTAACGAAGTTTCTTTTAAACCCACAATTGAAAGTTTGTCTAGTTCGATTCACTACCTGCAATTAATGAAATCATATATGGCAGAGCTAAGACAATTCTAATACCTGTAAACTTGATATAAATCATGTTTTGAAGTGATTAAGGTAATGGTTGCCCTTGATTTTTACAGGTAATTTTGTATCTCTATTACAATAGCTCACATATATTTATATACCCATGCAAGTATTATCCTCACCGCTTCATACCTTTCACATTCCCGTCATGGGATTGGGATTCACCGTTGACTCTCCGCTCAAAGTTGCCAAATATGGAATTTCCAGTTGTGTTTCCATTATTGACGATTTTTTGTTGGAGGACATGCGTAAACTCTATAGCAAAAAGCAGGATATTTCTTTTAAAGAAATTCCTGATAACGATCCGGATGTCAAAGCTAGGCGTACGACTGCATATTTAAATTTTTTGAACGCTCAGGTTGAAGCTCAGGTGGCTGATTTGCGGCAACAGGATTTTGAGCTTGACCGGGAAATCAACGCATATTTTGAGCTGTTGCCCGAAGACCATCCACTTGCATTGCTGTACATGGAAATGCGTGAAAGCGTCGGAACTGACAGGAGACAATTGCAGGAAAAGCTACGGACAGCCATTGAGCCGGGCAGTATTGACGTAAATATCATGACCAAGGTAGATAAGCTGAATTATGATACCGAAGGCAACGTATTACCTCGACAGTATTCCGATGCTTTGGCTGCTTTGAGGGGGTATGCCCAGAGTGACTTGGATTCCGCAGTCATCTTTTCCGCAGGATTAAACCCCGCCCTTTACGCTTATATCGAGCAGTTCCCTGATTTTTTCCCGGACAAGACCGGGCATATTAAAAAGAGGGTGGTCTTAAAGGTCAGCGATTACCGTTCCGCATTGATTCAGGGAAAATTCTTGGCCAAAAAGGGGATTTGGGTTTCCGAATTCCGAGTTGAGTCTGGCCTCAATTGTGGAGGACATGCCTTTGCCACGGAAGGCTATCTGATGGGACCAATTTTGGAGGAGTTTAAGCAAAACCGCAAGGTGTTGGCACAAACCTTGGCCGAATCCTGTCAGCAAGTGCTTTCTGATAAGGGATTGGCTGCGCTGCCGACTGATATTCAACCAAAAATTACTTATCAAGGTGGGTTGGGCGATGCCCGGGAAGATAAATTCGTCAGGGAATATTATGCCCTTGACGGCACTGGATGGGGGAGTCCCTTTTTGTTGGTTCCGGAGGCAACCTCTGTGGATGAGGATACTCTTCAGCGTCTGATTAATGCCAGAAAATCCGACTTTTACTTGAGCCATTCCTCCCCGCTGGGCGTGCCCTTCAATAATCTTCGAAACAGCAGTGGCGAGGATCAGCGTAAAGCCCGGATACAGAAAAACAGGCCTGGCAGTCCCTGCTATAAGAAATTTTTGTCATTCAGTAAGGAGTTCTCAGATATCCCCATCTGTACGGCTTCCCGGCAGTACCAACACCTCAAACTTAAGCAGCTGGAATCAGGAGAAGTTACAGAGGAAGAAGTGGCAAAGGTATTGGAAAAGGATTGTCTCTGCGAAGGACTGAGTGCTTCTGCCATCCTCCGTCAGGGGACAAATCCCCGCAGGAATCTAAACGCGGTTACCATTTGTCCCGGACCGAATCTGGCTTATTTTAAAGGTGTATTCAGTCTTAAAGAGATGGTGGATCATATATATGGTAAAATAAACCTGAACCTGGATACAGAACGACCCCACGTCTTCGTAAAGGAAATTCAGCTATATGTGGATTATTTGAAAAATGAAATGGCGAATGCCTTACCTGAGAAAACCCAAAAGGTAGAAGCCTATTACGATAGATTCAGGAAAAATTTAACTGAGGGGATTCACTACTATCAAAACTTGGTAGAAATCATGAAACCTGACGCGGAAGAAGTACTTGATAAAATGAAAAAACAACTGAGCCTGTTGAAAGGTGAGATTCAACAATTGGCGTTGACAGTCTAGGGTAGAACACGGATTTGTCGGCACGGATTTGTACGAGTTATTTTTATTGACGTCGAGGTTTACTCCAACACAAAAAAATCCGTTTCATCCGTTTTATCCGCATCATCCGTGTTCTATTGTATTTTGAAGCGATTGGAACACGGATTTGTCGGCACGGATTTGTACGGGTTATTTTTATTTGACGTCGAGGTTTAATCCAGCACAAAAAAAAATCCGCTTTATCCGCTATATCCGTTTTATCCGCATCATCCGTGTTCTATTTCACAGCAAAAAAAGTGCGCCGTTAATCTAGCGGATTATGTGGATTTTCATGGTTTAGTTCATCGATAGAGGGAATTATACCATTAGAAAGACTGTTTGACTAGGCAAGAATAAATATGATACCTATGTCAGTCCAACATACTCTTGGTTCCGGTTGGAATCTTAAGCATACATATACTTCCCTTCCAGAAAAATTCTACAGTTTGAAGGCACCCGTTCCTGTAAAGGATCCAAAAATCGTATTATTGAATAAACAACTTGCCAAGGACTTGGAATTAAACTTTGAAGGAGTAGATGAAAATCACCTCGCGGAGTTATTTGCAGGTAACCTGCTGCCCGAGCCCAGTGTGCCTTTTGCCCAAGCCTATGCCGGGCATCAGTTTGGGAATTTCACGATGCTTGGAGATGGTAGAGCGATTATGTTGGGTGAACAGGTCACCACTGATGGGAAAACGATGGATATCCAATTCAAGGGATCTGGCCGGACCGTATTTTCCCGGGGAGGGGATGGGCGTGCAACGTTGAAAGCCATGCTACGGGAGTACTTGATTTCAGAAGCCATACATGCCTTGGGAATTCCAAGCACCCGTTCACTCGCTGTAGTTATTACCGGAGAACCAGTATATAGGGAAAAGGTACAAGCAGGATCTATATTGACACGGGTTGCGCAAAGTCATATCCGTGTGGGTACCTTTGAATTTGCCAGGCAGTATTTATCGGAAGAGGAACTTAAAGAGCTTCTGAATTACACCATCGAAAGG
The DNA here is from genome assembly GCA_035460985.1 of Lunatimonas sp. Classification (GTDB taxonomy): domain Bacteria; phylum Bacteroidota; class Bacteroidia; order Cytophagales; family Cyclobacteriaceae; genus Lunatibacter. Next base: position 7,294 of record DATHWC010000121.1, read on the forward strand.
CATTACCCTGCCTGCATGAATTCCGAAAATCCGACATTGGAATTTTTCAGCGCCGTAATGAATCGCCAGGCAGCCTTGATTGCCGAATGGGTTCGGGTAGGATTTATTCATGGGGTAATGAACACCGACAACATGAGTATTGTCGGTGAAAGTATTGATTTTGGTCCCTGTGCATTTATGAATGCGTATGATCCTAGCACAGTATTCAGTTCTATCGATACTCAGGGCAGATATGCGTTTGGAAATCAGCCGAAAATTGCCCACTGGAATCTTTCTTGCTTAGCAAGTGCCTTACTTCCCCTATTTCATTCCGATAAGGAAACTGCCATTTCTATAGCTCAGGAGTCCCTAAATTCCTTTCCGGCACTTTATAGGAAGGAATGGCTTCGGGTAATGCGGGGAAAGCTTGGGCTTATAGGAGAAGATGCAAAGGACAAGGAACTTGTCGATGATCTAATGGGCTTGATGCAACAATTCAGAATGGATTATACCAATACCTATATTGCTCTTGGAAGCGGTAACATATCCGGCGAGTCGGGTATGGATTCGCCTGAATTCCAGGAATGGTACTTGCGTTGGATCAAGAGGGCCGGGAGCAACGGACAGTCTCTTGAAGCTGCCCAAGAAGTCATGTCGGCTTACAACCCCCAATTTATCCCGCGCAATCACTTGGTAGAGGAGGCGTTGGATAATGCCGCTACGGGGGATATGAATCTCTTTTATACGTTGTTGGACCTGCTGCGGGATCCCTATGCTCCAAATAAAGCCTTCACCAATTTTCAGGTTACTCCGAAAGTAGAATGGGAAGAAAATTACAAGACATTTTGTGGGACTTAAATAAAGATGAAGGGTGATTTAAGTTTATTTTTGGATTGTGGATAGATTGGGTTCTATTTGAAGTTTAATCACTATGAAGGTGTGTTTTAAATAAACAAAATGGGTAAAGGAATTTCCTTTACCCATCAGTCGCATTCAGCTACCTATGGTTTTTTATGATTTAAGGGTCTTGGCAAATTCCGAAAGAATCTTTTCTACGGAGGATTTTAGGTTTTTACTTTTCTGATCGGGCTTGTTGATTTCACCGACTGCAGAGATACGCATAACCACCTTATCCTGTCTGGTATCGATAAAATCCACCACAAGCTCTCCAAGATCGTATTTTTCCACCCGATAACCTCCCCCTCGCATACCGGGTCCCATCATCCAGGGATTTCCCCACATCCACGGATTCATACCAAATCCATAGGGGTTCATGGGCATGGTGTTAACTTCCTTCTTACGGTCCGTAAGCACGGTGTTATACCGAACGATCAAGTCCGGTTTTTCTGAATTTTGTTCAAAGCCAAACCTTTCCATACCCTCGGTTAAGCTTCGCTGCAAATTTTCTTCCAATACGGGAGAATTGAAAGCTTGGGCATCATAAAACTGACTGATTACATAGAATGTGTTGAACGCATCCGGGTTTGCCATTTCGTTCTTTTCTAAATAAACTTTCACAGGATTACAAGCACCTAATGCCAGTAACACTCCTATAAAGCCAGCAATTAAGAGATTTTTCATAATACTGATTTTTTCTATTAAGACGTATATAAGGCTGGATTTGTTGTAACAGCAATTGTCAATTGTCAATTAACCCATTAACTTAATAACCCATTAACCAATCAACCCATCAACCAATAAATCACCCCCAAACTTACCGTTAATATAACCCAAAAGTCCCTCACCCGATACTTGAAGGAAAAGCACCTGGGATTTACGAACTTTGCATTTAATTACCTATCTAGAAATTATGTTGAAAAGTGCTTTTCTTTTATCCTTATTTGCCTTGGTTTCATTTGCCTCCAATTCCCAAACCGTATTTCAGGAGGGGCAGGGGATGTGGCTGATGTTTTTTAACCGGACAGAAATTGCGGAAAAGTGGAGCATCCATGCGGAAATCCAAGACCGATCCTATGATATTAGCCACAAAGAGGAACAACTCCTGCTTCGCGGCGGCATCAATTACCACCTTAAAAAGAATCTTTGGCTTACCGCGGGTTATGGATATATTGAGAGTTACCCTCCGGATGACGCGGTTGGACACACGGTATTAGAGCACAGAATCTGGCAACAGGGGCTTTATTTCCATAGCCTTGGCCGTTTTTTTGTTGAACATCGGGGGAGAGTCGAACAGCGGTTTGTAGGCTCTGAATATCGGGATCGGATTAGGTATAGGCTGTTGGTGAATGCCCCGCTAAACAAGGATAGGATGGGCCCCAAGACTCTTTTTGTCAGTGTATATAATGAAGTGTTTTTTCATGTAGAAAACTCTCCTTATGATAGAAACCGTTTTTATACCGCATTGGGATATCAGTTTAACCGAAGCTTAAATGTACAGATGGGATGGCTGGGCCAAAACTTTAACGGTAAAACAAAAGGATACCTACAGGTGGGACTTTTTGCCAACCTGCTTTGGTCAGACCCCTCTTAGCGGTTGGTTTTTTTGGGGTAAAGCAATAACTTTACCTACAACCAATCGGAGCTGCCTACACATGCACATAATTAAGAGAGACTTTTTTTTAGACATCAATGCGGATTTGGGTGAGCAAACTGGCAATGATGCGGAAATTATGCCTTATATCAGCAGTTGTAATATTGCATGTGGCGGGCATGCTGGCGATGTTGAAAGTATACGATTTACCGTCGACCTTGCCCTGACACACCGTGTAAAAATAGGTGCCCATCCTGCTTACCCGGATCGGGAGAATTTCGGCCGAAAGCACCTGGATATTTCGAAAAAGCAACTTTCTGAAAGTCTTCTTTGGCAGATTTATCAACTTCAGAGCTACTTGAGCGAATTGGAAATACCCTTACACCATATTAAATTTCACGGAGCATTGTATAATGAAGCTGCGGTTGATACCAATCTCGCATTTTTAATCGTTGATCTGCTAAAACACCATTTTCCAACTACGTTGATATATGCGCCTTTTGGATCGAGGCTGGCAATTTTGGGTGCTGCCGAGGGAATCCCGGTGAATTACGAAGTCTTTGCGGACCGACGTTATCAAGATGGCCTTACCCTAGTACCTAGATCGTCTCCCAAAGCATGTATTGAAGATTGGGAAGAAATCAAAGAGCAGGTGGAAGATATGCTTTATCGTCAGCGGGTTAAGACAGTTAACAACAACTATATTCCAGTTCAGGCAGACACCATTTGTGTGCATGGAGACCATCCAAAAGCCATACAGACCGCTAGGAAGCTACATCAACTATTGTGTTATCCGGATACAACTGCTTTATGAAAAGGGAGCCCGATTTTTTTTGGTCATCGCACCACCTGTTGGAAATTAGCTGGAAGGAAGGTGTAAAAGAAGAAACTTTGCTAAAAATGATTCCAATCAAAGCCTACCTGTTGGAACACCTGAGCTCTGAATTGCGGGAAATCCGAATGGGATATCACCGTATGACGCTTCATTTTAAGGAGTCCATTTCCAAGCCAATTAAATTGAACGCCATTATGCAGTTGATGGAAAATGCGAAAACTGTAAATGCCCCTCCTAGAAAGAGGTGGTACATACCCGTATGCTACTCGGCAGAACTTGCTAAAGATATTCTCCCGCTGTCCAGCTCCATAGGGATTTCTGTTGA
>DATHWC010000122.1:0-9788 GCA_035460985.1 Lunatimonas sp.
GGTTCACTGGATCCAATACCGGGAGGTAGTCGGCACTTAATTCCAATGCCCCGTAGATCAGGCCGTAAGGATTGACGGTAGGGTCTCTTCTGTCGGTGGACACCAGGTCATGCAGGTATGCCTTCGGATCCGCCCAGTCCCATTGGGTAATCACTACATTGCGTTCGATTCCTTCCGGCCGTTTGGGTACTTCTGGAACTTCCCCTGCGGCAATCCGGTCTGTCCAGTCTGCGAACATTTTAAGGAGACCCTCTTTGCCTACCTGTACTGCTGAGGAGATCATGTTACCTCCTGCCTGACCGGATTGAATTCTCCTATCCCATGCTTCTACCGAATTTTCGAATGTGCCTAGATTTTCCGGCATTTCACGGGTTCCCTTGCTGCCCAGCTGATGGCAGGCAAGGCAGGTGCCTGACTTGATGGTCATCAGATATTGGGCTTGGGTTTTGACAGTGGGGGAAATGCCGTTGCCTTCTGGACCGGTGCCCGGAAAATTGCTTCTGTCCGGCACATCCAACAGTGAAAACCAATATCCTGCGGGGTAATACTCCGCAGCGGCATGGGGATCTGGCGCTTCCACGGCAGTAAGGTCTACCGTTGCACCGGGTTTTGCCTGGACTTTTTCGGAGTCTATCAACCCATAGCCCCGAACCCATATTGAATAATTGGCATCGGGTAGATCCGGAAGCAAATAATTTCCCCCATCATCAGTTACCACAATTTTAGCATACCGGGTGGGGAGCTCAAATGTTTCCGCAATTACCCAAACCCCTGCTTCAGGGCCATTGGTGCCTGTAACTTGACCAGAAATGTCATCGCTGTCTATGGATGCCGATGAATTTTTGTCTTCACAGCCGGCAAAAACCAGAAGTGAGAATATACATAGGCAGGGGAAATAATTAAGGGTTCTTTTGGGCAATTTATCAGAATAATTCATAGGTGGCTGGGTTATTTGTAGGTAATTGACAATCAATATACTACAATTTTAGATTGCGATCAATTGTTTGAGGTAAATTGAATTCGAAGTCTTTGCGTTTTGATATATTTGAAACAAAGGTGTATTTCTGCTAACTTGCTTTTTTTATTCATAGACATAATCCAATATTATCACTATGCCAAACCCATGGACCGGAAAAGGTAATCCTTACACCCGTGAAGAAGTTAGGGAACGATTGAGAAAAACTGTCAACCAACAAAAAGCGATCATCGCTGCTGGCGCTGGAACTGGGATCTCCGCAAAATTTATTGAAAAGGGCGGCGCGGATCTAATTATCATCTACAATTCGGGGCGGTTTCGAATGTCCGGGCATGGTTCCACAGCCGGTCTGATGGCATATGGAGACGCCAATGCCGTAGCTATGGAGATCGGCGAATTTGAAGTTTTGCCCGTAGTGGAGGAAATTCCCGTGATCTGTGGGGTCCACGGGTCAGATCCCAGAAGAAGGATTTGGCACCACCTCCTCAAAGTAAAGGAGATGGGGTTTTCCGGGATCAATAATTTCCCCACCCATTCCATTGTGGATGGACACTTCCGGCAGGTACTGGAGGAAACCGGGATGGGATTTGAAAAAGAGGTGGAAATGATCCGGATAGCCAACAAAATGGAGCTTTTTTCCATCGTCTATGTTGCCAAACCCGAGGAAGCCATACAAATGGCAGAAGCCGGAGCAGATGCCATTATTTCCCATGTCGGCACCACCGTTGGGGGATCCGTCGGGGTGACTGGCGCTACTTGCAGCATGGATGAAGCAGTCGCCCGCACCCAGGAAATCATTGATGCCTGTTCCTCAATAAATCCTGACCTATTCTTCCTGGCACATGGAGGCCCAATCAATACCCCGGAGGATGTTCGGGAAATATTACGGCAAACTACGGCACACGGATTTGTGGGAGCCTCGTCGTTGGAACGGATGGGAGTGGAGCAGTCTCTTACAGACCTAACCAGGGAGTTTAAATCCATAGGCTTGGATGTTTAGCGATTCCATCAAATCCGGTTTAGAAAACCTTGGACTTAAGAAGGGAGATAAAATGCTGGTACATGCATCGCTTAAGTCAGTGGGAAAGTTGCAGGATGCGGCGAAAGCTGTCACCGATGCATTTTTAGGGATTTTGGGAAATGAAGGGACACTCTTGATGCCAGCTTTGTCTTATAGTTCTGTAACGAAAGAAAACCCTATTTTCGACTGGGAAGATACTCCGTCCTGTGTTGGAGGGCTTTCAGAGTATTTCCGAACCCGAACTGGGGCAATTCGCAGTATTCATCCCACCCACAGTGTCTGTGCGCTGGGGAAGGAGGCGGGTTATTTTATCGAAAGTCACTTTTCTGACCGTACTCCTGTAGGGGCAAATTCTCCCTTTTTCAAACTAATGCAAGCGAAAGGAAAGGTGCTTTTTCTTGGATGTGGCCTGAAGCCCAATACCAGCATGCATGGGGTAGAGGAGTTGGTTAAGCCACCGTATTTGTTTGGTGAAGAAAGGGAGTACACGCTACATATTTCTTCCGATGAGAGAATAAAGAAAACCTATACTCCCCATGGGTTCGCAGGCTATATTCAGCGGTATGATAGGCTATTGGATGTGCTATCTCCGGAGGATTATAGGATTGGAAAGGTTTTGGAAGCGGAAGTGTTTTTGCTGGACTGCGAGGCTTTCTGGAAAAAAGCTGCGGAAGTGCTGAGGCAGGATCCGTTTTATTTTGTGGATAGAGCGTAGGCGATGTGATCCATGCCAAAAAAAAAAAACCACAAACGAGGACCTACAGAGGCTTCAAAGCGATTTGAAAAACCTCCGTGTCCTTCCAATACCCCCGTGCCCTTGGTGGTCCCATCGAGAAAAATAACTAAGTTGAGACCTTAGACAGTGGAGTCTTAAAACCATAAATTATATGAACGGTTTATTTTTGTGTACCTTTCCGATGTTTTTGGTAGATTTTGTTTCCTATTGTTTCTTTTTTCGAAGCATTCCCGCTTGCTGATTACATGTCTTTTGACTGCCTGCTTTTTAAATTATCTTCCAAAGTTTATCTTAATAAAGTGAGAATTAGAATATTAGATTTTAGGCGTTGAATATGAAAAATTATATATTTTCACTCCAAAAATTTACTTTTTAAAATCCAAATTTATATTTCATAATTTTTCCTATAATTTGTATGGTTGGAAAAACACAAAAGAAATATTATCATAACTTTATGATTATAAGTTGTTTATTTTATACAGCAGTAAAGTTTTAATTTATTTTTGAATTGAGCACATTGAAAGGAGGTGAAGAGGACTGGTCGATAATGAATCCCCTAAAATTAAAAATCAACTTCTGAAGTAGGTTGTAAAATCCATTAAATGAAATGTTATAATTAATCAAATTATTTGAGTAAAATTTTATTAATCTAATTGAATTATTATGTTAAAAAAGATACGAATACTACTATTCATTTTTGCTACTATACCTCTCATTCAAACCTACGCACAACAACGGACCATCCAGGGTACAATAACGGATGAAAATGGAGAAGGTATACCTTCCGTGTTGGTATTGATAAAAGGTTCCACTGTTGGGACTACCAGTGATTTTGACGGGTCCTATGAAATTGCAGTTAGTGGCGAGGCTACACTGATTTTTAATATGATAGGCTTTGCGGGCCAGGAAATAAATACGAGAGGCTCAAACCGTATAGATGTAGTATTAGCGGAGGAGAGGCTTGACCTAAATGAAGTCGTCGTCGTCGGATTTAGTGAAGTAGAACGACAACATCTCGCCTCATCCGTGGAAGTCATGGATATGGACCTGATCAACAGCCGTCCCCTTTTCAAATTGGAAGAGGCATTCAGTGGCACAATTCCAGGGGTTACCCTCATGCAGGGAAATAATTTGCCTGGAAGCGTGCCTGGTACAATTTCAATACGAGGTATTAGTACGTTACAGAACGCGTCTCCGTTAGTCATCGTCGATGGCATGGAACAATCGCTGACAGATATAGACCCTAACCAGGTAAAAAGTATTACTGTTTTAAAGGATGCCGCGTCAGCAGCTTTGTATGGATCGCGGGGAGCAAATGGCGTAATTATTATAGAAACGGAACGTGGAACAACGGGACAGTTTAGAGTCAATCTACATTCGTGGGCGGCACTTCACAAGCCCATCGATTTACCGGACTTTGTAGGTGCAGAAGATTACATGCGCCTTAATAACGAGGCTCGGGGATATCAGGGACAAAATCCTCTTTTCTCGGAGCAGGATATTGCAAGTGCTGCCAGCGGAAATTACACCGAAAACGACTGGCTTGGAGCCATCATGCAGCGTCAGGCTTATTCCCACAACACCTCAGCGAATATTTCCGGAGGAGGTGGAGTCGGAACCTTTAATTTAATGCTTGGGTACATCAATGAGAATGGGTTAAATAACCAAGAAGGCACTGAAAAATTCTCTGCCAGGTTTAACACCAATATAAATATTGCGGACAAGTTTGTTCTTCAAGCGGATTTCTATGCGCATCGATTGCAAGTGGATCGCCTATATGCGAATACCAATGGTCATGGTCTTTATCAGCAGGCGTGGAGGATGAATCCCACCCAACCGATTTCATATGGTTCCGAAAATGAAGGTAGCTATATCCTGCACAACAACATCAACCCCTTGGCTTCTATTAATCATGGGGGTTCTTGGAATGCGTTGCATGACAGAAGTACAATCAATTTGAGACCCAAATATTTCATCAATGACAATTTGAGTTTTGAGGGAAATGTGTCCTACCTGATCAATAAGTCAGCCGAGAAATACCAACGCTTGACGCATAAGTTTTTTGACGGAGATGGCAAGCCGGTCGAGATCTGGGGAAACGCAGTCGGTGCAACCCAGGGAGTAAGTTCTAGCCAGATTACAGCGAGGGCTATGGTCAATTACGAAAGGGAGTTAAGAAATGACAAAGATAAGATTTACCTTTTGGGAGGAACAGAAATCATGAACAACACCTATACAGATTATAGGGAGTTTTCAAAATCTTCATTCTTTGCCAAGCTTAACTATTCATTTGATAACCGATTTTTGATTGAGGCCACGGGCAGGGCAGACGGAAGTAGCAAATTTGCGCCCGGAAATCGTTGGGGCTTTTTTCCATCGGGAGCTTTTGCGTGGAATTTGCACAATGAATCTTTCATGAGCGGCTTGGTAAGCTCAGGCGTCATCAACAATATTAAATTTAGGGCTTCATATGGACTTATCGGTAATGAAAACGTAGCCCCCTACTTATGGCAGGAAGTGGTCAATACATGGGGATGGACCATGCGAGTACCGAATCCGGACTTTAGTTGGGAAAAGCAACGGCAGTCGAATTTTGGTGTTGACCTCACAACGTTTAACAACAAACTGTCCGTCACTGCGGAATATTACCACAAATTCTCGTACGATTTGATTTATTCTGATTTCCCCGTACCTCCTTTGACAGGCTCGTATTACCTGACTTCTTCAGTGAATATTGGTGAAGTTGAAAATAAAGGTTGGGAGTTTTCCGCTAATTACGCGGATAAGATCGGTCAGGTTGAATATAGCATCGGTGGAATGCTGTTTGACAACATCAACAGGGTTTTAAAGGCGGGATATGATCGGGCTGACACCCTGATTTTCAAAGACAATACCGATATGATTTGGTATGAAGGCATTGCGATAGATAACTACTTTGGCTATCAAAGCGAGGGTTTTTTCAATTCACAGGAGGAAGTAAGCGGTACGGCTGCCAAGCTGCCCAATACCTACCCCGGTGATATTAGGTATAGGGACCAAAACGGTGACGGAATAATAAATGATGAGGATAAAGTTAACCTTGGAGACCCGTTCCCTCATTTGAATTATTCCGTCAACTTTAATTTATTTTTTAAAAGATGGGATTTCAGTTTCCTAGGTCAGGGAGTAGGAAAACGCCAGGGGAGACTAAACGGTATGGAAGGATATCCAGTTTTGATGGATGGCGTCAACAACAACCTCGGAGCACCTAGGGAGTATTATATGAATAACAGATGGACTCCCAATAATTTGGACAGTCGATTTCCCAGGGTTTGGACAGGCAACAGTCCCAATGCCGTACTCAGTGACGTGTGGTTAAGCAACGCCGCTTTTTTCAGGGTGAAAATGCTTCAATTGGGATATACCGTTCCGAGAATTGGAAGGAACATACAAAATATCAGATTGTATTTTAACGCTCAGGATGCTTTCACATTTACCAAATGGGAAGGCTTAGATCCGGAAAGAGACGGAGGTAATGGAAATTACCCTAGAATGGCAACATTTAGTTTGGGAGTAAAGGCCACAATTAATTAAGATGAAGATGAAAAAAATAATTATAGTTTTAGGAATTATTGGGATCAGCCTTTCAGGTTGTGTCGATTTTTTGGATAAAACTGATCCAACGGCTACTTCATTCGTAGAGTTCTTCAACGACGAAGAAGACTTAAGACGGGTGGTATACAGCAGTTATTTAGATGTATTTACGAACCCGGGTGTACACCAAACCCTATTCTACATGGAAGAGGGTAAGTCGGATAATGCTTACAGCCGTGTGGACGGACACCATCATCAGCGTATTGCCAATGGAAATATAAACAGTACCACGCAGGCGTTTCTGTATTATTATGAATTGCAGATGAAACATTTAGGCAGATTAAACACATTTGTGGCTAATATTGACATACCCTATGTAGAGGATGAATCGGTAAGGGTTAAATACAAGAGTATTCTTGAAGCCCTAAGGGTATGGCATTATTTTAAACTTACCTTCAAGTGGGGCGATGTGCCCTTCCACTTGCAGCCTGCAGACTTAGTAGATGCCCTTCAACCCACCACGCCAAAAGCTGAAATCTTGGAACAGCTGTTTCCCTTGGCAGAGGAGATTGCAAGTCGGTTGCCAGAGGATGAGTATACCTCAGACAAGTATATGTTTAACAGGTATTCCTTTAAAGCAATGACAATGAGATATGCGCTATATAACGGCAGGTACGAATTGGCAGCACGTTTGGCAAAGGAAATCATGGATAGCGATAAATTTAACCTCCACCCCGATTATTATGAGCTCTTTCAATATGAAGGAGCAGCTACAAACGATGAATTTATTGTCCATTTTGACAGGCAAAGTCATGGCAATAGGGCTACCAATTCTTTTAGAGATATGGGCCCACATTTCAGAACAGGGAATGGGCAATCATTTGTAGTTCCTGTCAAAGCACTGGTGGATTCGTATTGGACTTTACAGGGAAGGCCTATTGATTCCTGCCCTTTATATTCCGAAGATGAATACGAACTTAATCCTACGTTGAATAGGGATCCAAGATACATGGCCAGTATAATGGGACATGGCGATGAGTTTTATGGAGAGACGATTGATATTTACAATACAAACAATCCCATGTATTTTGAAAATCAGCGGGCAAGCAAATCGGGATATTGGTTTAAAAAGTACGTTTCTGATGCAGATGCTTTCCGAGGGGGAGGCAACTTTGACTTCGGTTTGTTACGATATGCCGAAGTCCTTCTTTCTTATGCAGAGGCAAAAATTATGCTGAATGAAATAGATGACCTGACTAAGGAAGCCATAAATTTGATTCGAGAAAGAGCAGGCTTGGATATGTCTATTGCCGATGTTACTGGACCTGAATATACCAGTTTAAATCAGCAAGAATGGATTGCACTTATCCGAAACGAACGAAGGATTGAGTTCGCAGGCGAAGGGTTAAGATATGACGATATTATTCGTTGGAGAATTGCCGAAGAGGTTCTTAACGAACCTGCTTTAGGCCACACCGTAAGAAATGGAAACGAATTAGAATCTTTGAAAATTGAAGATAGGTCATTTCTTCCAGCCAATTACCTTTGGCCATTTCACGAAAACAGTTTGCGTGTAGAGCCTGGACTCACACAAAACCCGGGTTATTAATGCCTAATTGAATAAATCAAAAAAGCCTGCTCAGTCAATGAGCAGGCTTTTTTTTTAACCGCAAAGGGCGCAGAGGTTAGCGCAAAGATCGCAAAGAACAAATAAAATCTTCGTGTCCTTTGAGCACCTTCGTGCCCTCCGTGGTTCCCATTTTTGTCGCATAGGATGCTATTTATTCCCTCACCACTTCCACCAACTCCACCCAATGCTTCGCTTTTTTACCTGTAAAGTGTTCTATCTGGTGGCGGCAGCTGAAGCCGTTTGCGGCTAGGGAGGCCGTGTCCTCCATGGCTTTGACAGCCGGGAAAAGGATTTCGTCGCCGATTTTTTTGGAGATGTGGTAGTGTTCTTTTTCATAGCCGAAAGACCCCGCCATCCCGCAACAACCGGAGGGGATTTCCATAACGGTTTCTGAACCGTCCTTCGACAGTACCTGCTTCATACTCTGCGTGCCATATAACGCTTTCTGATGGCAGTGACCATGGATATGCATGCTGTCCGCCTTGGGTTTTAGCTTGATTTGGGTGTTGCCCGCTTCCTTTTCCTTCGCCAAAAAAACATCTATCAGCATAACATTCTCCTTGAGTTTTTTGGCGACTTCCACGCTGTCAAGCAAATCCGGGAAATCATCGTTTAATGCCGAAGCACAACTGGGTTCACATACCACGACCTTCAAACCCCTATCAATATAACCCATCAACTTATCAACCGTCGACTGTCCCTGCTCCTTGGCCTCCCTTAAAAAACCATGGGAAATCTTCGGCCGCTGACAGCACCCTACATGGGCAAGTTCAACCTCGTAGCCGCAGTCGTTGAGTAGCTTAAGCGCCGCCTTGCCGATTTCCGGCTCGTGGTAATTGAGGTAGGTATCGGCAAACAATACGGCTTTTTTTTCCGACTTGGGTTGGTTCGAACTGTTTTTCGCAAACCACTTATAGAAGGGTTGTGAAGTATATTCCGGCAAGGTTCGGTTTTTGTCAAAGCCGGCCATTTTCTCCAGGCTGGCCTTAAAGGGAGCAGATGCCTGAAGTGCATTAATGGCAGGGGCAAGCTTTCCGGCAAACATCCGGGCGGCTTTGGACGAGTCCCGGATCATTTTGTCCCGTCTGCTTGGACCCTTTTGGTCATAATACAATTGCATCACATCACTTTTCATCTTGGCCATATCCACGTTGCTGGGGCATTCGGACTTGCAGGCTTTGCATGAAAGACAAAGAGCGAGGGTTTCCTGCAGGCGTTCGCTGGCCAGTCCGTTGCCATTCAGTTGCCCGGACATAGCTAGACGAAGCGCATTGGCTCTGCCGCGGGTCGAGTGCTCCTCATCCCTGGTCGCTTTGAAGCTGGGGCACATGGTGCCCCCGATAAGCTTCCGGCATTCTCCAACACCCGTACACATATGAACTGATTCCTCGAAACTTTGCTCGGAGCGGTAATGAAAGGAGGTTTTAACCGGCTGGTCGGCGTATGCCGTACCGTAGCGCAAGTTGTGTTCTATGGTTTGAGCTTCTACGATTTTACCGGGGTTCATTAGGTTCTCCGGATCAAATAGTTGCTTGACCTGTACAAAGGCCCGATAAATTTCTTTTCCGAAAAACCTTTCATTAAATGCGCTTCTTACCAGTCCGTCACCATGTTCTCCACTCCAAGACCCGCCATATTCCAGTACCAGGTTAAAGGTATCTTCGGCAATATTTTTCAGACGCTCTATATCTTCCGCCTGCCGCAAATCCAAGATAGGCCGTACATGGATGACACCCACGCTGACATGGGCATACATAGAAACGTCGGCTCCATGTTTTCTGCAGATTTGAAGGGTACGGTCAATATATTCTTTTAGTTTATCTGTAGGTATTGCCGCATCTTCTATAAAGGG
>DATHWC010000123.1:0-9880 GCA_035460985.1 Lunatimonas sp.
TTTCTGCTTGGTGGATGGCTTTTTATCCGACTTGTGGATAAAAAGACACTGAGGATCAAACAGCAAATTAGCAGGGTAAAGTTCACCGGAATTTTAGTAGTAATTCTACTTATGGCCGGTTTTATTGCATTTAATTCACTAAGTGTATATTTAAATACAAATGCCCATTTTCCAGAATTTCTCTCTGGACTAGAAAAGGCACTAAGGGATAAAGAGGATGAACTCATGCTCCTCACACATTATATCACAGATTTTGACAATGGACTGGAGTTTTTTGTTGCGCTTTTGGTAATTGGGATAATGGCTGGCTGGGGAGAGGAATATTTGTTTCGGGGTATCCTTCAACCCAAGTTGCATCGATATACTGGCAATGTACACCTAGGGGTCTGGATTACTGCATTTATTTTCTCCGCCATTCACCTGCAATTCTACGGACTGTTTCCCCGTATGTTTTTGGGTGCCTTGTTTGGGTATTTATATGTATACTCCGGAAGTCTTATTTACCCCATCCTTGCCCACACCTTAAATAATGCACTGACTGTAACCATGGTTTATCTGGGGAAAATTGGGGTGATAGATTTCGATATTGAAGGTCCTTCAGAGATCTATTGGCCCTATGTGTTAATTGGATTGATTGTATTTGTAGTCGGATTCAGGTATTTTGTGGCCATGCATCCTAAACCCCCAAAAAATGGCGAAGTGGCACAAAGTGTATGAGACCGATTCACCAATTCGAGCGGAGATCATCAAAGGAGTGCTCACAGATAGAGGTGTTGTGGCGATAATCCTTAATAAGCGGGAAACAGTGTACCACATCCATGGCAATTTTGAAATCATGACGTCCACGGAGGATGTCGTGCAGGCGATTAATATCATTGATAATGAAATCACGTTTTAGTATAAGTAATTACAGTAATCTGGCACAAAGGGTGATAACCGCTCTCATCGGGGCGGCGGTTATCATAGGCAGCTCTGTCTACAGTGAATGGGCTTATTTTATTGTCTTTGCGATTATTCAATCCTTTACCCAGATGGAATTTTATAAGCTTTCCGGATTGGACGGTATGCTGCCGCTGAAAAGTTTTGGGACCTTTGTTGGTCTTTTGATTTTCACCTTTACTTTTTTGGAGGAAATGAAGATTATCCCGATCGAGTATTATTTCTTGGTGTTCCCCCTGGTTTCCATGATTTTCTTTATTAAGCTGTATCGAAAATCAGACAAGAAGCCCTTTACCGGCATTGCTTTCACCATATTGGGAATTTTCTATGTAGCTATACCCTTTTCCCTGTTAACTGTCGCTGCTTTTTCTGCCGGAGGATCTTTTCATTTCGAAATTGTAGTCGGTTCACTATTTATACTTTGGGCCAGTGACTCAGGCGCCTATTTTGCCGGAACCAAATTCGGCAAGACGAAGTTGTTCGAACGGGTATCTCCGAAAAAATCATGGGAGGGCAGTTTGGGAGGTGCAGCGGCGGCCGTCATTGTCACCTACATCATGGCACAGTATTTCACGATTCTACCTGTATGGCAATGGTTCAGTATTGCAGCCATCATCATCATCGCGGGAACATATGGGGATCTTATCGAATCTCTTTTCAAACGGAGTATAGACATTAAGGATTCCGGAAGGGGTCTTCCGGGACATGGTGGATTTATGGACCGGTTTGATGGATTGTTGTTGTCGACTCCCTTTATTGTAGCCTTTTTGAAGATTTTCTAAAAGTGGTAAAAAAGACCTATTATTGTGATGAAATAGGAAGCTAACGCAAACCAAATATATAATGACAATTCATAAAGAAGGTAGAACGCTTTTATTCTGGTTGATGATAATTTTTGCGGCCATTAATTTTGGATTACATCAAGTTGTTGGGGAAGGAAACGAAACCCTATTAAATGCAGTGTTATTGGTTACGATAGTATTTTACTTGCTTGTTCTTCAGTTTTTCAGAAATCCTGCTATCCCCTTACCCAACGACCCGGATTTGGTTTACGCACCGGCAGACGGCAAGGTCGTAGTCATCGAACAAACGGAAGAATCTGAGTACTTGAAGGAACAGCGGATACAAGTGTCTATATTCATGTCACCGATAAATGTTCACGTAAACCGATCCCCCATCACGGGTTTGGTCAAGTTTTTTAAATATCATCCGGGTAAATACTTAGTAGCTTGGCATCCGAAGTCAAGTACCGAAAATGAACGCACCTCTTTAGTCATCGAGCATCCCAGTGGTATTCAGCTGATGGTAAGGCAAATCGCGGGTGCCGTGGCCAGGAGAATTAAGTGGTATGTCAAGGAAGGGGATCCCGTAGCTCAAGGCTATGAATTTGGGTTTATCAAATTTGGGTCCCGGGTGGATGTTTTCCTGCCGCTTGATGCAGAAGTTCTGGTAGCAGTAGATGATGTTACTAAGGGCGGTGTAACGGCTATCGGAAGGCTAAAGCTACCCTAATTGGTATGTTTAAATTCTAAATGGCCTAATCTGCCTTGCGTAGGAAATACCTAATACCTAAATTTCCTCTGAAGTAGAGAGAACTATATGCCACAAAAGGTGTAGCTTCCAGAAGAAGCGAGAAATTTTTATTGCTCTGTATGGGTTCGCAACAAGTGGCATTTTTATCATCGCATCAATTTAAATAGATAATTAGAAAGTTAGTGAATAAATTGAAATGTGACTATCCAAGTCCCATGTCTATGGCTTTTTTGATCAGTTCGGCGGAGGAAGAAACGTTGAGTTTGGCATGAATGTGTTTTCTGTGAGTTTCCACGGTATGCACACTTAGGTGTAAGATTTCGGATATTTCTTTATTTGTTTTCCCTTTTGCTATATAGCTTAGGATTTCAAACTCCCTTTTCGAAAGTTTAAATTTCAACGCATAGGTATCTAGGTGATCGAATGGGTTATCTTCGGCTTGGTAAAGTACATGTTGAAAATCAATAATGTGTCGCTTTTCTATGACTTCGTGAATGGTATAAACGAGTTCTTCCGGATCGGCATTTTTGAGTACATAGGCACTAATTCCCTGTTTTACGCAATTTTTGAAAATCTCCTCACCATCATACATGGATAATACAATAATTTTAATTTTAATTTTTCGTTTTTTGAGTTCCTGTATCAGGCCAATTCCATCCATACCAGGCATATTCATGTCCGTGATCAGAAGATCTGCTTCTTGCCTTTGTAGGTAGCTAAGTACCTGTTTTCCATTGGAAAAAATTCCCACGATTTCAAAGTCAGGTTCCCGTTTCAAAATATTTGCCATTCCTTGGGCGAACATCTTGTGGTCATCAGCCATTATTATTTTTGTCATTTTTATTGTGGGCAAATTTTAAAAATTAGATGATTGTAAAGATCACACAGTCAGAGAGATTTTAATATTGGTCCCTTTCTGGGGTTCCGATTTGAAGCTTATATTTCCTTCAATGGCATTCATTCTTGATTGGAGATTTCGCATGCCCAGTCCCTGGGAGTCCTGCTCCGTGTCAAATCCCACCCCATCATCGATAATGGTGAGCTCCAGCAAGGGGGCTGTGTGGTTTATTTGGATTTTTATCCAAGTAGGCGAAGCATGTTTGATGGCGTTATTGAGACATTCCTGGACCACACGTATCAAAATCAGCTTTTTATTGTCATCCGAAATGTCTACGGAGGAATCCGCAGGAATTAAAGCTGTTTGGCAGAAACCACTCCTTTCTATTTTCTCTAATTCCTCCCTAAGAAAATCCCCAAATTTCAGGTCTTTGAGATAGTCCCTGTTAATTGACTTGGATAGACTCTTAACTTCTTTAATGATTTGATTGATAAGCTTTTTACCTTCCAACGCGGCGGAAGGTTCCGGATTGGCTAACACCAACTTTGTTAATGAAAGCATCTGTCCTATATTGTCATGCAGCTCCTGACTGACGTAAAGGAGTGTTTCCTCCCGGATCTCTTTCTCGACATTTAATAGAGTTTTTTCATAGTCTGCTTTCATCAGTTCTACCCGGTGTTTGTTTTTGACCTGCCGCTGACGGTGGATTACCACAATGGCCACAATAAACCCCGACATCATAAACATGAGGAAAATGCCGGAAACCAAAACAAAAAACAGCTCAATAGAATCACTTCGCATATTCTGCTGTTTGAAGCAAAGGTGCGTAGTAGGAAAATCCCAACACAATATACATTGTCCCGGCAACGGAGCGATTGATGGACCCCAATATGTTCACTAATTTTGGATCCAGTTCATGAAGAAAATTTAATGAAAGAAAATACAAAAATCCCGTACTGTAAAAAATAAGTAGAATCGAGGTGTTCCAAAAATGCGGTATTGACCAAAGCGGTCTTTCGAAGTATTTGTTGTTTTTTGCAATTCCAAAGATATATAACAGGCAAAAAGTTAGAATGCCCAAACTGGCAATCAGGAACGAATAGTTATGCGAGGTTATCCAGATATCTTGAATTAAAAGGGTATTGATAATTCCCCAAATCAAATAAACTACTGAGAAGTTAAAAATAGTCTGCCTTACTCTTTTGGATTGGTGTATAGCATACAAATACCCCAATAATATGAAGGTTTCTAAATAAAAAAAGCAAATATTGTAAACAAATAGGTTATGCCTACCACTATTTACTAAAATAATGGCATACAATTCAAAACATGTCACGAAAATAATCAACCCCAAAATCAAGCGCTGGGTGTTGGAATATTCCTGGTCTTTATTTATTTTCAGAGCATAAAATAATCCCCCTGCCAATCCTAGGAATATTGAAACAAGATAAATAGATACTGACATTGGTTTGAAGTCTCTAGATCTAACTGCAATCTGGAGGACATATTTTCCCCCCATTTACTACCATCGATTCAGTCTGAGGGTCTTTATTGTCATCAGATGCGGCCAAAATCAATGTCAGTTTACCGTAAAGGTCCTTTTCTTCGGCACTGATATCTGAATTTGAAAGCGATTCCTCATCATATTTGCCAAAAAAGACCTTTATTCCCCCTGTCCTAGGGTCGGTCTGTTTTAATAACTCCTCAATGGTTTGTCTGTCAAACCACACGGAACGAGTCTGCTGTATAGCTTTCCCACCATTAATGTTCTTTTCTGCTTTGGCAATATATTCCTCATACTGCCTTTTAAGCCGGTCAAATTTTTTGAAATCCATTTCTTTTGGGTGTATTTAAGTATAGCTGTTTAGATCAAAAATACATAATCTTATTGATTTGGACATAAAAAAAGATAAAATTCGCATTTTATCTTTTTTTAACGGTTGAAAAATTCCGCTTTACTACTTGTTTTCGATAAACTGTTTCTGAATATCGTCTTCCTCCTGTGCTTTTTTTTCCTCATCAAAAAATCGTTTTTGAAAGATTAGAATAATAGCTACACCCACAAAAATTGAGGCATCGGCGATATTGAAAATTGGCCATAAGGCCGTGTACCCACCACCGAAAATCGGTATCCAATCGGGGATAAAGCCCTCCCAAATATCAATGTAAAACATATCAATTACCTGCCCGTGAAACCAAGGGCTAGGTGCATCATAAGGTGCATTTCCCAGCCAGGCACCATAAAACACACTGTCAATCAGGTTACCTATAGCACCGCCTAATATGAGAGATATACAAAAGATATATCCAGGATGGGCTGATTTTGAAATCAAGAGATACAAGTAGTACCCTATTCCAAACATGGCGATAAGCCGGAAGCTGGTTAGGATTAATTTACCGTATTCCGAGCCAAGCTGCATACCGAATGCCATGCCGGGGTTGGTTGTATAATGCAGCTTAAACCAGTCACCAAAGACTTTGATCTGACCCACGGTGCCAAAATCCATCTGATAATGGACGACCATTTTCACCACTTGGTCTATAACAATGATCAGCAGGGTAATTCCGAAATATTTTATATAATTCATAAGTTATACTTTCTCTACTAGCACAGTGAGTTCGAATTCGTCCATATCCAGAAGCTTTCCCTCTGGCAATTCTCTTACAAACGTCAATTCCAACGCTTGGGTTTCTGTTTGGATGTACCCGGCGAAAGCACGGATTGCCGTATCTATTTCCTCGCTTTGGTTTGCTAAGGTAATGTGAATTTTGTCCTGTACGTCGAGACCCATGTCTTTTCTCATGTTTTGAACTCTGTTGACCAAATCCCTTGCAATTCCCTCCTGCTTAAGCACCTCCGTTACGGTGACGTCCAAGGCCACAGTCAAACCTCTTTCTGTAGCAACTGACCAACCCGGTATGTCCTGTGAACTGATCAACGTTTCCTCCAAAAGAATGTCGACCTGATCGCCCCCAATATTGATTTGGATTTTTCCTTCCTGCTCGATCACCGTTATTTCATCCTTCCCCCATCCCTGTATCTGTTGACTTACCAGTTTCATTTGAGGCCCGTATTTCTTCCCAAGTAGGGCAAAATTGGGTTTGATACTTTTTACCAATATACCGGAAGTGTCATCGATGTAGTCGATGGCTTTTATATTTACTTCAGAAAGAATTAACTCTTCCACATGTTGGATCTGTGCCTTTCTTTTTTCCGATAACACAGGGATAAGTATTTTCTGAAGGGGCTGCCTGACTTTGAGCCGTTCTTTCTTACGAAGGGAGTGAACTAAGGAAGAAATATCCTGAGCAAGCTCCATGCTTGCCTCCAAGTCACCTTGGATCCATGATTGGTTGGCGGCTTGCCAGTTTGTTAGGTGCACGGAAATTGCTAAGTCCTGCCCTTCTTCCCGAGCTCCAGCCGTAAGATTCCGGTATAACCAGTCGGCATAAAAAGGTGCTACGGGTGACATCAGTTGTGAGATGGTCTGGAGGCATTCAAATAGTGTTTCGTAGGCGGCCTGTTTGTCTGGGTTCATATCCCCCCTCCAAAATCGTTTTCGTGCCAATCGAACGTACCAGTTGGAAAGCTGATCCACGGTATAATTCATGATAACCCGGGTTGCGGGAGTGGCATCGTACTCGTCCAAAGATGTTTCCACATCCAAGATCAAGGACTGTAGCTTGGAAATGATCCATCGGTCCAGTTCAGGCCGCTCGTTGACCGGGATGGCTTTTGTCACATCATAGGTGAAGTGATCCAAGTTGGCGTATAAAGCAAAGAAGTTGTACGTGTTTTGAAGTGTACCGAAAAACCTTCGCTGTACTTCTGCTACCCCCTCTTCATTGAATTTTAGGTTATCCCAAGGATTGGCATTGCTGAGCATGTACCAGCGAAGCGCATCTGGTCCGTAATCCTTTAGCGTTTTGAAGGGATCCACGGCATTGCCCAATCGCTTGGACATTTTATTGCCGTTCTTATCCAGAACAAGTCCATTGGCGATGACATTTTTGAAAGATATACTGTCAAAAAGCATCACGGATAGTGTGTGCAGCGTAAAAAACCATCCGCGAGTCTGATCTACTCCCTCTGCAATAAAATCTGCCGGATAGTTGGCCTCGAAGATTTCCTGATTTTCAAAGGGGTAATGCCATTGGGCATAGGGCATAGCTCCCGAATCAAACCAAACATCTATCAGGTCTGTCTCACGGTACATTCTTTGGCCGCTTGGGGACACCAACACCACATCATCCACATAGGGACGGTGCAGATCTACTTCTTTTCCTTCATAAGGGGATTTTTTCATAAAGCCCTTAGATATTGCGTCAGCGATTCCTGCTTCCAGCTCAGAGATTGAACCGATACATACTGTTTCTGTACCGTCTTCAGTTCTCCAGATAGGAAGAGGAGTTCCCCAAAAGCGTGAACGGCTTAGGTTCCAATCGACCAGATTCTCCAGCCAGTTTCCAAACCTGCCCGTTCCGGTGGCTTCCGGCTTCCAGTTGATGGTTTTGTTGTGGGCAACCAGCTTGTCCTTGTATGCGGTGGTTTTGATAAACCAGCTTTCCATGGGATAATAAAGTATGGGCATGTCCGTCCGCCAGCAATGGGGATAACTGTGCTCGTATTTTTCGACCTTAAAGGCCTTATTTTCGTTTTTTAGGATGATGGAAATGATTACATCGGTAGATTTGTAGTCCGGATTGGCTTCGTCATCTTTCGGATAGTTTTTGACATAAAAATCATCAACACCCAGTTCCTTGTGACCTTGAATCCCGTGTTCCTTCATTTTTGCCAGCAGGTACTCGCCTACTGCAGGAATAAACCTTCCTTTTTTGTCCACTACTGGAATATCGTTACCCAGCTCGTCTTTGACAAAGATGCCGGGTACGTTTTGTTGAACTAGTGTCCTAAAGTCATCAGCTCCAAAGGCCTTCGCCAGGTGAACGATGCCTGTACCGTCCTCGGTAGTAACGTAATCAGCTATGATTACAGTGAAGGCGGGATGGGGTAGTGCAAGGGCTTGTATCGGAAAAAGCGGTTCGTAAGCCAAACCCAAAAGATCAGTTCCTTTTACGGTGTCCACGACCTCATAGGGTATCAACTTGTCCCCCGGATTATAGGCTTCCAGTGAGAGGTCCGCTGCCTTTGGGTTAAAATACCCGGCCATCCTTTCTCTTGCCAAGATGACGGTTTCTGGTTCAAAGGTGTATGGGTTAAAAGTCTTTACTTTGACGTAATCCAATTTTTCTCCTACTGCCAATGCGGAATTGGAGGGTAGCGTCCAAGGGGTAGTGGTCCACGCTAGTATATAAAGGTCTTTTTCGCCTTTCACTTTAAACTGTGCCGTGATGGATGTGTCCTTGACATCCCGATAGCATCCCGGCTGATTGAGTTCATGGGAACTTAGTCCGGTTCCGGCAGCCGGAGAATACGGCTGTATGGTGTAACCCTTATAGAGTAAATCTTTATCGTATAGTTTTTTAAGCAGATACCACAAGGTCTCCACATACTTGGCGTCAAAGGTGATATACGGATCATCCAGATCTACCCAATAGCCGATTTTTTCCGTCAGGTCATCCCATTCACCTTTAAAACGCATTA
Source organism: Lunatimonas sp. (assembly GCA_035460985.1). Lineage (GTDB taxonomy): Bacteria > Bacteroidota > Bacteroidia > Cytophagales > Cyclobacteriaceae > Lunatibacter. The sequence continues at coordinate 8,916 of DATHWC010000123.1, forward strand.
CCGTTTCCCGGCATTTTTGGTTATACTCTTCTACAGAAATACTTTTACCAATATCATCCTTGGTGATCCCCAGTTCCTTTTCTACCTGCAATTCTACGGGTAGACCGTGGGTGTCCCAACCGCCCTTGCGCTTGACCTGAAATCCCCGCAGGGTTTTATAGCGGCAGAACACATCCTTGATGGTACGTGCCATCACGTGGTGAATCCCGGGAGTACCGTTAGCAGAAGGCGGTCCTTCGTAAAAAGTGAAGGTCTGCGATCCCTCCCGGGTTTCGACAGACTTTTCGAATATCTGATTTGCTTTCCAAAATGCTAGTATGCTTTCGCCAATTTCAGGATATTGCACCTGTTTGAACTCCTGATATTTTTTCACCGTATTGATTTAGTTATTCGCTAAGTTGTCCCGGTTTTGGTGAACTATAATTCACATAGGGAAAAACAACTCATTCAAAAGAAGCCGTAAAGTTAATAGAAATGTGGATCAAGTTCATTGCTATTATGTAAAAAACTATCTTGAAAATCACATCGACGAACTTTCGCAGTTATGTCCCCGGAATCGTAATTCCCTTTACTCTTCGATACAGGGAAAGGGCGTATTTGTCGGTCATTCCGGAAATAAAATCCATCAGGGAACGCAGGAGTGTATAGGGATCTGTATCTTTTTCGTTAGGAAACTCAGGAGGAAGCAAGCGCAAAATACTTTTGTCATGCCCGGAAAAGCGGTTTTTATCATAGTGGTGATGGTATAGAGCTTTGGAAAATACCTCCAGTAGTCCCTCTACTACCTGAAATCCCGCAGCCTCCTTTTCAAGAACTGGCTGGGAGCGGTAGATTTTTGCTACAGACAGCGTACTAATTCGGTTGAGAACCTCTGTAGAAGGAAGGATCTCCGTCAATGCCTGATCAAATTCTCCGGAAAGCATTGCTGCTTCTTTATTCCTAAAAGCGTCTACCGTTTCGGTGAT